>NZ_BOPZ01000004.1 GCF_018332455.1 Clostridium polyendosporum
TCTTGCTCTCAAAAGAATTGCTGTACTTAATTTCCTCTGTTTAATTTTCAAAGACCAAGTTACTTTTGCGTGTCATCAACTGACCGCTTGATTATCTTATCAGCTTTTCGCTTCTCTGTCAACAACTTTTTTTATAATTTTTCAAGTTGAATTGACATCTAGTGAGAAACTACTTTTTAATTTGTCGCATCAAGTCGACAAGTGATATCTTATCATCATATATCACTATAATATTTTAGCATTTACACCTTTATTTTAATTTAAAGCTTGTATACTTACTTATTATTGTTATTCCTTATGATATCTTATATTGATACACCGGGAGAAGTATATTGATAAATAGTCTTGTATTTATCTTTAGACCATTTATTTGTACTGCTGTTTTTTATAAAGATACACAACTTCAATGCTAAAAAAATTCATTTATGAAGTTGTGTATCTATAGCTTGAGTAACATTTCACTTCGTGAAATTACATGAAATAAGATATCAGCTTTAAGGGCTATCCCCTTTTGACAGAATGCTTAAAAACTATTGATTTTAGTATATCTTTTCTACCTTAATTGCACATCACTTAAAATAGCATATCCATTATAAATTTTAATTTTTGCAGTATATAGCCACTGATTGTTATTATATTCTATATTTTCTGGATATGAATTTAAAGATTTATTTTCATTAGAAGTAAAAAACCTATCTAAAGTATAAGTAATATAAACATCTTCCTTTTTAAAACCATCAATACTTTCATCAAAGTATGGTAACACTCTACATTTTAAATATAATTCTGTTTTAGGTTTTTCAATGGATATATAATCTAAGTCATATATATCTCCAGATTTTTTTAGTACAGCATAAGCATTTATAGGCCTATTGTTAGAATTTTTATTTAATGTTTTTATAGAGTCTGGTAGCTTATCAACAGTAACATTACTAATTTTATATTCTAAATATAAATTTTTTCCTCTAAATGAATCTGAAGAATGGTATGCATTTGCTAGAATGGATACTTCAGTTCCTTTATATAAAGTAAGCAAAGGTAAAATGGTCATACATAATAAAATTATTACAGGTATTAATGTGACTATTAAAAATTTTCTTTTAATATTAAGTTCTTCAAATTTAGAAAATAAATTAAACCTTAAAAATTCTTTTATACTATTAATCATATTTCTCACCTCTACTATCTTTTCTAAACTTTTCAAAATAGTAGCCAAAACCTATTAATACAATTCCTCCAATTATAAAGAATAAAGATTTAGGCATAAAATCATACAAAGTATCAAAATAATATCGCATAATTATAAAGAGTATAATAGGCAGTGAAATAAGATTTTTCTTATGTGTTTGTAATAGTAAAAATATTAGAAAACCTATTGAGAAAACTACACTTACAATCTTAGTATTAGAATCAGTTAAAAATTTAAGTTCTGTCCAATTGTCAGGGAAAGTTAACATTAAACCAGTTATTCCATATATTATGTTTCCTTGAAACTTGAATACATTCCCTTGAAAGTCCATTGGAATATAGTACATAATCATTCCAATAACAAATACTACTATAATATCTATAGTAAAATTTTTTCCATACTTATCTAATAAAAATATAAATGTATTTATAGCTATCCAATTATTAAAAAAGGTTATATTTTTATCCAAATTAAAATGGTTATTAAGATAATAAAGAATAGGAATTAGGATCAAAACAGCTAATGGTAAGTTATTCGTTGAAAAGTGGCCATTTATATAAATCAAGAGAAGAATATCTGAAAAAATAAATAAAATTTTATCTTTAAAAAATACCACAATAGAGAGTGTTCCTAGAGCCCATAATAATATTGGTGTAGTAAATTCACCTCCAAAATTAAACATTTGACCAACCAAAAATATGCCTGCTCCAAAGGTTATTACTCCACTATAAAGTAGACTCCTACTGGTTTTAGGTAATCTATTATACAGCTTATAACTTCCAAAATTAAAACCTAAAAAGATAATCAATATAATCGAAAACTTAGATAACTTACTTAGAGCTTGCCAATTACTTGCTATAAAAGTTAGTATTCCAAGGCCAATAAGTACAGAGCCTATTAAAAGTAAAATAGTAATAAAATTCAAATCATTTTTAACAGAGTATAAACTCATTATATTTTTATACTGTTCTACTGTTATGAGACTATTATCTTTATAGAAATCTAGTTCATCCTTTAAAACTTTGAATTTATTTTTTGTAAAGCTACGCATAAAATCCCCCCTTTTTTTTATCATATCATCTATGGAGCTATATTTCCATACATAATATTCCAAATATTCAAAATTAACCAATAATATTGCTATTCTTAAATTTTTCTTATATATGTAAGCCATATATTTTAAAATCTGATCTCTGATATGCATACCATATGTACCCAATAAGCTGATCTCTACTAGTATCACAGCCCCAATAATTAATTATTGATTTGTTAGTAGAAAATTGAATAAATATCTCTTTCAGTTGCAAATTATGCTGATAGCATAGAGATAAGCTTTATATTTGATACAGAGATAGAAGAAAAAATAATGGCTTGTAATCCAGCTAATATAGAAAGAATTATGCTTAAGAATTTAAAGTATTCAAAAAAATTGACGTCCTCACATGAGTGAGAACGTCTTTGTTATTTTATAACCTTGCCTATCTTGGTTATCTCTATTAAATCCTCGTATATTATATCCCTCTTTGTCATATCCTTCTGCATCAAAACCTCTTCTATCATAACCATCTCTATCAATGCCAGCTTTGTTATATCCATATATATCGAAGCCTTCTCTATCATATCCATCTATATTAAATCCGTCTATATTATATCCTTCTTTATCATATCCTTCTGCATTAAATCCATATCTATTATAGCCTTCTTTATTATAGCTTTCCTTATTGTACCCATACATATCGAAGCCTTCTCTATCAAAGCCATCTTTATTATATCCGTATCTGTCATATCCTTCTCTGTCATATCCCTGTTTATCTAGGCCACCTCTATTATATCCATCTCTATCTAAACCTAAAATATTAAAACCATCTACTCCATATCCCTCATCATCAAAATATGTTCCATTTTGATGTATACTATTTTTATTAAATCCACTTATATCATACCCACTTAAGTCATATCCATCATCATCATATCTTGTTCCATTTTTATGAAGTCCTTGCTTATTAAATCCTCTTTCGTCATAACCTCTTACATCATAACCTTCAAAGTCATATGTTGTTCTATTTCTATGAATTCCATACTTATTAAAACCTCTTGCATCATAACCTGTAGAATCATATTTTGTTCCACCTTTATGAAGTCCTTGCTTATTAAATCCTTTTTTATCATAACCTGTTATATCATAACCTTCATAGTTATATCTTGTCCCATTCTTATGAATCCCATCCTTATTAAATCCTCTTACATCATATCCACTTAAATCATATCCAGTATTATCATATTTTGTTCCATTTTCATGAAATCCATCCTTATCAAATCCACTTTTATCATAACCCTTTATATTATACCCCTCATTATCAAAGTATGTTCCATTTTTATTAAGACCTTCTTTATTAAACCCCTTTATATCATAACCGTCATTATCATACCTTGTTCCATTTTTATTAAATCCCTCTTTACCAAACCCCCTAATGTTATAACCTCGTATATCATAACCAGTATCATCAAAAAATGTTCCATTTTTATTAAGTCCTGCTTTATCAAATCCTCTTATATCATAGCCTTCATTATCATATCTTGTTCCATTTTTATTAATTCCAGCCTTATCAAATCCCCTTATATCATAGCCATTTATATCATAACCGTCATCATTAAAAAATGTTCCACTTTTATGATAACTGTCATAATCATAGCCTCTATTATCATATCTTGTCCCATTTTTATGAACTCTATCTTTATTAAACCCTCTTGAATCATACCCTCTTAAATCATAGCCTTCATCATCATATCTTGTTCCATTTTTATGAAGTCCTTGCTTATTAAATTCTCTTATATTATACCCTTTTAAGTCATATCCATCATTATCGTATCTTGATCCATTTTTATGAAGTCCCTGCTTATTAAATCCTCTTCTGTCATATCCATTTCTATCATATCCATTTCTATCATATCCATCACAATCATAACCTTCATAATTATATCTTGTTCCAGTAATATGGATTCCGTCTTTATTAAATCCTCTTATATTATATCCATTTCTATCATATCCATTTTTATCATATCCATGGTAATCGTAACCATTATCGTCATATTTTGTTCCATTACTATGGATTCTTTCTTTATTAAATCCTCTTATATTATATTCTTTATTGCCTAAACCATTTTCATAATATTCACTTAAACTCCGCACAAATCTTTTAATTATATTCAATAAACTCACCTCATTAAAAATCTTATATTTTATATTATAAGATATAATACATATTCAGATAATAAAATTATTTAATATAATCTGTTTTAAAATTTGTTATTTAAGTAAATTATACCTTCTAATTACATAAAAAGTAAATATTTTAATTAATAAAAGTAAAAAAAAGGAAATATTTAAAAAAAGATTTTAGAATGACTTTTTATAAAACAAAAACTATAAAGTACATGAAAATGAATAGTGTTAAAAATGTTTTGACAATATATCAATATAAAAAGTAATAATCTAAGGAGTAAAACTATGAATAACAAAACTATAGAAATAATCCTAAGAAGTATATCTTCATATATTATTCTATTAATTCTAGGAAGATTAATTGGAAGAAAATTAATCTCACGGATAACATTTTTTGATTTTTTAGTTGGAGTTACTATTGGGTCTGTGGCAGTAAGAATGGCATTGGGATCGGAGGATTCCTTATTCTTGGCTATAATTTCAGCAGCAATAATTACTATATTAGTGATAATTACAGATTATTTACATATTAAAAGTTTTAAATTTAGAAAATTAATAGGTGGTGAACCAATCATATTAATTAAAAATGGTAACATATTAGATTATAATCTTAAAAAATCAAAAGTTACTATAAACGACTTAATAATGCAACTAAGAGAAAAAGATATATTTAATATAGGAGATGTTGAGTTCGCAGTTATGGAGATTGATGGTGAGTTATCTGTACTGCCAAAACCTAATAAGCAACCAATAACAACTGGTGATCTAAATATTTTGAGAACTTACAAAGGATTGACAAGCGACGTAATTATTGATGGCAAAATAATATATGATAATTTGAAATATACAAATTATGATGAATATTGGCTTAGAAAACAGCTAAAAACTCATAATATTAAAGATGTGAAAGATGTATTTTATGCAGGGTTAGATACTTCAGGAAATCTATATGTTTCTCCCAAAAAAAAATAAACTTATCAAATCCACCTATCTAGTTTTATTTTCTGTCATTTTATGAAACAACAAACAAAAGCCACTACTTTTTTCGAAAATTTAGTAGTGGCTTTATTACTTTAGTCTTTATTTTAGAGTAGAATTCAATAAATTTTTATAGCCTTAACGTGGTCCATACTGTGCTGCAAAAACCTTATCACTGTAAATTAAATAAATAATTCCTTCTATAACACCAAGTATTACTGGTACCAACGTCCAGGAGAAAAGTAAGTATACAATCCCTACACCAGTTTGACCTAGATAAAATTTATGTGCACCTAATCCACCTAAAAAAATAGCTAATAATGCTGCTGCAACTCTACTTTTAGTACATTTGGGATATAGATTTACACTATCTGAAGAACTTGATAAACTAGAAGAATTGAAAGCTGTGGCATCATCTTGATCAGTATTCATAAATACCATAGACTGTTGTTTTGCCATCTCTTCTAATTCTTCAATTTTTGTTAACTTTTCAATATACATTTCTTTAATACATTTTCTACAATAATTCTTGCCATTTATCTCATTGTTACATTCAATACATATAAAACAACCACAACTATCACATGTTTCAGTGGCTTCTCTATCATTGTGAATATAACAATTCATACATATCTCTCCTAAATTTATAGTATAATCAATATATTATATTATAACAAAATTAGAATTAGAATTTGAAATGGAGTGTTTGTGAATGCTATCTAAATTATTAGTAAGAACATTTGTAAAAAATTATGAAGACACAAACAATGAAAAGGTAAGAGAAAGCTTTGGATTACTTGGTGGAATAATAGGAATAGCAATAAATATTATACTTTTTACCATAAAACTTTCAGTAGGACTTATCGTAGCTAGTATTGCAGTAATGGCTGATGCATTTAATAACTTATCTGATGCCGCTTCTTCTATAATAACTATAGTAGGTTTTAAAATGTCTAATAAACCTGCAGATGAGGAGCATCCTTTTGGTCATGGAAGAATAGAATATATATCTGCACTTATAGTATCTTTCATGGTTATACTTGTGGGGTTTCAGTTTGTTAAGTCTTCTTTTGAAAGAGTAATTAACCCAGAACCAATCACCTTTGAGGCTGTTCCCTTTTTCCTCATATTAGGATCTATAATCTTTAAATTTTGGCTAAGTAAATTTAATAAATATATAGGTAAAACCATAAACTCTTCTGCCTTGAAAGCAGCCTCCTTTGATGCTTTAGGAGATGTAGTAACTTCAAGTTGTGTTGCCTTATCATTATTACTTCCTAAATTCACAACATTACCTGTAGATGGTTATATAGGTATTTTAGTAGCATTAGTAATACTTTACTCAGGATACTCCCTTGTTAAAGAAACAGTCAATCCTCTTTTAGGAGAAGCACCTGATCCACAGTTAGTTAAAAAAATAAAGGAAAGCGTATTGGAATATGAAAATATAACAGGAGTTCATGACTTAATAATACACAATTATGGTCATGGGAAGTGTATGGCTTCTATACATGCTGAAATTCCGTCAGATATTGATATAATGCAAATTCACGATATAATCGATACAGCAGAAAGAGAAATTTCTAAAGAGTTCAATATATATTTAGTAATTCATATGGATCCAATTTGCACAGATTGCGAAGAAATAAAATCCTGCAAAAGAATGGTTGAAAAAATAATAGAATATAATCCCCTTGTAAAATCTATGCACGACTTTAGAGTTGTAGGAGATGGAGAGAAGAAAAATCTTATTTTTGATGTAGTAGTGAATTCATGGCAGTTAGATAAGATGATGACAGAAGAGGAGCTTAAAGAAAAAATTACACAGGATATAAAGAATCTACATCCACAATATAACTGTATTATTACAGTAGATAATGATTTTATGTAATTGAACTAGAAGTCGTGGCAAAAGTAATTTTAGGCAAAACTTTAGCTAAGTGACTTACAAAAATATTAAATATAGCTATAAAAACCAGTATTGGGATATCAATATAATGCTCAATACTGGTTTTTTAATTATAAAATAAATATATAATTATAAACTTACAGATAAAAAAAGCTCCCTTTTTAAGAGCTTTATATCAGTTTTATATAATATTCTTACTTCTACCTATATAATAAAAATTCTTCTTATCGCTTATCATAATCCATTCAGGTATTCTATTACTAAACAATGTTAAATATTTAAACCCTGCCTGCCTTGCAATTTCGATACCCGTCTCTAGATCCTTTCCTACATCATTTGCACAATGGGCATCAGATCCTATAGTTAATATTTCGCCTCCAAGTTCATGATAAAGCTTCAGCACATCTATTCCCGGCATAGTTTCTTTAGGAGCTTGCCTTAATCCTGAAGTATTAAGTTCAATGCCCTTACCTTTTAAAATTAATATTTTAAAAATTTGTTTTAACAATTCTTGTTGCATCATTAATGTAATCCTTGATTTATAAATATCGGTACTATATCTTTTTATTAAATCTATATGACCTACACAATTAAAATCAGCATTAATTACAAGTTTCTTTACCTGGTTGATATAAATTTGGCATATCTCTTCTAAAGCCACACTGTTATAGTCAATTTCATTAACATCTATATCTCCTGGCAATTTATGAACTGATCCAACAACATAATCAAAAGGTACAGAATTAACTAATGCTTGAGATGTTGATGAAAATAAATGTGGTTGTCCTAGTTCTACTCCAACCTTTACTTTAAGTTTCCCTCTAAATATTTCATTTGCTTCTGCAACTTCTAACAACAAATTGTTAGGTTTGTATATTTCATACTTCTCATCTTTAGATGTTGGCTCGAAATGATCTGTTATAGCGATTTCCTTTAACCCCTTTTCCACCGCACTTTTACATACTTCAAGCAGTGTATTCTTCCCATCGACTGAATAGGTAGTGTGGATATGATAATCATATAAATAATTCATTTTTTACCTCCACCATTTTATTTTAAAACACTATCTACTATTATAATAATTATCTTATATTAAGTTCTTATTATCTTAGCGTAAATTAAATATTAAAAATACATTCTAGAAATATAGATATACTTAATAAACAGCTTGAAATTGATATAGTTCCATTCATTAAGGTGCTTCTTTTTATTACACAAAAGAAGCAACAACTTTTATTTTCCAGTAAGTATATTTTATTTTTAATTATAGCTAATTATAGAATTTAATTTTTTTACTACTATAGTATAATATTACTATATAGATATTTCATAATAACGAGGTGCACTTATGAATTTTTAAGAATTAGTCAAAACCCGTCAAAGTGTTCGTTCATATTTTGATATACCTGTTAAAAAATAAATACAAAAACCTCTAAATATACCTAAAAATCAAAGGGTTGCACTAGTAATATCTGTAGGTTACCCTAAAGTAAATACTATAAGAAACAAGACCTGAAAATCTATAGATGAAATATATAGCTTTAACCCCTAATCTTTGTTTTTCTTTAATTAATGGCATACTAAGTAATATGAATTACGTTAAGGGGCGAAGAAAATGAATTATATAATATTTGATTTAGAATTTAATCAAGATTACAATTTAAACAAAGAAAATAAAAACATAGTAACCCAAAGATGCCCTTTTGAAATAATTCAAATTGGTGCAGTAAAGCTCGATGAAAATCATAAAACAATTTCAACTCTAGATAAACTAATAAAACCTGAAATATATACTGAAATTCATCCTTATGTAAAAGAAATTACAGGTATTACAATGGACGAATTAAATACTGCAGAATCTTTTAAGGAAATCTATAAAGAACTTATCGATTTTGTGAAAGATGACAAAAGTATTTTATGTGTATGGGGAATAGCAGATATGAAAGAGTTATTTAGAAACATAGCATATCATGGGTTAGATGGATCCCCAATCCCTAAAGAATATATTAATCTTCAATCTTACGCATCTAAATATCTTAATTGCCCAAAAGGCACTAATATTGGCTTAAGCAATGCAGTAGAATTATTAAATATTGAATTAAAAAATCAATTTCACCATGCTTTTAATGATGCTTACTATACTGCAGAGATCTTCAAAAAAATCTATAGTGAAAAGATTAAAACTACTATATATAATCCAAATAGACAGAGTTCAAATAGACATAGACGCAGAAAAGAAAAAATTGACACATCTAAATTAATCGAGCAATTTGAAAAAATGTTTGATAGAGAAATGACTGCAGATGAAAAATCCATAATTAAGTTAGCTTATATGATGGGAAAAACAAATCAATTTCAAATTAAAACTCCTGATAAGGATACTTTATAAATGATAAACATTAACATGATAAGATCAAAAGCGTTTATAACTGAATAGAGCGAAACGGAAAATTAATCATTTTCTATTTCACTCTATTTTTAAGTTTATAAAATATTTATCTATTATAAAGGTATCTAAGAAACTATGCTTACTTCCTAAAATATTCATATATGCTTTCAAAAGTAGTATTAACCATATACTTAATATCCTTTTCTGTTATAACGTATGGTGGTAAAAAATATAACACATTTCCTATAGGCCTTAATAAAAGACCTTTATTTAAAGCTATTTTATATATTTCATAGCCTACTCTATCCTTCCACGAAAAAACTTCCTTCGTTACTTTATCTTTAACAAGTTCCACAGCTGTTACCATTCCAAGCTGACGAACCTCCCCTACATAAGGGCAATTTTTAGCTTTCTCTAGTGTTAATTCTCTTATTAATTGCGATTTTATCTTATTATTTTCAAGAACATTGTCCTCTTCAAAAATCTTTAAACTCTCACAAGCTATTGCACAGGCCATAGCATTTCCTGCATAAGTATGACTATGTAAAAAAGCTTTAAGCTCTGTATATTCTCCATAAAAAGCCTCATATATTTCATCACTAGTCATTACTACAGACATAGGCATATATCCAGCAGAAATTCCTTTAGATAAACACATAAGATCTGGACTTATTCCTGCATGTTCACAAGCAAACATCTTACCTGTTCTTCCAAAGCCTACAGCTATTTCATCAGCAATAAAATGTATTTGGTATTTATCGCAAGCAATTCTTAGTTTCTTAAGATATATCGGAGAATACATTCTCATACCCGCTGCTCCCTGAATCATTGGTTCAATTATTATACCACAAAGCTCTTCATGTTTATCTTGTAAAACTTTTTCCATATCTTCAAAGCATTCTGCATTACAAGTTTCTCTATTTTGACCATACTTACACCTATAGCAATCAGGACCCTCTGCCCTTATAGTATCAAATAGAAGGGGCTTATATATTTTACTGTAAAGATCTAAATGCCCAACAGATAAAGCTCCTAAAGTTTCACCATGATACGCATTTGTTATAGTCGCAAATTTAGTTTTTTTACTTACTCCTTTTTGCTGATGATAATGAAAACTCATCTTTAGAGCAATTTCTACTGCAGATGAACCATTATCAGAGAAATAAACCTTCTTTAATCTGTCAGGAGTAATCTCTACAAGTTTTTCTGCTAATTCTATAGCCGGTTTATTTGAAAAATTTGCAAAAATAACATGTTCTATATTATTTATTTGATTCTGTAGTGCTTTATTAATCCTTTTATTGCTGTGTCCAAACAAATTTGTCCACCATGACGATATACAATCTAAGTATTTATTACCTTCCACATCATAAAGGTAGCACCCCTCTCCTCTTTCAATTACAATAGGAGGTAACTCCTCATAATCTTTCATCTGGGAGCAAGGATGCCATATATACTGTAAATCTTTTTTCTGATAACTATTCATTCTATCCTCCATATATAGATAAATTAAATTTCATCCATACAATTAATTAAGTCTTCTACCTGTAAAGAATTATGGACTTCATCAATAAACTTTTTTAACTTTAATTCTTCTTTATCTACGCCATCAATCCATGGAAATATTGCAAGTATAGGGACTTTAGTAAGTTTTTCAATCATTTTTATATTGTCATTACAAAGAACAGTATCCTCATAACCATTAACTATAATCCCCTTAATTTTTATTCCTAAATTCTTAATATAGGCAACTGTAGTTACTGTATGATTTATTGTTCCAAGACCTGCACTTGCTACTATTATCACAGTTAAATTTAATTCCTTTATAAGATCCTGTAGAAGATAGATTCCATTCTCATTATCTATTAAAGGACATACAATACCTCCACTACCCTCTACTACTATAAAATCATATTTCTTTTTCAAAGCTTCAAATTTTTCTTTTACAAGGTTTATACAAATAGGCTTATTTTCTATTTTAGAAGCAAGATGCGGAGCTGTAGCAGTTTTATATATATAAGGTGTTATATCTTCATATTTTTCTTTAAGGCCACTTACTCTACTTACAAACTTAGTATCCCCAGGGATTAACATATGATTTTCTTCAATGGCACCACTTAGAGCAGGCTTAAAATAACATGCATTATATCCATGAGAACGAAGTAATTCCATTAATCCTGCAGTAACAATTGTTTTTCCTACATCTGTTCCTGTACCTGTGATAAAAATACCTTTAGTCATTAAAGTGCACCTTTAAGCTTCTCTTCTATTTTAATACTATATATAAACTCTTCTTTTGTTAATATAGGTACAATTTTTACTGATGGTGCTACTAAAATCATATCTCTAGTTTTGTTATTCATATAACTCCTCCTAATATCTATTGTAAACCATCCTATAATTACAGGTTTACAATAAATAATACCTAAACATAGAATAATTGTCAATTTAAATTTAGTTTTAAAAAAAATAAGTAAAATGTGACTGAAATCATATATTCTTTATTACAATTATGTTATAATTCAATAAAGAATATCATACAATAGTAAAAACTAAATAAAACATATTATTAGTTATGAGTATAAACAACTTTAATCCTTATAAATTTAGTTATAAAATTGTTTATCGATATAATCAATCTATTTATTAGTTAAAGATATTATTAAATTATTGCAAAACTTAATACATTAGGGGTGATAACTATGGATAATAGAAATGTAACAATAGTCGTATCAGGAGATATATGTATAAATTCTCTACAATGGATAACAGATCCTCAAAATAATAAAGGTTTGAACTGGCAGACTCATTTAAATATGCATAATGCCTTAAAGTCTGGAGAGGCCCTACTTCTATCAAAACTTGTAGCTTTATCAACAGGTGCTTGTATACTTTCACCTAAAATACCAGATCTAGAATCAGCTTCATCAAGAGAATTTCTTCGCTCTACTGCAGAGTTAGAGCTTTTTCCTATATCTGCTAATGAAAAAAATAATGATAAAGTGTACAGAGTAGGACGCTTTCTTGGGTTTACAGGACCATCATCTGGTCTGCCTAAGTTACTCCCTATTATAAATGATAATGATAATGCTGATATAGTTATATTAGATGATGAAAATAATAGTTTTAATTCTAATAAAGAATTCTGGCCTTTAGCTTTAAAATCATCTAATAAATCTCCAATAATCTTATATAAGATGAATAATCCTAATGGTTCCAGCACTCTTTGGAAACACTTAGAAAAATTTCATATTGAAAAAACCATAGTAGTTATAAACGGTGATGATCTACGTTCAAAAGGAGTTAATATAAGTAAAAGTCTTTCTTGGGAAAGAACAGCTCAAGATTTTGTATGGCAAATTAATAATAATCCTAACCTCTCCTTTCTTGCAAAATGTAGTCACTTAATAGTTCCCTTCGGCCTTGAGGGTGCCATATATTATAAAAATGAAAGCTCAACTGAATCTCGTTTATACTTCCTTCCTTATGAATTTGAAGGAGGTTCTTTTAAAGAAACTCAAGGCAAAATGTATGGACTTACCTCTTGCTTCGTTGCTGGACTTGCACGTGGTATTGTTTCAGGAAATCATAACAACGACGAGCTTTCTCAATCAATAGATAAGGGTATTCGTGACGGTATTGTTGCTGCTCAAAAATATTTCACCGAAGGCTTTGGAAAAAATATTGAAGAATATCAATTTCCTAATCCTTCAATATTTCTTGAAGGAGAAAATGATTTTATATACAAGGAACATGTTCAAGATGTGAAAATACCTAATTCATTTAATACTAACTGTTATTCCTGCTGGTACATTCTTAAAGATAAAAGTTCTACGAATTTAGCAGAAATAGCTTATGATATTGTTAAAAATGGAGTAAAGAATGCACTTAAATTCATACCTATAGCACAGTTTGGGAAATTACAAACTGTAGATAGAACAGAAATTGAAAGCTATAGAAGTATTAAAAATCTCATGTGTGAATATATCTCATCTAGGAATATAGAACGTCCACTTTCTATTGCTGTATTTGGAACTCCTGGATCTGGAAAATCTTTTGGTGTAACGGAAGTAGCTGCTAGTATTGCTCCAAATTTAATTAAGAAATTAAATTTTAATTTATCGCAGTTCCAATCACTATCAGATCTAATAAGCGCCTTTCATAAAGTAAGAGATCTTTCTTTAGAAGGCAAAGTTCCTCTAGTATTTTTTGATGAATTTGATTCAGCCTTTGAAGGAAAGCTTGGCTGGTTAAAATACTTATTAGCCCCTATGCAGGATGGAGTATTCAGAGAAGGAGATTCTATTCATCCTATCGGGAAAGCTATTTTTGTATTTGCTGGTGGAACAAGCAGTACATTTAAGGAATTCTGTGGTGAGGATATAAACGATGAGAATGAGCAAAAACAATTTCTATCAGAATTCAAAGGTGCCAAAGGTCCAGACTTTGTAAGCCGTCTAAGAGGCTACGTAAATATCCTAGGGCCAAATCAAACTGATAAAAAATGGGATCAACTATTCATCATTAGAAGGGCAATGTTATTACGTTCACTACTTGAGAGAAAAGTACCTCATCTTATAAATGACAATGGAGAAGTTCAGATTGATAATGGTGTAGTAAGAGCTCTACTTAAAGTTCCAAGATATAAGCATGAATCAAGATCTATGGAAGCTATATTAGAGATGAGTATGCTAACTAATGCAAAAAAGTGGGAACAATCTCATCTACCATCTAAAGAGCAACTAAAACTGCATGTAGATGAAGAACAATTCTTACGTCATTTAATGCATGATGCTTTTTTTAGTGAAAAAATCGAAAAACTTGCAATAGATATTCATGAAAAGTATAGAATACTTAATGAGAATAACAAGAATATAGATTTGGATTTTATAAAACCATGGGAAGAACTTAGTGAAGATTTAAAAAATTCTAGTCGTAATCAAGCAAAACATATTCCAAATGCCTTACTCAGAATTAACTATGATGTCGTTTCTGTTAAAGAGAAACCAACAGCTATAGAATTTACTGAAAAAGAACTTAATATTCTAGCTGTATATGAACATACTCGCTGGTGTCTTCACAGAAAAGAAACGGGTTGGAAATATGGTGATAATAAAGATAATAAGAAAAAAACTGATCCTAGTCTTGTACCTTGGGATATTTTGGCCGATAACAAAAAAAATAAGGTATATCAAATGGTTAAGATTTGGCCAGAGATACTAGCAAATTCAAACTTTAAGATAGAACGACTAAAATTCCTATGTCAATGCGAAGCTACAGTTTAAAGTTCTATTAAATTTGAGCCAGAGTTTAGGCAGCAAATAAGAGTGCAAGGCCACTAAGCCTCCTAAAGATCTACATAAACAATTAATGAAAGTAAAAGTTAAGGGGCCGTTTCAAAAGTATTACTACTTTTGAAAAAGCCCCTTTAATATATTTTCAATTATTGACTTTTTACTTCAGTCCAAATTTTATCATATTCTTTAAGAGCATCTCCTAAATCCTTAAGATGTTCTCCTTTTTTCATATCTTCTTCACCTGGATATATAGTCTTGTTTTCTAAAGTCTCTTTATCCATATATTTATGTGCTTCTACATTAGGATTTGCATATGGAAAATCCTTTGAAATCTCTGCACTTATCTCAGGATCAAGTATAAAGTTTATAAAAAGCTCAGCATTTTCCTTGTTAGGTGCACCCTTAGGAATTATAAAGTTATCTTGCCATAAATACATACCTTCTTTAGGTAATACGGCTTTTATATCTTTATTTTCCTTTTCTGCAAGTACTGCTTCAGCACCCCAAACGATTCCAGCAGCAGCTTCTCCATTTATAAGCGAAGTTTTCGGACTATCACTGTCATAAGCTTTTATATTTTTCTTAAGCTTTAAGAACTCTTGTTTAGCTTCTTCTAATTTCTTCGGATCAGTTTCATTCATGGAGTATCCTAGCTTTTTAAGTACAGCACCTAATATTGCTCTCTCATCGTCTAATACTACAAGTGAATTGTTAAATTCACTATTCCATAAATCACTATATCCTGTAACATTAGTTTTTACTTTGCTTGTATTAACAGCAATTACAGCATTTCCCCACATATATGGAACGGTATATTTGTTTCCTGGATCATATGACATATTCTTAAATTGTTCACCTATGTTCTTAAGATTAGGAATATTGTCCATGTTTATTTCTTCAGCTAATTTTTGTTTTATCATTATATCTGCCATATAATCTGTTGCTACGGAAATATCAAACTGTGAACCACCAGCCATAATCTTTGCTAGCATTTCTTCATTTGATGAATAAGTAGTATAGTTAACCTTTATGTTATATTTTTTTTCAAACTTTTCTATAACTGATTGCGGAAGATATTCAGACCAATTGAAAACATTAAGCTCTGATTGTTTTTTGCCACATCCAGTCATGACACTTCCTAGCATAAAAGCTATAAGTCCTGCACTTATTAATCTTTTAAATATCCTTGATTTCTTAATCATTAAAATCATCATCCCCCAATTATATAAATTTTAATTGTTGTTACTAAACTTCAATCTAATTAGTTCTGAAATAACTGCAACTGTTAATGTAAATATTAACATTACTGTTGAAAGTGCATTTATTTCAGGCGTTACTCCAAGCCTTACCATAGAAAATATCTTCAGAGGTAAAGTTGTAGCTCCTGGACCCGAAACGAAGAAGCTTATTATTACGTCATCAAGTGATAATGTAAATGCTAAAAGAGCTCCTGCTATTATTCCTGGCATTATAATAGGAAGTGTAACTTTTATAAAAGTTTGAAACGGACTAGCTCCTAAATCCATTGCTGCTTCTTCAAGTGCTTTATCAAATCCTTCTAGCCTTGCCTTTACTACAATAACAACATAAGAAATACTAAATGTTATGTGTGCTAAAATCAATGTTAACATTCCAAGCGGAAGTTTCACCTGAGAAAATAACATAAGTAGCGCTATACCCATTACTAATTCTGGTATTATTACCGGTACATAGATCATACCATCTAACACTGTTTTACCCTTAAATTTATATTTATACATTCCTACTGCTGCTAAAGTACCTATCATTGTTGAAATCAAAGTGCTTATAACAGCTATCATAATACTATTTGCCATGGCCTTTAAGACTGCACTATCCTTCATCAATCCTAGATACCATTTGAAAGTAAATCCCTGCCATACAGCATTAACTTTTGAATTGTTAAATGAAAAAACCACTAAAATAATCATTGGCATATATAAAACTATATATATTAAAATTGTATATAATGAAAATATACTTCTCGTTATTCCTTTATTCCTCAACTATATCACCTCCGTTTTTTTACTACCTCCACTAAGCTTAACGTATAATCCTATAAGTATAAAAGTAATCACTATAATGACTATAGAAATAGCTGAACCAAAAGGCCAATCCCTTGCTGTAAGGAATTGATTTTTTATAAGATTACTAATAAGCATGACTTTACTACCACCCATTAAATCTGGAATGAAAAACAATCCTAATGTTGGAATGAAAACAAGTATGCATCCTGCTATTATTCCTGGCATTGTAAGAGGAATAGTTATCTTCCAAAAAGTTCTCCAAGGGGTAGCTCCAAGATCAGTTGCGGCTTCAATATAAGATTTATCAACACTATCTATGGATGCATATAACGGAAGAACCATAAAAGGGAATAATGTATATACAAGACCAAGTAAAACTGCACCATCTGTATAAAGCATTTGTATAGGTGCAGAAATCAAACCTAATTTTAATAAATATGAGTTTATAATACCTGTTGTCCTAAGTAATACAATCCAAGCATATGTTCTTATAAGAGAATTGGTCCAAAAAGGTATTATTATAAGCATAAAAAGTAATGATCTATATCTTTTTGGTGCCTTTGTTATAAAATAAGCAAAAGGATATCCAGTTATAAGACACGTAATCGTAGCTAAAAAAGAGATTTTTAAAGAATTTATTAATATCTTTATATATACTGGATTTAAAAGTTTAGTATAATTTTCTGTATTAAAATTATATTCAACTTGTCCATATACACCTCTTGTAAGAAACCCCATAACCATAACTATAATAAGAGGTATAGTTAAAAAAGCAAGTAGCCAAAATACTATTGGTGAAAGGGTCCATATAATTCCTTTGTCTTTTAATTTCCTCATGGTTTTATCACCACCGCATGTTCATATTCCCAACTCACAAATATATCTTTTCTATCCTTTCCTAAATCTAATATATATCCAGCTGGTTCATTAACAACGATTTCTTTTCCATTTTTCAAAGTTACTACAGTCTTCTGAACAGAACCAACATATATTCTTTCTTTCACAGTCCCTAAAAGAACATTCTTTCCTTGATCTTTTGAGCAACTCAATTTCATTCTCTCAGGTCTTATAGTTATTAGTATGTTATCATCTATTCCCAGAGTATATTCTGATAACATTTTAAGTTTTATACATATTTGCTGACCATCTTCTATTTCTATGTACACATTATCTTCTTCTATTGTTTTAATTTTCGCCTCGAAAATATTTATTTCACCAATGAAATCAGCAACAAACTTTGTTTTAGGTCTTTCATAGATTTCATCAGGAACTCCAATCTGCTCAATTTTCCCACCGTTCATAACTGCAATTCTATCAGACATAGTTAATGCTTCTTCTTGATCATGCGTTACATATATAAACGTAATTCCTAACTTTTGCTGAAGATGTTTTAATTCAAATTGCATTTGCTTACGAAGTTTTAAATCTAATGCTCCAAGAGGTTCGTCCAACAAAAGTACTTTAGGACTATTTACAATTGCTCTTGCTATTGCAACTCTCTGTTTTTGGCCGCCACTAAGCTGGGATGGATATCTATTTTCATATCCTTTAAGTTGTACAAGTTTTAATACTTCCATTACCTTTTCTTTTATTTCACTTTTAGAAAACTTCTTTAATTTCAAACCAAATGCAATATTATTGAATATAGTCATATGAGGAAACAAAGCATAACTCTGGAATACAGTATTAACATCTCTTTCATGTGGTTGCTTATATGATACATCTTCATTATCAATTAACAACCTACCACTTGTAGGTTCTTCAAAGCCTGCAATAATACGAAGAGTTGTTGTCTTTCCACATCCACTAGGTCCTAATAAAGTTAAAAACTCTCCTTTTTTTATATCAATAGAGATATCATCTACTGCTATATGTTCCTTAAATTCTTTTTTTAAATTGATAAGTTGTACCATATAGTCGCTCATGTTAAATCACCATCCACTATACTTTTTATTTTAATCAATTTCACACATAAACTATGTATTTGATGCTATTTACATTATAGTATATTATTTCATAAATAGTATATTACTGTATAAAACTTTCATCAACGAAGTTTATAACAATTTTTTAACAACTTCATCACATTAAAATACTAAAAACATTCCCGCTTCTCCAAAGATAACGGGAATGTTTTTATTTATAATTATCACAACATAACCTATCTAAAATCTATCTAATATTTATTCCTTAAACTTAACCTAGATAAGCCTCTCTTACCATATCATTCTTAAGAAGTTCCTCGCCAGTTCCTTCTAAAACGATACTTCCTGTTTGAAGTACATATCCCCTATTAGCAATTTTTAATGCTTTATGCGCATTTTGTTCTACAAGTAGTATTGTCATACCCTTAGAATTTAGTTTTTTTATTATATCAAATATAACATCAATCATTAATGGTGCAAGTCCCATAGACGGTTCATCCATAATTAATATAGAAGGTTCACTCATTAATGCACGACCAATAGCAAGCATTTGTTGCTCACCACCACTTAAAGTTCCTCCTTTTTGCTTTTCTCTTTCCTTAAGTCTAGGGAACAATCCATACACATACTCTTTATTTCTTTTTATTCTTTCATTATCATCAAATCTAAATGCTCCCATTTCAAGATTTTCTTCAACAGTCATTCTCGGAAATATCTTTCTCCCCTCAGGTACATGAGCAATTCCAAGCTCTGCCACTTGATGAGCATAAAGATTATTAATTGTTTTATTCTGAAAAATCACTTCACCACTTTTAGGTTTTACGATAGATGATATAGTTCTAAGAGTTGTACTTTTCCCTGCTCCATTACTTCCTATTAATGTTACTATTTCTCCACTTTTAACCTCAAAAGAAATATCTTTAAGGGCATGAATACTTCCATAGTAGGTATGAATATTTCTTAATTGCAAAACTACTTTATCGTGTAACATTACTTCACCTCTCTTAAGCTGTTATCTCTTCACTTTCTTCTCCAAGATAAGCTTTAATTACTTCTTTATGAGTTTTAATATAATCAGGTTTGCCCTCTGCAATCTTTACTCCGTAATTAATAACAGCTATTTTATCTGAAATACCCATAACAAGCTTCATATCATGTTCTATTAATAATATCGAACACCCAAAATCTTTTCTTATTTTTAAAATAAATTCCTTCATTTCTTCTGTTTCCTTCGGGTTTAAACCTGCTGCAGGTTCATCAAGCATAATAAGTTTAGGTCTTAAAGCAAGAGCTCTTGCTATTTCTAATCTTCTCTGATCTCCGTAAGGAAGACTTTTAGCAAGTTCTTTTTCTTTTTCTTCCAATCCAACGTACTCTAGAAGCTTTAATGCCTCCATATATGCACTTAGTTCCGCATCTTTCATTTTCTTTGTTTTAAAAATAATATCTTTAATTCCATAGGATAGGTTAATATTCATTCCTACCATTATATTTTCAACTGTAAGCATCTCTGGGAAAAGTCTAATATTTTGAAATGTTCTTGAAATCCTACAGGAAGCCACCTTTTCTGGAGTAAGCTTATTAAGTTTTTTCCCATTAAATATAATCTCTCCTTCATCAGAAGGATAAAGACCACTTATCATATTAAAAAAAGTTGTTTTTCCTGCTCCATTAGGTCCTATAACACTTACAATTTGCCCTTCATCAATGGTTAAATCTATAGAATCAATAGCTGTCAGTCCTCCAAAGCGTTTGGTTAATCCTTTAACTTCTAGCAGTTTCATATTATCCCTCCTAATCACTAGTTAAAAAAGAGTCTTTTTCTTTTTTAATGAATCTAAGAGTCTTTTTACCTGCAATATGAAGTTTTCTTTTAGCAGGTAAAATACCCTTGGGACGCAAAATACACATTATAATAAGAATAACACCAAAAACTAATCTCTCGTATTTAGCTGGATCTAACTGAGAAGGAATTTGTATAATTCCAGAAGTCGATAGACTTGTGAAGAAATTTGATAACTCCTTTAATACTTGAAATTGAAGAATAACTACTGCCGCTGCTCCAATAACTGCACCAGCTATACTTCCCATACCCCCCATAAGTACCATAGCAAGTATCCCTATGGATTCCATGAATCCAAAGCTTGATGGATCAACAAAGGACTGCTTAGCTGCAAAAATTACTCCCATCATTCCTGCAAAGGCTGCTCCACAAGCAAAAGCCATAAGCTTCATTTTAACAAGAGGTACTCCCATAGTTCTTGCTGCTAATTCATCCTCCCTTATTGCAGTCCAGGCTCTTCCTATTCTTGAATTATTTAATCTGTTTACTACTACAATTGTTAGTAAAAGAACAATAAGTACAATAAAATAGAAGTGCACAGAAGAATTTAATGTAATTCCAAATAATTTTGGTGGTTCAACAGGAACTATCCCCTTTGGTCCATTTGTTATATTGATTGGTTTATCCATATTGTTTAATAAAATTCTTATTATCTCTCCAAACCCTAAAGTAACTATAGCAAGATAATCTCCTTTTAGTCTTAAAACTGGAAGCCCTAATAATACTCCTACAAGAGCAGCTATTATCATACAAATTAATAAAAATAACCAAAACCAGTTCCCTGATATCGGGAAGCTAACCCATGAGGAATATATGAAATTGCTTGCTTGAGCAGAAGCAAATATAGCATATACATACGCTCCTGTTGCATAAAATCCTACATAACCTAAATCAAGTAGTCCTGCAAAACCTACAACTATATTAAGACCTATAGCTAGCACTGAATATATTCCAACCTGAGTTATTATATCCATATAGAAACTGTTGCTTCTACCCACAACAGGAATAATTAATAATAGGTTTGCTATAGCAACTCCAATCTTTATAGGAATTTTAAGTTGACACTTATATAATGTAAATAAAGAGAATAGATATAATAAAAATGTAATTGGAGAATTGTCAAATACTAAAAAGAGTGCGGGAGCTACTATAATCAGTAGAATTTGTACTTTATTATAAATATTTCTCATTTCTTACACCTTCTCTCCTACAGTTTGCCCTAATAATCCACTTGGTTTGAATAAAAGCAACACAATTAAAATTATAAAGGCAAATATATCCTTATATTCTGCGCCTAAAACACCATGAGAAACAACACTTAAAGAAGCGGATCCAAAAGTCTCAAGAATACCTAGAATTACACCTCCAAGCATTGCTCCTGGAATATTTCCTATACCACCTAAAACTGCAGCTGTAAAAGCTTTCATTCCAAGTACAAATCCTATATATGGATGAATTAGTGAATATTGAATTGAAAACAATGTACCAGCAGCTCCACCTAAAGCCGCTCCAATTAGAAAAGTAAGAGAAATTACTTTATCTACATCTATACTCATTAGCATAGAGGTAGATTGATCCTGTGCTACTGCTCTCATTGCCTTTCCCCACTTTGTCTTAGAAACAAAAAGATTTAAAGCAACCATAATAAATATTGAAATTGTAGCAATGTAAACTGCTTTCACAGGAAGCTTAAGTGAGCTTGAAATATTTACACTTGAATTAAAAATTGTAGGAGCAGTAATATAAAACGCATTTTTAATTAATCCTTCTACGAGACGAACAGCATCCTGTAAGAAGAAGGAAACTCCTATTGCTGATATAAAAGGAATTAACTTAGGTGCCTTTCGAATTGGCTTATATGCAATTCTCTCAATTATTACTCCTAAAGTACCACTAAATAACATAGCAATTAGTAAAGCAATAATTAAAGCGATTGGCGCAGGTATAGAACTTAAATACCCCATGCTTTGCATAAACAAAAGCACTTCTGTTCCAATAAAGGCCCCAACCATAAACACCTCACTGTGAGCAAAGTTTATAAACTCCAAAATACCGTACACCATAGTGTATCCCAAAGCTACAATAGCGTAGACAAGACCTAATGTTAACCCATCTATAATAAGTTGAGGAATCATCTGTAATAATTGGTCCATAGATTCACTTCCTTTCTATTAACGATAACAACTTCACTCTTTAAACAATTCATGAAAATAGTCTCAACATGTAATGCTTTTCCTAATGATATATAAGTTCAATCATTAAATCCTTAATTTAATTATGAACTTGTATATCTGAATTATAATTCAGTTATGAAGTTGTTTATCTATATTTAATTCAAAAACAGCGGACCTGAAATATCAGGTCCTAATAATATATATTAATTAAAGGAAAAATAAGGGCTATTTTAAATAATCTTTTGCTTTTATACTCTTAACTACAGTAGATGGATATTTAGCTTCTTTAAATTGACATACATACATAACAGCATCTTCATTGTCACCTTTGCTATTAAAGGTTACTTTTGTAGCTACTCCCTCAAAGCCTTTTATGGCTCTTACTGATTTAACAACTTGTTCTCTAGAAGGTTTTTTACCATCATTATCTTCAATAGCTTTCTTTATCCCATCTAACATAACATTCATAGCGTCATATCCATAAATAGACCAATTTTCTGGTGCCTTTCCAAGTTTAGCTTCGTACTTTTTAGCCCATTCTTTACCTGCATCGGTTACAGTAACATCTGCAGACATAGATGTATAATACACTCCTACTGCACTTTCCCCTGCGATTTTTACAACCTCACTAGAATCCATACCATCTGGGCCTATAAATTTTGCTTCTATATTCTTTTCCTTCATTTGCTTTATGATTAATGAACCTTCAGGATATATTCCTCCAAAATAAACTACATCTGGTTTCACAGAAGAAACTTTATTTAAAACTCCATTAAAATCTGATTCTCCAGCAGTTATACCTTCATAGCCTACTATATTTCCACCATTTGTCTCAAAGGTCTTTTTAAATTCATCAGCTACTCCTTGTCCATAGGTTGTTTTATCATGAATAACAAATGCTGTTCTTGCCCCTAGATTCTTTAATGCAAAATCAGCAGCTGCCGGCCCTTGAACATCATCTCTAGTACAAATACGATTTACACTTTCAAGGCCTCTTTCTGTTACTGCAACTCCTGTATTAGCTGGAGAAACCATAGATAAATTTTCTTTCTTATAAATCTCTGAAGCTGGAATCGCTACTCCTGAGTTAAAGTGTCCTACTACTCCTAGAACATCCTTATCAACAATTAACTTTTGTGCAATTGAAACACCAAGTTTTGGGTCAGCTTGATCATCCTGAGCAGCTAATTTCAAATCAATATTTAGCTTTTTAAATTCCTCAACACGTTCTTCAAGAGCCATTTGAGCTCCATTTTTAATTGATTCCCCAATTGCTGCCTGTGAACCTGAAAGAGGTGTACATGTTGCAATTTTTACTACCTGACTTCCTGAACTAGCACTATCAGCTTTTCCACATGCCCCTAACATGCTTGATACAGTCATTGTAGCTATCAGTCCAAAAATAAATGTTTTTTTCTTCATTAAGTAGTCCCCCTTAAAAATCTCATTTTTTAAACTAAAATCTTATGTCCCTTCTACCCCAATTAGTTTTACAAAAAAAATGGTGCTAAGGAAGTTAAACACTTCCTTAGCACCATTGCTCTATTTATTCGTAATAAATATCCCCTTAACTGCTTTTCATCTCTCTTATTAAGAAGAATTCTATTTTCAAAAAACTTACTAAACCCTAACTCTTACTATAATTTTACTTATATAGCATCATTTGTTCAACACCCAAAAACTTAAGATTTTATAAATATTTTCAATATGTAAACATTATCCACTGGGTTTTTCTCATCTTTTTGCACTTTTTTGTATTAATTTATTAACTATTCTAATTAAACACTTATAAATTAACAATATGAAAACCAATTTCCAATAATGTTCCAACTGCACCCTAAGAAAGTGAAACATGTAAAAAACTATCTAAAGTTTTGTTGTTCTTTAGACAGTCTTTTATTGTTACCGTAGCTACCTTATTTATTAATTATCCAATCATTAGGTGCTTAGAACCAAACAATATCGATATATATGAGGTTTATTTAAGTAAAATCCTATAAAACTTCTTTACCTGTAAAGCTCAATACATCCTCTGCATTTACATAAAGTAACTTTAAATCATTAGCAACTGGCTTACATGTTACAAATCCATTATAAGTATTTAATCCTAAAAGAAGTGTTTTATTAGATAACATTGCTTCTTTAGCACCCTTATCTGCAATTTCTAATAAATAAGGTAGTGTAGCTGCTTCAAGAGCCAATGTAGATGTTCTTGGAACTGCTCCTGGCATATTAGCTACTGAATAATGTATTACTCCATATTTTTCATAGTATGGTTTATCATGAGTCGTTACTCTATCTATAGTCTCAATTGAACCACCTTGATCTATTGCTACGTCTACTATTACAGAACCCTTCTTCATAGTTTTAACCATTTCTTCTGTTACTATCTTAGGTGCACTCGCACCCGCAACTAATACTGCTCCTATTAATAAATCTGCCTTTTCAACCGCACTTTCAACGTTATATTCATTGCAAGCTAATGTTGTTATTCTCCCTCCAAAAATATCATCAAGATATGCCAACCTCTCATTATTAATATCAAGCACTGTTACCTTTGCTCCTAATCCCACTGCCATCTTAGCAGCATTTGTTCCTACTATACCTCCTCCTATGATTACTACCTCTCCAGGAGCTACCCCTGGCACTCCTCCTAACAGTATCCCTGATCCTCCATTAAACTTTTGAAGAAGATTTGCTCCTATTTGAACTGACATCCGTCCTGCAATCTCACTCATTGGAACTAATAAAGGTAGTCTTCCATTTGGAAGTTGAACAGTTTCATAAGCAATGCCCGTAACCTTTTTGTCTAATAAAGCCTTTGTAAGTTCTAGATTTGGCGCTAGGTGAAGATAAGTATATAGTGTTTGTCCCTGTCTAAATAGTTCATATTCACACTCTAAAGGTTCTTTTACCTTTACTATTAGATCAACAGTATCAAATATCTTCTTTTTATCTGGAAAAATTTCTGCTCCTGCTTTTTCATATTGACTATCTTCAAACCCACTGCCTTCTCCAGCAGATTTTTCAACTAGTACTTTATGTCCTCTTTTGATTAGCACAGATACTCCATTAGGTGTTAATCCTACTCTGTTTTCATTGTTCTTAATTTCCTTGACCAAACCTATAATCATTACTAATCCCCCCATAAAGTTGTTTCTTATATATTATATAAGAAAATGGTGCCATAGAAATTAAATACTCCCATAGCACCATTGCCTTTATTTTCTACCTTTTCACAAAGTGAAATTTGGCTAAAACTTAGCAGACTTGACGCCTGGTCAGTTTTATTACATATAGATTTATTGTAAAATATGGTTACATATTAATTTTATGCCTTTTAACAATATTTATTCAATAATTAAAAATATTGTTAATTATAGATATTTTAGATATGTAAACATTACCTACTCCTACTTACTTAAATTAACATAGTATTTTTTATATTAGAAGAATACTATGTGCCTAAATATATAAAAACTATAATTATAATATAGTGAAGGAGGATGTCTCAAAAGTAGCTTGGGGCATCCTCACTAAAGAAACAACTTCTGTTTCATTTATAGGCTAAAAACTTCACATATTCAAGCAATCTATATAAAGCAGTATTTCTCATTTTATACGCTCCTATAGTGGACAGTAGATTATCTGGTTTTGAGTTTAATTCTATGATAAAAACATTAGAATCTTTATCTATAGCAAAGTCAATAGCAATTTCTCCAGCCTGTATTTGTTTATTATCAATTAGTTCTACAACTTTCCTAGATGCCTTTCTTATATCCTCTACTATTTTTTCAGCATTATCACCAAAGCAAGTTGACATCACTACTGAAGATTTAATATCATATTCCTCATACGGAGTCATAAACTTTTTATTTTTGCCTGAAACTCTTGCAACCATACAGGTTCTTAACCAAAATCCTTCACCATTTTTTTGCATTACTACCCTTATTTCAAATTTTCTTCCTAAATATTTACTAAGCGGTATAGCCTTTTGAATAATATAATCTGATGGACTACAATCAAATTTATCAAACAGATCTGTTACAGCACTTGTCAATTCTGCTCTATTTACTTTCATTTTTACGGTTTGATCATGCAAGTTTTTATAAGTTAGCTCACAGTATCTGTCATCCAATTTTTCTACAGAAATAATACCTTTGCTCCTGCTTCCTTTTCTTAACTTAAGAAATACATGTTTGTACCTATCAATACAATCCTTTAAAAGTTTATCTTTTTCATATAGGAAAGTATCTATTTGATATTCTTTAGTTCTCTCATCTGATTCCAAAAGACAATGGATATTCCATTTATCATTGGTAAGATTTATACAATCTAAACTGTTTATAGACTTTATATCATATTTATTTGTGTAATCTATATACTTAGTAAAATATTTTCCATAATGCTCTTCAGTATATACATCTCCTCTGTCATAAATCACATTAGGAATTTTAAAATATCGTTTTATCCATTTTTCTTTTTCAAAATCATAGGTATACCCTTTAACTTGATGATTTTTCCAATCTGCATCCCAAATAGTGAATACATAAGTTATAATTCCTTTATATTTAGAAAGCTTTATTAATTTTTTAAATAAAGATGTTTGTCTAGCAAAAGGTCCAAGAGGATCTTCTTCTCTATAGCTTAAAATTCCTAATATAGGTCCTGCCCTAAAGATTTTATCTTTATCATCAAACCATAAACCTACACAATCATCCCCTTTTATTCCTATTTCTTTGCATATATCCTCTGAAAAACTTACTAAGCTATCTTTTTCAGGGGAGAAATCATCTTTAGGATATACCTTAACCATATATTTATTTCTTCCAATCATTATTGTTATTGTACTACCCTGCTTGATATTAAGTTCTTCTCTTTTCTTCTTAGGAATAAAACATCTTAAGGTTTGCTTGTACACCTCATTAGATGAGGGAATACTCCAGTTTTCCTTTAAATCTGTTGTTTCATCCCACTCTTTACATTCCATAATACGTTTAAATAAAGGTCGCAATTCTTTGCTATATTGTATAAACGTATGGGTTTCTGAAATATTCTTTAGGATTTTCCCTACTTTATCTTTAAAATAATTTTTATTAACTTGATAAAAAGCTCTAATATCAGAATAATTACAGATAAATTCTTCATTTAAATTTAAATACTCTTGAGCAATAACCTTTGCAAGACAAAGTATTCCCGTTGTAATTTCTGGATTTATAAGCCAACTGCTTAAGGTACAGTATTCAAATCCACCATATGACTTTAAGCGATAGTTTCCAAGTGCTCCATATTTAATTCTTCTTTTTCTTGAAGAATAAGAGTTCTCAATCATCATAACAGGCAGTGCTAAATAGTTATCTAGAGCTCTTATGAGTTTATAATTAGGTTGAATTCCGAAGTGGATATGTCCTCCTACCCAGTAATCAAGTAAAGGCATACTACCTGCATATAATCCTATATTTTTATAGTCAATAGTTTCACCTATCATTTTTAGTATATATTTAATGGATTCTACCACATCTCGAGGATTAGTGGAATATTGTGGTCTTAACTCTACTAAAGGGTAACATCTTTTCCCCGATTCTATACTTCTATCATCCAAGCCATAGAGACCTTTCTTACCGAAAAAGTCTGAGGCATAAATCAAGCTATTTGTATCTTTATCTTTTAACATGCACTCTGGATCAGCACCAATTGTTACATTAATCTTTCTATTCATTAAATTATCGTACTTTAATAAAAGATTACTAAATTCCTTAACATATGCATCAAGGCAGTTTTTTGACATATATTTACAAGAAGCATCTACATCAAGTGCGTAAAATTTGCCATCTAAACTCTTTCCTATAGTAACTACACCAAAATCTAAACCTAATGCATAAACTGATTTTATAGCTATCGTAACTAGCTTGTCTTTTTCATTAGAACTAAGATAATTTAAATCTGTTCTTCTAAGCCTCCAACCAAATTCTTTACTTCTAATAATAATATCAGACTGATTTTCAAACTCATCTAAGTCATCTGAACAGTAAATTTGTTCCTTAAATAATTCATCTTTTCTGGCATTAAAACTAATTTTCTTTAACTTACTTGGTGATATCCTTTTAACTTTATAATATTTCTTTAGATGTATTTTTTTAGGAAGATATTTTTCTTCTATAAAGAACACTTTTCCATCCATTACATGTATTCTGTATTCTTCCTCAAGTTTAATATATTCCACAAAATATTCTCTATCACTTTTTTTATATTCAGATATACTGTCGATTACTATAATGTCTGTACCCCCGTTACTATGCTCAAACATTCTCCCGATTATAGGAAAAATAGTTTTTTTTCCTGGCTTTATTCTTCTTGGACAGTTTATATGATTCTTTCCTAAAATTAATATTACCTGTTCCTTGTCTGATGTGTTTTTTATTGCTGTGCAAGAATTAAATGTGGTTACTTTGTCTCCCTGATCTATCCAATTTCCCCATCTTATTTGATAAGAGCTATATAACTTACTACTTATTCCCTCATCCTTAAGAAGATTCTCTATTTTAACACCTTCCGGAGAACCATCAGTTATAATTGTCAACTTCATAAAACTTCCTCCTTGTGAATAGTCAATATATGTAATCTGAAGTTTTCATTTTATGAAGTAAAACTCAACTAAGAATCTGTTTATTCTAAGTTGAGTTTTTGATAAAAAGTACAAAGTATTAAGATGCTTAAAGCTTATTGAAAAAGCTATCAATATTCTACTCCCAGAGATCTAATAAGATGTCTTATAGGTACGTAAACTGAAGCTTTAAAAACTATCACACTTCCGGGAATTATTGAAGATTTAAAATACTTTTCAGCTTTTTCTACAGTTTCAAAGTAAACCATCTTTGATTGAGGAACTCCTTTACTCATAGCTCCTCTCACATATTCCTTTGCCCATTTACCAATAGCTATTAAACTATCGAACTTTATTTGAGCTAATTGTTCTCCAATAGAAAAGTGTACTTCCTTAGCATATTGCCTTACTTCCTCATCCGGACGTTCCATATCACCTAAAACCAACATAAGTGGCTTATCATCTGTAAAATAAGGTATTTCTTGAAGCAACTGTCTGGTGGAATCAGGGTTTGCATTAAAGTTATCATTAATCAATACAGTTCCCTTAATTCCATCGTATATCTTTAACCTACCACTTGAAGGTTCAAAATTTGAAAGGCCTCTTTTTATGTCTTCTTTTCTTAATCCTAGTTGAAGACCAACTAGAATAGCGGCCAATGCATTAGCTATATTATATTTTCCTACGGTATTTAATATACAATCAATCTCAATCCCTGGCCCATTAGCTCTAAAATAAGACTTAAAATTCTTATATTTAATATTTGATGCCCAAAGATCAAACTTATCTGAAAATCCATACTTCAGTACTTTCCCTTTATATCTGCCAATCGGAAAATTAATGCAGTTTTCATCCTCACCATTTATAATAAGCAATCCAGCTTCATCAAGATAGTCAAAAATCTCGGCCTTAGCTTCAATAATATTTTCAATTGAACCAAGACTAACAAGATGTGCACGTTGAATTGACGTAAGAACTCCAATATTAGGCTTTACCATCTCAGAAGATAACGACATAATACCACGCCCCTTCATGCCTACCTCTAACACTGCAGCTCTGTGATACTTTCTAATAGAAAATAGATTATACGCAACTCCCGAAGGAGCGTTATAGTTATTGTACCCTACAAGCGTTGGAATACCTGCATTAAGAACTGCTCCTATCATATCTTTTGTTGTTGTTTTTCCAGAGCTTCCTATCACTTGTATGATTGGAATATTAAATTGTGAACGAAATACTTTGGCAAGTTCCAAATATGACTCCGTGAGATGCTCCACCTCTATAACGCCAATCTTAAACTTTTTCCATTTATATATATTAAGTCTATGTGGTGCTTTTATTATCACGCCAGTTGCACCACATTCTACTAACTTCTTTAATAACTTGTCTTCATCATCACAACCGTCAAATAAATAATAAAGACAATTTAACAGAGGTTTATCTGGCTGTTCCACAAACAACTCTACTGGCCGATTGGTATTCCAATTGAGTATATTCCCATTTATAATATTTTGAAGATCCTCAAGAAAAAATTTCTTCACTATTACCATCTCCATAGTACTACTAAGTTTTAAAATTAACTGTAAGCAGTATTTGTTATTATAATATGCTTTCCAGGGAATATTCGACACAATTCTTCAAAAGAATATAGTAAATAAAGTTAAGCAAACATGGAGCCTATTTAAATATACACAGTTCAGTTATTAAGTTGTATATCTATAGTTTGAGGCAGATTTCACTCTGTGAAATGACAATAACAAAGCTGAGCAGGTATCATACCTGTTCAGCTTTACAATCTACAGATTTATTTTTAAAATGTAGTTAGATATTAAGTTTATGTTTTTTAACAATGCTTATTGAATAATGAAAAACATTGTTAATTAGAGATATTCTAGATGTGTAAACATTCCCTAGTCCTACTTACTTTAAATCAACGACTTTTTCTTCCTTAATATATTTTCGCTGCTAGTGCTATAGCGGTAGGTTCTGTGCATTCCAGAGCTACTACTAATTCTTTATCTAATATTTGAAAAAATATCTCTTCTTTCATGAATATACACTCCTTTTATTTTCTGATTATACGTTCAATATAAAATTCTTAAGTATATTCTTATACATATATACAGAATCTAGAACTACATATTCATCATCACCATGCCAATTTCCACCTATAGGTCCAAATTCAACAGCTGGTATTCCATATTTTGAGTAAAATTTTGTATCTGCAGAACCATGTTGTCCGAAAATTTCTGCATTAAGCTTTGTAAAATTAGCTATATATTGGCTAAGATTTTTAACATAAATATCATCTATCTTAGTCTTAACTGCATCACCATAAGAATGAATATTAACTTTAGTTTCTACTGCTTTCTCTATTTCTCTTATAATTTTATTTATATTTTGATCAGGCAAAAATCTTATATCAAGGCACATTTTGCAATAATCCGGAACGTTATTATACACATCTCCACCTTCAATTTTTGACAAGTTTATGGATGGAGCTTCGTAAAGGTCGGATTTTTCTTTTGTAAGAAGTTGGAATTATGCAATGGACTATAAGTATTATTGCATAGGCTACAATGTCAGTTGGATTTACTACAGCTTTCGCCAAAATCTGGCCCGCAGCTGCTAATACCTCTACAAAAAATATTATATATGAAGAAGGAAATATTTCCTACACAATCTACTATAAAAAGAAAAAACCTATAATAATCTTAACAAAAATAAAAACCCAACTCATAGAGTTAGGCTCTTTATAAAAGGTTTATTGAATTCTTTCATTATTGCTAAATATTATCTTCTTTATTTGTGCTTCAACTTCTTGCACTTTATCTATCGATCCTAGTGGAAACATTCCAAAAAGTTCACCACTAGCCTTACAAAAACCATTATAATCACAATTGCCTGCTCTCTCACCGATACCACCTATAGTACAATCTACAAATGCTGCTCCTGCTTCATAAGCAGTAAAAGAATTTGCTACTGCCATCCCAAAATCATTATGACAGTGAATCTCAATATCTACACCTGTACTTTTTCTTAAGCGAGCAATCTTACTTTGAATTTTTGTTGGTATTTCTATACCTACTGTATCCGCATATCTTACTCTATTTACTCCAAGTTTTACTGCATCCCCGCAAAGTTCTTCTAAAAAGCTAAATGAGGCTCTAGAAGCATCTTCAAGACCAATAACTACCTCTGCCCCCTTTTCCTTTGCAAAGTATACAGCCCTTATCATGTTATCCTTAACCCAAACTCTATTACGCCTAAGCTTTGAATAAATTTGTATATCTGATGCTGGTACTGAAATATGAACAATATCTACATTACAGTCCAAGGAATGACTTATATCCTCCTTACTCATCCTATTCCATGCAGATATTTTCGAAGCAAGCCCAAGACTTGCTATTTTCTCAATACTTTTTTTCTCATCGCCTCCCATGGCTGGTATACCAGCTTCAATTTGATATACACCAAGGGAACTTAAAAGCTTAGCTATCTCTACCTTATCCCAAAATCCTAGAGCTATTCCTGCCTTTTGTTCTCCATCCCTTAAGGTGGTGTCAACAATCTTTACTTCCATATTACCACCTACCTATTCCCAATACTCTTAATATTCATACCTTTAATTAAAGATAAAAGTTCTCCATCATTAAGACCTCTTCTCATTTTAATGCTCCACTCTCTTACCGTCTCAAGAACTAAACTAAGATCAAGTGGACTATAGTCAATTTCCAGATCAATAAGCTTCATCTTCAAGGACTTTGTTCCTGAATGTTTGCCTATGATAAGTCTTCTCTTCATGCCCACATCTCCAGGTTCATAAGGTTCATAGGTATGAGGATCTTTTGCTATACCATCTGCATGTATTCCAGATTCAAAATCAAATATTTCCTCTCCTATTACAGCTTTACATTTTCTAACCTTGACTCCCATTAGATTCTCATATATCTCCTTAAGCTCACTCAGCCTACCGATGCTTCCTCCAAGCTGAAACTTATTTATAACCTTAAGACCTACTAATGCTTCTTCCATGGATACCATACCATAATCTCCTCCATTAAAGCCGCATATGATACCATCTGACACCTCTGCTCCTTCCAATACAATAGCAGTACCCATCGAGAATCTATCAGTTGGAAAAAGTATAACTTCTACATTAAGGCTCTCTCTTAACTCCTCTATCATCAATGGTAAGTGTGAAAACTCATAATAGTCAATATGAGATATAACCAAAGAAGATATAGAATAGGCTTTTATACATGTTCTCAACCAATTTAGATCCAATCTCTTTAAAATAGACAGTGGAATTTCAAGTATAAGTGTTTCCTTAATATCAACTAATTTTTCATAAAAAAGATAATCCTCTACAATAGCATCATAAGTAATCATAAACTTATTAATACCAAGTCTATTTCCCCTGTTAAACTCCTCAATATTTTTTACATAAAGTATAAAATCCTTACAATGATCTTCAATTTTTATCTTTTTTAATAGATTCTGATCTATTAAAAATAGGTCTACTCCTATTTCCTTTGAGAGGTTTATGAAGGAGCTAACCATACTCTCCTTCAACTGTATATTCCTAGGTAATGTTGCATCTATAATTTTTAATTCTCTGTTATTATGATATAGTGACATTTAGCTCCCTCCTTATTAGATATATAAGTTCATATTGAGATTTATAAACTGAACTTATATATTCTAACTCTCTCATTTTATTTCAATAAAAGACAATTATAAATACTACTACATAAAATATAACTACTCCACATCCCCCCAAAAAAGATGCGGAGAGATTTACATTCTTACTTCTTAAATGTTCATTAATTTAGCAGCTTCTCTAATACCATTATCGATGCCATCGTACATTTGAATTAACTTTATTCCTTTTTCTTGCAGCTTCTTTTCTGGAGATAATCCTGCTCTCATTGTAAGAACTGCATCACAATCTTCAATTGTCTTTATTATTTTTTCAATTTTATCTTCGTGATCATCACACTCTGATTTTCCTGTACAGTACTTAGCAATTGGTCTTTTTTCTAAGAACTTAACCTTTCCTGCGCTATAAGAATATACATATAATTCTTCTACCATGCCAAAGTGTTGATCTATATTAGTTCCACTTTTTGTGGTAATTGCAAACTTGTAACTCTTTATGCTTATACCATCTTGAGATTTTGAACAAGAAGATCCACAACCACTTCCTCTAAACTCTATAGATCTGTCTTGAGCAAGTATTCCCACTGCATCCGCTCTACATTGCTTACAGTGATACATCTGCTTTAAGTGACCTTCACACTTCTTTCTCATCTCATTAAGCTCTTGATTGCTTACTAGAGACAAATCTGAAAATACACTTTCCTTAACTGGTATATGCTGCATGATGTTTGTAATAGATGCTCCATGCTCTTTTACAGTCTTAACTACTTCTTCAATATGATCGTCATTTATACCTTTTAACATTACTATGTTAACCTTACATACAACACCATGTGAAGATAGGAACTTAAGTCCTGCTAATTGATTATTCAGCAATATTTCTGCAGCCTTTTCACCAGTATATGTGGTTCCTAGGTAATTTACAAATTTATATATTTTTGCTCCCATAGTCTTATCTACTGTATTAATCGTTACTGTAACGTGAGATACACCTAGGTTTACAAGTTCCTGCGCATAGAATGGAAGCATAAGTCCATTTGTTGAAAGACATATAATTGTATCTGGATATTCTGCCTTTATAAGCTCAATAGTCTTCTTTGTTTCTTCAAAGTTTGCAAGAGCATCTCCTGGTCCAGCTATTCCAAGAACTGTTAGTTTCTCTATCTTTTCTTTAGCTTCCTTGAATCTTGCAAATCCCTGTTCTGGTGTTAACACCTCACTGGTTACTCCTGGTCTACTTTCATTAGCACAGTCATACTTTCTACTGCAGTAGTTACAGGATATATTACATTTTGGTGCTACTGGAAGGTGTATTCTGGCACAATCGTGAGCGTCCTTATTAAAACATGGATGATTTAAGTTTTTATCAAGATTTGTTATCATATTGTTCCCCTCCTGCTTTTTCTCCTCTTCAAGCTTCTTCTCTTCTTGAATCTTATTATCTACAAAATATTTTGTAAAAGCTTCTTCTCTAAAGCTTTCTTCCGTCTCTTCTATTATTACATTTGCTATTTCATCTAAAAGTAGTGCTGAACCGTTATATAGAGTTATGCACTTTTTCTGAGCTCCAACTCTGTCGTGAACAGGAAAAGCGACTCTTACTATTTTAAGATTCAACCTACTTGCCATTCTTCTACCATCAGAGCTACCAATTATGATATTTATTCCTTGCTCTTTGCATAGAGATTCTATAGTCTCAAAATCGGTATCCTTAAGTAGGATACATTCTTCTCCTAAGTTCATTGTTTCTTCCTTTAGCATTTTAATAACTTTAGGATTATTGCCACCTGTTGCTACAATCTTTGGAACTATCCCATTCTCACAACAAAGCTTAACCATTGCTATCACTAGTTCGCCTTCACCATAAATAACTGCTCTAGCCCTTCCGGTAAACTTGTGGTTATCAACCATAGTGTCAATATATCTTCCTTTATCGGTCTTTATACTTTTAGGAAGTTCTTTTCCAGCAATATTACATAAAAGTTCCAACAATTTATCAGTATTCCTTAATCCAAAAGGAAGGGAACATTTATAAAGTGGTACATTAAATTTATCTCTAAGGTATGCCCCTGGAGAACTATCCTCAGGAACTGCAATTCCCATCTCAATGGTTGCAATTGAATTTGCCATATCCTTTATATCCGCTATAGTCGTTCCACCTTTTCTTATGCGGCTATACTCTTTTTCGTATGGTCCATCCAAGGTCTCAGACACATCTGGCAGCAGTATATAGGGAATATTTAATTTTTCGAGCATTTCCTTAAGGGCTCTAACGTCACCAGGATTTAGATTACCGCAGATTATATTTATCTTACCGTTATCCTTTCCTTTTTCACTAAATCTCTCTACTACACCTTTAAGGGCACTATAATATCCTTCCTCCTGTGTACCCGCGTAACCTGGAGTATGCACTGGCACAATATCAACTCCACTTATTCCTGTCTCCTCATAATACTCTGCTACTATTCTTTCAATATCCTCACCTATGGTTTCTGCAAGACAGGTAGTGATAACTCCTATAGTTTTAGGCTGATACAGCTTAATCATGTTGCTCAAGCCTTTTTTAAGATTTTTACTTCCTCCAAATACAGTGCCATCCTCTGTAAGAGATGAAGACGCTATGTCTATAGGTTCATTATAGTGTGTTGCCATGTGCCTTCTTATGTAAGTGCTACATCCTTGTGAGCCATGGATTATTACCATGTTGTCTTCAATTCCTTTAAATGCCATTACTGCACCCATTGGCATGCACATTTTACATGGGTTTACATTTAGGTTTTTATAATTTCTGCTCATTTTATCCCCCCTACCGTATATAGCTCCATACTGGGCTATTAACTGTTAGATCTATCTCCTTAGCAAAATTTAAAGCTCCTTCAAAGCCAGAAAGCGGGTGTTTTCTTTCGTGGTTATGATCACAAAAACCTACACCTAACTTGTAAGCAAGTGGTCTTTCCTTTACGCCTCCAATTAATAGGTCTGCACCTTTTTCTTTTATAAATTTTTCAAGTTCAAATGGATTTGAGTCGTCTAATATTACTGTACCTTCATTTGATAACATTCTTATCTCATCATACTCATCTTTTTTTCCTGTTTGAGTACCAACTAATACAGTTTCAACACCAAGATCTCTTAACTGCTTTATAAGAGAAATTGCCTTAAATCCTCCTCCTACATATATCGCAGCCTTCTTTCCTTTAAGTCTCTCTCTATAATAATTCAGCTCCTTAATGACAGAATTTATCTCATCATCAAGGAGCCTCTCTGCTCTCAATCTAATTTGTGGATCATTAAAACAATCTGCTATTCTTAATAGTGAAAGTTTTGTATCTTCTATTCCAAAAAAGCTTACCTTTATAAAGGGTACATCATAAAGTTCTTCCATTCTTTTTGCTAGGTAATTCATAGAACCAGCACACTGTACTATGTTTAAAGATGCCCTTTTTGCTTTCATTATTTCTTCGCACTTACCATCTCCAGTTATCTTTGCTACAACGTTAATACCTAACTTCTTTAGGTATTCTGATATAATCCAAATTTCTCCTGCTAAATTAAAATCTCCAAGGAAATTAATTCCTTCAATTTTTTCTTCTGTTGACTTTTCTTCTCCCATAAGCTCTATTAATGCATTACAGGCAGCTTTATATCCCATAGATTTATGTCCCGCAAAACCCGGTGACCTTACAGGAATAACTCTTATAGAATGCTTCTTTTCAGCCATTCTACAAACAGCATCAACATCGTCTCCAATTACTCCAACTATACAAGTAGAATACACAAATATTACCTTTGGATGATGCTTCTCTACAATTTCATCTATAGCACCAGCTAACTTTTTCTCTCCCCCAAAGATTACATCCTTCTCTAAAAGATCTGTAGAAAAACTATTTCTATATATTTCTTCTCCACTGCTCAAGCTTCCTCTTATGTCCCAGGTATAGCTGGCACAACCAATAGGTCCATGAACAATATGATAAGCATCTGTTATGGGGTTAAGCACTACTCTAGCACCACAGTAAACACAAGCTCTTTGGCTTACAGCACCTGATACACTCTCTGAATCACACTTAAAGCCTGCTCCTCCATTTTTTTCTTTATGGCATACAAATGCTTCTCTTTCTTTTAACAACCCTTCTTTTAAGCTTAATCCCATGGACTTCTCCCCCATGCTATCCCTCCTATGACTTTTAAATTGTGATTCAGGGGAATCCCCCCTGAATCATTCAATTTTATTATCTAACTAATTCAAAATCTTCATCTGCACAGTCTCTGTCCATTCTATCTAATATAGCATCAACCATAGACTTCATAAGGTTTATTGATCCCTTATATCCAACAGTTGGAATATAATGATGTGCATATCTATCTAGTATTGGGAAACCAAATCTTACAAAAGGTACATCCTCTGCTCTTGCAATATGTTTTCCATGAGTATTACCCATAAGTAGGTCTACTCCTTCATTCTTTATCCATTGTTGTAGTTCAAAAAGGTCTGCACTGTTCTTCACTATTGAACCTTCTATTCCTGCATCCTCAATCATCTTTTCGATTACTCTGTTAAATTCTTCTCCTGGAGTACCAGTTATAACATACTTTGGAGTCATACCTAAGCTTATTACAAATTGTGTTAAAGCGATAACTAAATCTGGATCACCAAATATTGCTACCTTTTTACCATGTAAGTATTGATAGCTATCAAGCATTAGGTCAACTAATTGTCCTCTTTCTTCTTCTATGTTCTTAGGAATATCCTTTCCAGTAAGAGAAGAAAGTGTCATTAAAAGTTCATCAGTTGCTTCTAAACCGATTGGAGTCTTAAGAGTCTTAAATGGTACCTTGCACTTCTTTTCTAATGATACTGCTCCTGCTTGTGAAGCGTAACTTCCTAAAGCTAATGTTTGAGAAGAGTTTCCTGCATTTCTTATATCTTCAACCTTAGCTCCGCCTTCTGGATACATATTAAATTCTCCAGTTGCTGGAGAATCAACAACTCCGCTAGTATCTGGGAACATAGTATAAGGTATATTCATTGCTTCGAATAATCTCTTTATTTCTCTCATGTCTGCTGGGCTCACAAATCCTGGAATTACATTTACTGTATCATTTTTCTCAGCAGCAGTTGCTTTACATAGGTAATCTACGATTCCTTTAACCATGTTTGAGAAACCAGTAACATGTGATCCTTGATAACTTGGTGTATTAGCATGAATAATAACTTTACCTTCTGGTACTTCTGAATCTGATATATAAGTAGGTAAGTCATCACCTATAGTTTCTGATAAACATGTTGTATGAACTGCTATAATATCTGGGTTATATAACTTCCAAATGTTTTTAACAGCCATTTTTAAATTTGCGCCTCCGCCGAATACGCTGGCACCTTCTGTAAAGGAGCTTGTTGAAGCCATTATTGGATCTTTAAAATGTCTTGTTAGCTGCATTCTATGAAATGCACAACATCCTTGTGATCCATGGCTGTGAGGAAGACATTTGTGAATACCAAGTGCTGCATACATAGCACCGATTGGCTGACAAGTTTTAGCTGGATTTATTTTTAACGCTTTTCTTTCTACTACTTTCTTTGGTGTTGCATCTAACATTACTCTTCACCTCCAACAACTTTTCCTTCTAACATTGGTTCTACTTTCCATGGTGGAGTTACATACTTCCATGCTGGAGTATAAACTCCTGCTGCTAATTCTCTAGCAAATATTAATGCTCCCTTAAATCCTGCATAAGGACCTGTGTAATCATAAGAGTGAAGCTGTCTTGATAAAACGCCCATTTTTTGAAGCATATACTTTTCTTTTACACCTGAGAAGAACATATCTGGGTTTAATAATTTAATAAACATTTCTGTTTCATGGTGATTTAAGTCATCAACCATTATTGTTCCTTCATTCATTTCTTTAACCATTCCACCATAGTAAGCTAGTGGAATTTCTTGCTTAAGAACTTCATATCTATCTTCTGGTATGATAACACGATATCTATTTTCATCCTTTTGAACAGTTATTTCAGGAATATTCTTGCTATCTGCATCAATTTTTATTGATGGTATAACTTCTCTTCCTTCATAGTCGTCACGGTGACCAAACTCATAACCAGCAAGTATAGTTTCGATACCAAAATCCTTTAATAATACTTGATAATGGTGAGCTCTTGAACCACCAACATAGAGACATGCAGTCTTACCTTCAAGCTTTTCCTTATAATAAGTCAATTCACCTTCCATTGCAGAAAGTTCCTCTGCTATAACCGCTTCAGTTCTCTCATATATATATGGATCATTAAATACTTTTGCTAAGTTTCTTAATGTGTCAATTGTTCCTGTTACTCCGATAAAGTTAGCTTTAATCCATGGAATACCAAACTTAGTTTCAAGCATTTCAGCAATATAGTTAATTGATCTGTGACATTGTACTAAGTTACAATCTGCTGTATGAGCATTCGTAATTTGTTCATATTCTACGTCACCACTAAGTGTTGCAACAACATTGTAACCAATTTTCTCAAGTATTCTCTCGATTTCCCATGAGTCTCCACCTATGTTATATTCACCTAAGATATTTACAGAATACTTCTTATGTTCCGCATTTCCTTTACCAATCATATCTTCAAAAACGATATTATTTGCTATATGGTGACCTGCGGATTGAGTTACTCCCTTATATCCTTCACAGCTAAAAGCAAAAACATCAATTCCATAAAGCTTTCTAGCTTCTGCTGCTACTGCATTTATATCATCACCTATAAGACCAACAGGACAAGTTGCATATATACCGATAGCTTTCGGATTGAAAATTTCAACAGCTTCTTTTATTGCTTCTGCTAATTTCTTAGTTCCACCGAAAACTATATCACTTTCCTGCATGTCAGTTGAAAATGCGTATTCAATAAAATTCTGACCGCCTTCTGTTGCTCTTGCCTTGTTTCTTCTAGTACCCCAAGTGTAGTAAGCACAACCTATTGGACCATGTGTGATATGAATCATATCCTTAATTGGTCCCATAACAACCCCTTTACAACCTGCGAAACAACAGCCTCTGCTTGTGATTATACCTGGTACTGTTCTTACGTTAGCTTGTATTACTGGATTTGGATCTTCCTTTGTCTTAACAACAATATGAGTCTTTCTATTTTTAAAGGTTTTAGCAGGGTATTGTTCTAAAACCTGGTCTACAACCTTTTGCATATCTTTTTTCATATATTTCACCTCATCCTATATTTAAATGGCTTTTGGTCCTGTTTCTCCAGTACGTACTCTTGCTGCATCAATTACATCTGTAACAAATATCTTTCCGTCTCCTGGATTACCGGTTTTATTAACTTCTATAATTGTATTTACGACTTTATTTACATCTTCATCATTAACCAAAAGAACAACCATTCTTTTTGGTACTAATCTATGCATCTCTGATATTTCTTCAGCTATGCCTGAATTTAACATAACTCTCTCTGATAACTTTTCATCAATCATAGAAAAGTCTACCTTCTTCTTACCACGACCAACCACTTTTCTACAAGTGAAAGAGGGGAACCCTCCTTTCAGAAGGGCATCCTTGGTTTTACTAACCATGTTCATTCTGATGATTGCAGTTATTTCTTTCATCTCTCCCCCTCCTTCTATGTTAAAGCTCATTTGAGCCTGAGCTTATTGTATATGCTGCTTCTACAGGAACTATAAAGATTTTTCCGTCTCCGAAAGCACCTTTTTCTCCTGTTTTTGCATTTTTCATGATTATCTTGATAACATCATCTTTATCTTCATCATTTATAACTAACATAAGCATTTCTTTTGGGATTTCATCATAGAAAACTTCTCCAACTTTAACCCCTCTTTGCTTACCTCTACCTACTACATCATACTTAGTTACCGCTGGAAAGCCTGCGTCACATAACTCAGATAGAACGCAATTTACTTTTTCAGGTCTAATAATAGCTTTTACCATTAACATACATTGACCTCCTCAATACAATTGTGATATAATCTATATACGAAAATTTACTCAAGTTATTTTGAATCACCACTGTCCATCTGTTTGTTGGCTGTGGTATATTTTTTTTTATTCTTCAAAATAACCCCACCTAATTATATATCTATACTCTTAATCCATGTTCAATTCTTCTTTATCACAACGTACTTATGTTGAATTCTTCTTTAGTTAGCAACTTATTCATTTCTTCTTTAGCAAGTAACTATGTTTAGCAAGTAACTATGTTCAATTCTTCTTATATCTTATAGATCTATTAGACCATATTCCATTAATATTTCTTCTAATCTATCTTGTGTCATTGGTTTTGGTATAACAAACATTTCATTATTGTGTATGTTCTTTGCTAATGTTCTGTATTCATCAGCTTGTTCAGCTGTTGGATCAAAATCTATAACAGTTTTCTTGTTTATTTCTGCTTTTGTAACCATAGGGCTTCTTGGTACAAAGTGAATTAATTGGCTTCCTAATTCCTTAGCAAAAGCATCTAGTAATTCATATTCATTAGCAACTTTTCTACTGTTACAGATGATACCACCTAATCTAACTCCACCGCTGTGTGCATATTTTTGTATACCTTTTGCTATGTTGTTAGCTGCATATAATGCCATCATTTCACCTGAAGCAACGATGTAGATTTCTTGTGCTTTACCTTCTCTTATTGGCATTGCGAAACCACCACATACAACGTCTCCTAATACATCGTAGAAAACATAATCTAATTCTGCTTCATATGCTCCTAGTTGTTCAAGCATATTGATTGAAGTTATGATACCTCTACCAGCACATCCAACTCCTGGTTCTGGACCGCCTGATTCAACACATTTGATACCACCATAACCTGGCTTTAATATTGATTCTAATTCAACATCTTCTCCTTCTTCTCTTAAAGTATCTAATACTGACTTTTGTGCTAAACCTCCAAGTAATAATCTTGTTGAGTCAGCTTTTGGGTCACATCCTACTACCATTATTTTATTTCCCATTTCAGCTAAACCTGCTGTTAAGTTTTGAGTTGTTGTGGATTTTCCTATTCCACCCTTTCCATAAATCGCTACCTGTCTCATAATATTGCCTCCTTGTTTTAATTATTTTTTTGGTTGTTTTTTGTTTGTTTTTTTATTTGTTTTGCTTGATGTATATACTATAACACCCCCCAATTATAAAATCAATACTTTTTTTAAAATTTTTTTGATATTTTTTTAATATATTATACGTTTTCATAAACATTTGTTAATCAAAAAGACTTTTTATTAACATTTTGTTAAATGAGAACGCTTTTTTAGCTCCTAAATTTAACTTTTTATCAAAAATTTTGCGAATTATTTTATATTTATAAATAAAATAGTTCGTATATTAATATAACAATTAAGTTCACATATTAATATTCATTCGTGTTTCAGAAATTATTGGAAATATACTTTAAGAATTATTTGTATGATTAGTTCGATATTTTTAAAAAGATATATCTCTTTTGTGAGATATTATAATTGATTCGTAAGATTGGTTTAAGTTTACCAAGTTAAACAGAATTAATAGGCATCAAGTCTATTAATTTTGAGCCACATTTCATTTTGTGAAATGATAGTAAATAAAAAAACCATTCTTGCCACATAGCGCAGCAAAGAAATTTGCCACACCATCGTGAACAAGAACGGTTTAACTTAATAGATCGTTATTCTATTTCAGTAAACTATCTTTATAAGTATTTACTACTTATTAGAAACTTGTTTTTAGGTAAAATACCTTATTTTCTTTTTTCAACAATTTATGTCATAATTTTATCATTTCACCCTCTGTATGTCAATATTTACTTTAGAAATAAAAAAACCATTCCTATCACACCAGCGCAACAAAAAGATTTGTCACACCATCGTGAACAAGAACGGTTTAACTTAATATATAGTTATTCTATTTGAATAAACTATTATTATACATACTTATTACTTCTTCTAAACTTATACTTTCCGGATGATTTCTTAACTTTACTTTGTTTTTAATAAAGCCATGTGCCTATTTTATCATTTTATCCTCTGCGATGTCAATATTCATTTGAAAAAATTTATTAAAGATTCTTTCTAATTTTTCTATGTCTTTAACTTGAAGTATTTCTAACATTTTGTGCTATCCATCTTCCATCTTAGATGATGAAAAAATTTTATACAGTTTACTTGAAATTATTGGAATATAGTTTCGTCATATATTATTCTAATGTTCGTATATTAGATACCGGCACTTTATTTTTTACCTCTTCAAAGGGAAAGTTTACTCCAGGACACTGGGTATCCATAATATCTTTATGTCTTAATAAATCTGTTATTGCATATTTCTGGACAAGATGCCTAGAAAGTAAAATTAAAGAATTTATCTGTTTTTTAGTGGGCTTCTCTATCATAAAATTTCCCTCTAACGCAATACCTAATGCAACATTATTGTAGGCACCAGCATGAGCACCAACAGAATTTTCTGCTCTTCCTCTATATATCTTACCATCTTTTCTTATATAGAAATGGTATCCAATTCCCGCCCAACCTCTTTTAAGATGTAATTCATGTATATGCTGTGGTGTCTTATTTTGTTCCACAGTATGATGAAAAATTATCATTTGAGGATTTAATGTATATTCCAATTCACCTTGCCACTTATATTTTACTTCAATAATTTTTAATGAGTGCTTTGTTTTACGTATATTTAAATATATCTTTTCTAACTCTCTCAATTCTTTTCTCCTATAAAGTTTTCTTCTTTAATTTATGCTAGGAGATTTTTTTTGTCACTATCATAGTCTTAGTTATCCAGTTAAAATTATTTAAGTAATTATCAAGGTGCTGTTATCTATCCATCTCCACCGAGGTCTTAAATTCTTAATATCTTCAGTGAGCTTAAATAAAGCTAAGTCCTTCATCTTTGCTTCCAACATTATATCAAAGTCCATACCTAATTCTTTTGCAATATCTAAAAATCTAATAAAGCTTTCTGCCTCAATATAATCCGCGTGTTTTCTATCCTTTTCCCCTTCTCTTGGCGAAGAAAAATGAATTTTGGGCGGTAAACTTTCTCCTTCCCACGTTTGAAAAATTTCTCCTAATAAATCTGTTAATTTTTCCCCATTATTATTACAAATATGATGATGCACATCTAATACCATAGGTATTGATAAATCTTTACAAAGTTCTAGAACCTCCTTAGTTGTAAATGTCTTATCATCATTCTCAATTATAATTCTTGATGATATTTCTTGTGGTGTTTTATTAAAATTAGCTTTGAATCTCTCCAATGCTTTTTCCTTACCTCCTACACCACCGCCAACATGCATCACCATTTTTCCTTCTGAGTACTCCATATCTTCGAAAAAGTGAGCATGAAACCATAAGTTTCTAATTGTATTTTCTACAACTTCATCTCTATTAGAATTTAAAACATTAAATTCATCGGGGTGCGTATCCACCCTCATATTATGTTGTTTTATGAATGCACCGATTCTTTGGAAGTCCTTTCTAAAAATTTTTCTGTAATCCCACATAACTTCTGGATGTGTGCATAAAGGGACTAGTGCGGAAGTTATTCTATAGAAATGTATTTGATTTTCTATAGTATATTTAAGAATCGTATATAAATCATCTAGATTCGATAATGTTACAGCTTTAAGTTTCTCTATCTTTTTTTCCATTGAAAGAAGCTTATTATAATTTGAATAGGTTACAGTACTTGATGACGTAACTTTAGGTAAATTCAATGCAATTGCTACATATCCTAGCCTTACCTGCATTATATCGTCTCCTTAACTATTTTTTTTAGTTTATGAAGAAGAAGCTTTAATTATCTTATTTTACTGTAATAAATATAAAAAAGGATGTTCCCAACCTTGGAACATCCTCATATAAAATTACTCACCTAAATATGCACTTCTTACCTTATCGTCTTGTAAAAGCTTGCTTGCTTCTCCACTAAGAACTATACTTCCTGTTTCAAGAACATACGCTCTATGAGCAATAGATAGAGCCATATGAGCATTTTGCTCAACAAGAAGTACTGTTGTACCACCCTTGTTGATTTCTTGAATAATATCAAAAATACTTTTAACCACTAGTGGTGCAAGTCCCATGGATGGTTCATCAAGAAGAAGAATTTTAGGCCTGTTCATAAGTGCTCTTCCCATGGCAAGCATTTGCTGTTCTCCACCTGAAAGGGTACCTGCCATTTGATTTATTCTCTCCTTAAGTCTTGGAAACTTTTCATAAATCATTTCATAGTCTTCTTTGATACCATCTTTATCTTTTCTAAGATAAGCACCTAACTCTAAGTTTTCTCTTACCGTTAAGTTTGCAAATATCTTTCTTCCTTCTGGTACATGACCTATACCTAATGCTACTAGTTTATGTGCTGGAATGCTTTTTAATGGCTTATCTTGAAAGTATATTTCTCCACTCTTAAAAGGAATAAGTCCTGATATTGCCCTTAAAGTAGAAGTTTTTCCAGCACCATTGGCACCTATCAAGGTTACAATCTCGCCTTCATTTACCTCAAGTGTAATATTTCTCAAAGCTTGTATTCCTTCATAAAAAACATTTAAATCTTTTATCTTAAGCATTTGCAGCCTCCTCCTCAAGACAGGTTCCTCCAAGATATGCCTCTATTACTCTTGGATTCTTCTTGATCTCTTCTGGTGTACCTTCTGCTATCTTTTTACCGTAGTCAAGAACAGCAATTCTCTCACAAACCCCCATAACCAGCTTCATATCATGCTCGATAAGTAATACTGCAACATTAAAATTATCTCTTATCCAACTGATGAGATTCATAAGCTCGTGAGTTTCCTGAGGATTCATTCCTGCTGCTGGCTCATCTAACAATAATAACTCTGGTTCAACAGCTAAAGCTCTTGCAATTTCAAGTCTTCTTTGATCACCATAAGAAAGATTCTTTGCAAGTTCGTTTGCTTTTATATCTAAATCAAAAGCTTTTAGAAGCTCTAAAGACTTTTTCTCTATTTCTCTTTCTTCTCTTTTATATTTAGGTGTTTTCACTACTGCATCAAATAGATTGTATTTTACTCTATAGCTAAAAGATATCTTAACATTATCTAATACTGTAAGATTACTAAACAATCTAATATTTTGAAAGGTTCTTGCAATCTTTTTTTGGGTAATGTAATAGGGCTTTAATCCGTGGATATTCTCCCCTTTGTAGGAAATAGTGCCTGCTGTAGGTGAATATACTCCTGTGAGCATATTAAAAACTGTTGTCTTTCCTGCCCCATTAGGTCCAATAAGCCCTATAACTTCTTTTGGCTTAATGTGTAAATCAAATTCTGAGACTGCTTTTAGTCCTCCAAATTGAATTGTTAGTTTTTCTACCTTAAGCATCTACATTACCTCCCTTCTTTTTTTGAAAATAATTTTTTTAATGGCTTTAAGGATATTTCTTTTGTTCCTAATAAACCTTCTGGTCTAAATATCATTAGTACTATAAGGGCTACTGAGTAAATTATCATTCTTAAATCCTTTATACTTCTTAGAAGTTCTGGCATAAATGTTAATATTACTGTTGCAATTATAGAACCTGATAACGAACCCATACCTCCAAATACTACGAAAGTTAAAATTTCTATAGATTTTAAGAAGTTAAATCCATCTGGTTGAATGAACATTGTATAATGTGCATAAAGTGCTCCAGCTACACCAGCAAAGAAAGCTGCTATTGCAAAAGCCATTATCTTAAATCTAGATGTATTAACTCCCATTGCTTCTGCTGCAATCTCATTTTCACGAATTGAGATCATGGCTCTTCCTTGCGCTGAGTGTATAATGTTATAAATGATTATCACTGAAGCTATCATTAAAAAGTAAGCCCAAGCAAAAGTTGTTTTTGGTGGTATCCCTGAAAATCCTCTTGGTCCTCCTAAATAGTCTATATTAGTTAAGATTACTCTTATTATTTCTCCAAAACCTAGTGTAGTAATAGCGAAATAGTCTCCCTTAAGTTTTAACGTTGGTATACCTATAATTAAAGCCACTAGTGCTGATAATATACCTCCTGCTATAAGTGCTGGAACAAAAGGAAGATGTAACTTTACAGAAATCATAGCTCCTGTATAGGCTCCTATAGACATAAATCCAGCATGTCCTAAGCAAAGTTGTCCTGTAAAACCTGTAATCAAATTAAGTGAAGCAGCTAATATAATATTTATACAAACTAAAACTATTATTCCTCCATAATAACGGTTTACTATTCTTTCTTTCATTAAGAAATCAAAAAGGAAGTAAAACCCTATTATTAATAATGCATATACTAAATATTTAACTATCTTTTTCATGCTACCACCTACACTTTCTCTCTAGTTTGCTTTCCTAATAACCCTGCAGGTTTTATAAGCAGAACTATTATTAATATAGAAAAAGCTATAGCATCTGCAAGTCTTGAGGATATATATGCTTTTGTAAGAGTTTCTGCTACTCCCATAAATAGACCACCTATAAGTGCTCCAGGAATTATTCCTATTCCTCCAAGAACTGCTGCAACAAAGGCCTTTAACCCTGGCATTATTCCCATATAAGGATCAATTGTAGTCCACGCCAATGCAACTAACACACCTGCTGCTCCTGCTAATGCTGAACCTAAAGCAAAAGTAAAGGAAATAGTATTGTTTACATTGATACCCATGAGGGCTGCAGCTTCAATATCATATGAAGCTGCTCTCATAGCTTTACCTACTTTCGTTCTATAAACTATATATTGGAGTAATACAACAAGTATTAAAGACACAGCTAAAGTTAATATTTGAATATTAGTTACTTGCAGTGATCCTATATTTATCTTTGAAGCTTTTATAAGTTGTGGGAACGTCTTTGGTGCTGGCCCCACAATAAATCTCATTCCATTTTCTAGTAATAACGACACTCCAATAGCTGTTATTAACAGCGTTATCCTTGGAGATTTTCTAAGTGGTTTATAAGCTATTTTTTCAATAATGATTCCCAATAACGCTGAGATAACCATTGCAATTATCAAAGTTGGGAAAAATGATAATTTTAAAGCTATAGCAGCATAAAATCCTGCAAAAGCTCCTATCATGTATATATCCCCATGAGCAAAATTTATAAGTTGGATTATACCATAAACCATGGTATAACCTAAAGCTATAAGGGCGTATATACCTCCAAGTGCTAGTCCATTAATTAATTGTTGTAGTAACTCCATATTTGCCCTCCTTAATTCACTAATTTAAAAGTTAAGGATTTACCTTTGTAACTAATGATGTTTTTTCTCCTTCAACTTTTACTAATACAGATCCCTTTACAGCAGTTCTATCTTCACCAAAACTCATTTTTCCAGTAACACCAGTAATTTGTACCTTTGATATAGCTTCTCTTATCTTGTCTCCATCAGTACTCTTTGCATCTTCAAGCGCCTTAAACATTATCTTAGCTGAATCATAACCAAGTGCTGCAAAACAGTCTGGTTCTTTATTGTATTCTTTCTTATATGCAGCTACGAAATCTTGAACTTCCTTAGTAGAATCTCCAGCGAAATAGTGATTAACATAAACGGCTCCCTTCACTGCATCTCCACCAATCTTGTACAATTCTTGAGATTCCCATCCGTCACTTCCTAAGAATTGAGACTGAATTCCAAGCTCTCTTGCTTGTTTTGCAATTAATGCAGTTACGTCATAGTAATCTGGAAGAAGAAGTACATCTGCATTTGCACTCTTTACCTTTGTAAGTTGAGCATTAAAATCTTTATCTCCATTATTATAGCTTGTATATTCTACAACGCTACCACCTTGAGCTTCATATTCCTTTTTGAAAGCTTCCGCTACACCCTTTGAATAGTCTGAACCTACGTTATATAAAACTGCTGCAGTTTTCTTTCCAAGATCTTTTGCAGCATATTTTGCCATAATAACTCCTTGATATGAATCTACATAACAAGCTCTAAATACATAATTTCCACCAGTCTTTGTTATTGTTGGTTCTGTCGCTGTAGGTGTTATCATTGGCACCATTGCTTGAGTTGCCTTTGGTGCAACTGCTAAAGTTGCTCCTGAAGTTACAGGCCCAATTACTGCTGCTACCTTTTCATCATCTACTAACTTATTGAAGGCATTTATTGAAGCATTTTGATCTGCTTGGTCATCTTCATAAACAACCTTAACCTTCTTTCCATTGATTCCACCTTTATCATTTAACTCTTTTTCTGCTAATAAAACACCTTCCTTAACAGAAAGACCGTAAGTTGCTACCTTACCAGTAAGTGGAGCTATTCCACCTATTTTAATTACATCACTTTCTGATGCTCCATTCTTTGAACATCCTGCAAATAAACTAACAGATAGTGTAAGCGCTGCCGCCATACCTAACATCTTTTTCTTCATAATGTAGACCCCCTTAATAATTAAAAAAAATAAAAAATAAGTTCTATTTAGCGTACTTATTTCATATATTTTTTATCTATATATAATTTTTCTTGAGCATTGGAAAAATAAAGATAAATTGTCCACAAACAGTGTATTTGTCTTACTTTTCCGACAATAAACTTGTCTTTCTCAGTAACTATATTATCAAGTTATCTCTCAAAAATCAATAACCATTTTATCGTTTTATTATTAATCTATTACAATATAGTTTTTATTGATACTAAATTATTACAATTATACGATAATAATTAATAATTTAAACATTAGTAATATATAGGTAATCGTTTACTAACGGCAACATTTTTTTACAAATATCATGATTATTTACACATTCTTATTTTTTCAACATTGTTTTTTGAAACTAATATTCTAGATTATTGTTTTTTGACAAACTTATAATTTTTTTATATACATACAATTAAAGCATCAATTTATACTTAATATTTTATTTTAAATTTTGCTAACTAATTTCCCATATAAAAAAAACGTACTTCAGTACGATTTTTTTATACTTTTTTTGTAGTTAAATGTAACATAATTATTTTCCCTCTTAAATATTACTTATTTATGAAATTCTGAAGATTAACTCCGGAAGATTCCATCAATTCTCTAATTTTTCTAGCAAAAGTTAATGCATGAGCTCCATCACCATGTATACAAACTGTATCTGCTTTAATTTGAATATCAATCCCTTGTTGAGATAGGACTTTCCCATCTTTAATCATTCGTATTACTTGAGTGATAGCTTCATTATCATCTGTAATTACAGCATTAGATTCACGGCGCGGCGTCAATGACCCATCTTTTTGATAAGTTCTATCAGCAAATACCTCGTTAGCAGTTCGAAGTCCTATTGCATCTCCAGCTTTTATAAGCTCACTTCCCGCTAATCCAAATAATGTTAATTCCGAATCTACTTTATAAACAGCTTTTGCTATTGCCTCAGCTAATAGATGATTTTTAGCTGCCATATTATATAGTGCCCCATGTGGCTTAACGTGCTGCATTTTTGCTCCTTCAGCTTTCACAAAACCATTTAATGCTCCAATCTGATAGACTACCATATCATAAGCTTCTTGAGGAGATATATCCATATTTCTTCTTCCGAACCCTACTAAATCAGGAAATCCCGGATGTGCTCCGATTGCAACTTTATTTTTAAGTGCTAGCTGTACTGTTTTGTACATGGTACTTGGATCACCAGCATGAAATCCACATGCAATGTTCGCTGAAGTAATAAACTTAAGTATTTCTTCATCACTACCTAGTTTATAAGCTCCATAACTTTCTCCCATATCACAATTTAAATCTATATTGTACATAACCCACCTCCTATAACCTGCTTAAAGTAAGACCTACTTTTAGTTTTTTAATATCTAGTTCTCTTTGTATGTATAATATTTGCGCTTCTTCTATAGAAATTTCTTTAAACCTAATTCTTTCTCCAGGTTTTATCTGTGCAATTATTGGAAGATCTACTGAAGCAACTTGAGCAATTTTAGGATAACCTCCAGTAGTTTGCCTATCTGCAAGAAGTACAATTGGATTTCCATCAGGTGGTACTTGAATAGTTCCAAAGGATACCGCCTCTGATATCATTTCTAGAGGTTGTGATAACTCTAAAGTTGATCCCTTTAATCTATACCCCATTCGATCAGATTGAGAAGTAACTTGAAATTCGCTTGTAAAGAACAATTCTCTACTTTTAGCAGAAAATTTCTCAAATTCACCACCATGAATTATACGGATGATAGGATTAGAACTATACTTCGGCAGTATTTCTGTGCTAACAAACCATTTTGGGGCTGCGAAATAATTCGATTCACTCATAGAAGAAAGTTTCTTAATTATATTAATACCTTCATCAGAAGGCTCACTAAACTCTAAAACATCATTTTCTTTTAAAGAACGTCCTTGAAATCCCCCAATTTCAGCTCTTAAATAAGTACTCTTACTTCCCATTACTTCTTGAATATTAAATCCTCCTGCTACTGATAGATAAGCACGACAACCTGATACACAAGCTCCAAATTCAAGAATACTTCCCTCTTTTACATAAACTGACCTCCATTGTGGAACCGGATATCCACCTATCTTTGGTGATAAGTTTCCTCCGCAGATAGAAATTAATGTATCTTTTTTTATTAATAATGATGGACCCATCATTGTAATCTCTAAACACGCACTATTTTCTTTATTTCCTAGTAACAAATTAGCTATACGGAGAGAAAATTGATCCATAGCACCGCTGATTATTACACCATATCTTTGAAATCCATATCTACCTAAATCCTGTAATGTAGTAAGAAGTCCAGGACGTATAATTTTTATACTCACATAAATTCCTCCTTCCAAGTATTATATTCATCATGAGAAATAGATTTAAACTTAATTATATCTCCTGATCTTAGAAGACTTGGAATATCATCTTTAGGTCTAAAAAGCGCTAAAGGAGTTCGTCCAATTAATTGCCATCCCCCTGGTGTACCTATAGGATATACTCCAGTTTGTTTTCCTGCAATTCCTACTGTTCCAGCAGGAATTAGTAAACGTGGAGATTGACGTCTTGGTGCAGCAATTCGTTCTGACATCCCTCCAAGATAAGGAAACCCTGGTGCAAAACCAATCATATATACGAGATATTCACCGCTAGAATGAATATTTATAACCTCTTCTATGGTAAGTCTATTATGCTTTGCTACATATTCTAAGTCTGGCCCAAATTCACCACCGTAACACACTGGAATCTCTACAATTCTTGGTTTATAATTTATATCATTTTCCACAGATAATAATATTTCTTTCATTATTGACTCAACAATAAAATAAGGAGACTTATAATTTGAGATATTTTTGTTTAGTCTATTTTGGGAATCTATATTATATACCTGTAAAGGATCGTAAAATACTGTAACAGTTGTAAATGCAGTAATGTATTCTATCATTCCTGGAAATGGATGCTCATCTAAATAAGCTGCTAACGCTTTTACCTTATGGTGTGTTTGAAGATCAATACTTTTACTAAATTCAATAATGATTGCAGAATCTCCAAGAGCAGATAGTTTCACTGAATTTATATCTTCCATATTAGTATCACTTCCTATCTTTTATGTATAATTATTAAAACTGAATAGACATATAGTCTATTCAGCTTTATTGTAACTAGTTGTTTTTCATAACAAATTATTAACTCAACAATTAAAAACTCTTATTTCGACAATGAACACATCTATTTTACAATTAAATTATTAAACATTCAATAAAAGAAAATTTATTACATGGTAACTAAAAAAGCCTTACTCTAAATTTGTTAGAGCAAGGCTTCTCTGCCAATTTAATGAAAATATGTATTTATCAAGGTAATTAAATTCTATTATAAAGCTGCTTATTAACCTTGTCAAACATATTTAAGGTTCTGCATCAATTTTCGAAATATATAAAATACTAACATACTAAAATTATATATAATACTTCTTAAATTTTATGAACATTGCACATTAAGAACTTTTTCACCAAATTTTTCATACCATATATTGAGTTCTTTATATTCAATTTAATAAAAAGGAGTAATTTTTAATGATTTCCCCAAGTGAATTAATAAAAACTTTAAGGCCAACTAAATCTGTAACAGAAACAAAAGTAGTAACCATTCCACCAAGACCTCCTAAGGCAGACATCATTTTTTCTTTTGACTTGACTGGAAGTATGCTTGCTATTCTTAATACAGCCAAAACAAAGGCCATAGATTTAATGAATGCTTTAGATGTTCTCGGTGTAGATATCAATTATGGAGTAACATCACACATGGATTATCCCCACTTCTATGCAAATTTTCATGGCTACACTGCACAATATGGATCTCCTGGAGTTGATTATGCTTATCAACTTAATCAAAGCATTACTTCTGATAGAACTGTAGTGTCATCCGCAATTAACAGTTTAATAATAGGCAATGGTGTAGACTTTCCTGAAAACTATACAAGAGTTTTCTATGAAAGCTATGCAGACCCTTCTGTAGGATGGCGCCCTGGTGCAAGAAGAATATTTGTACACTTCGGTGATGACGTTCCTCATGATGACAATATAAATCAAGGACTTCCAAAATTACCACAAACTACAGGCGGAGATCCTGGTAGAGACGAAGTTGCCAATACTCCTGACGACTTAGATCTTCAAAACGTGTTAAATGAAATGGCTTTAAACGGCGTTGTATTATTAGAATGTCATACAACCAATGATTTTATAGATAATTGGGAATACTGGGCAGGTATCACAGGAGGTAAAGCTTTTATTACAAGCTCCGCTTCACTTATAGAAGACTTAGTTATTGAAATCACTAGTCTTCTTAGTAATCCAACAGTCTCCAACCTTCACCTTATAGCAAGTCCTGGATATGAAGCTTGGTTAACTTCCGTTACTCCGCCTTCCTACCCAAGCGTTCCTACTGGAGAAAGCAGAAATTTTACTATTATAATTACAGTGCCTGCTGGAACTCCCCCTGGAGAGTATACGTTTTTAATTAGTGCTATTGCAGATGAAACAGTTAATTATGGAGATCAAACAGTTCGTATCACTGTACCATGCAGAGGATGCCAATTAATTTATCTTGATTAAAACTTTAAAAGGAAAAGTATATTCCTTTTAGTGGAGTTAAAAAATGAACTATGAAACTTTCAAAAGATGATCCCTGTATTTTACAGGAGTCATCTTTTTTAAGTTCCATTGTAAATGATAATTATTATAATAATCAGTATAATTACTTAATTGTAGATTTTAGTTCATGATAGGTGTTGAATATATGAAAACAATTTTGTTCTTTAATTTAAGAGTTAGTTTACGGATTAAAAATTAATATGATAGTAAGTAAAAACACTCACCACATAGTGAGTGTTGCAATCAATTTAGTGCAACTAAGTTTATAAGCCTAGTTCTGTATTAACCAACCATCTATCTAGGCCTATTGTTACCAATAGGATCTAGAGACATACCCGGAGACGGGACGGGCAGCCCCATAATGTCTCCTGTAACTTCTATTTTTCTAATAATAAGCCTCTACATACTCTACAAATAGTAAGATCATCGATACCTGTATAACCTGGAAGAAGTCCAATAACCCTGACTTTTTTAATAATATTATTTCCCCTATCAATACTTAGAGGATCCCATTGGGTATATCCATTATTATAATTTGCAGGGCCTGCAGTGGATGCAATTAAATTATTAGATTGATCATAAGCTTCTAATGTCACATTATAAGCTGATGCATAAAATAATGATACACTTGCTATAGGGTTGGTAAAAATTATTTCACGATAATTATTAGGATAACCGGATTGACTTAACCAAAAAGCTATGGTAACTGGTGAGGGTTCATTGGAATAATTACCTGACGTAAGAGTTAACCATGCTGGAAACTGTACTGTAGAAAAACCTACATTCACATCAGGAATAGGAGTACCTTGACCTCCACCCTCGAAAGTTATTTTGGCACATTCTTTATTCAAATAAATTACTTCAATAGAGTCTGCAGCCCTAGTTTGATTTATTATTTCAAGAGAATTGTAAATACTTACTGGTTTAATACCTTTATTAATTTCCAAAATATCATCTCCTAATTAATATATCTTTTGTTGATAAAATTTTATTTTAATAACATAGGTTGTTTATATATATATCGTTGTATTAATATTTCACAAACCATAATTCTACGAGTTTCACAGACTTGTCCATAACCACCTTATCAAATGCCACTTTTATTTTTTAAGTTTTATTAATTAAACTTAATGCTCGTACTATATTATATTTAAAATAATATTAATTGTTATGATTTATTTAAAAACAAATCTATGATTCATCAGAACTATTCCTACTCCACTAATGCTTTTAACATTGTAAACTACAAATAAACAAATAAAAAATTTATTAATGATTTAGCATACTCTTATGTTTACAGGCTAAAAATTAACATATTAACAAGTAAAAAACACTCACTACATAAGTGAGTGCTACAATCAACCTCTTAAGAAAAGTATTTTATAGAGTAGCGAGTAACATTTATAAAGGTTAATATCAATACCTTTTATTCCTCTAATAATAACCCTCTGCATACTGTGCAAATAGTAAGATCATCGATACTTGTATAACATGCACGTCCAATAACCCTAAGTTTTTTAATAATATTATTTTGCTTATTAATACTTAAAGACTCCCATCGTCTATATCTATTACTATAATTTGCAAGACCTCTAATGGATGCAATTAAATTATTAGATTGATCATAGGCTTCTAATATCAAATTATAGGCTGATGCATAAAATAATTCTACACTTGATACAGGTTCACTAAAAATTATTTCACGAAAATTATCATGATAACGCCATTCACTTACCCAATAAGCTATGGTAACTGGTGAGGGTTCATTAAAGTAATTACCTGAGTTAAGAGTTATCCATCCTGGAAACTGTACTGTAGAAAAACCTACATCCACATCAGGAATAGGAGTCTGTTGTCCTCCACCCTCAAAGGTTATTTTGGCACAGTTTTCATTAATATGAATTACTTCAATAGAATCTGCAGCCTTGTGTTGACTTATTTTTTTAATAACTTCACTATTTTTCAAATAATCATCTCCTAATTAATATATCTTTTGTTTAGATAATTTTATTTTTAGTAACATATATTGGTTTTTACGAAAAATATACAGCTTCAATCCCTAAACAATTCGTGAAATAGCCTCAGCATGCAATGCTTTTTCTACGCCATACAAGTTCAGTTATGAAGTTGTGTATTCTATACATACTATGTTACTTAACAAATAAAACGTTACCTTCATCCCCTACTGTTATTCAATTTATATTTATACATACTTGTTAAATACATCTGATTGCAGTAAATAGTTAACAAACTATAAGTCCTCTAGTTTTACAAACTGGTCCACAAACATCTTGCCAAATACCACTTCTATCTTCAGGACCTGCTCCAGCTTTAAATCCAATATCAACAGGACCAATTGGAAGTTGTCTAGTTAGGGTAAAGTTTAGCACTACCCTTGTTTGTTCTCCTGTTTCTTCATCTCCTGAGGGTATATTATCAAATTTTAATCCTTTACAAGCAGCAGGATTTTCATTAGGATTAGGTATGGTGTTATCTATAAAACAATCTTCGGAAGTTATTGATGAATCATCCTCAAAAAATACAGTATATGAACATGAAGCTAATAAGGCTGTTCTATCATTATCAGAAATATTAGGACAAAGGCATATTCTAATATTACTAAGTTCCCTTGAATCTGAATATGGTTCTATACGAGTTATTGTATATTGAAAAATATTTGATGGCCCAATCGGTGCAGGAACAGTAAGCTCAATCTCCCATCCATTTACCATATCAGTTACATTACAACCATTTGACATAACATACACTCCTTTTTTAATTAACTAAACTATATTTAACAATTATAATCCTTAATCCTTCAGGAAACATAAAATTTACTAGATATCGAGTCTATTAAATTTGAGCAAATTTCACTTTGTAAAATTGCAGCAAACAACCTCGACATGCAATGCTTTTTCTAGCATATACAATTTCAGTTATGAAGCTATTTCTCTATATATTATTATATTTAAAATAACATTAATTGTTATCATTTATTAAAAGCTACCCATATCATTCATAAGAATTCTTCTTACTCCGCTATGTTTTTTTAACATTATAAGTTGCAACTGAATAACATATATTAAGCAATATCTGCTATTTAATTTTAAAAATAGTATTTTAATTACTAAGGATGCTGATAAAATGATTCGTAAAACTACAAAAAAATGGACCATACTCATTTATGCAGATGGAAATAATGAAATGAACGATACGATGTATAATGCTATGCTAGCTTGCAAAAAGGCTGGTTCTAATAAAAATATAAATGTAATTATGCAGATAGGACTAATAAATAACAACGAAAATAAGTATTCTGATATTTGGTCAGGAGTAAGACGTTATTATATAAAAAGAAATAACCCTCTTTTAATTGAAGATTTAGGAAAAGTTAATATGGCAGATCCTAATAGTTTATATAAATTTATAAAATGGGGAATGGAAAACTATAAAGCAGAACAGTACATGCTGATATTATCAGGCCATGGTGCTGACTTTGTAGGTTGTTTAACAGATTTAAGTTTAAATGTTCCTTATATTATGGGTATACCAGAAATGATTAAAGCTATTAATTCAATAAAAGAAAACTCAAAGGATAAAATCGATGTATTAGTATTGGATATGTGTTATATGAATTCTATTGAAATTATTTATGAATTAGGGAAAGCAGAAGATACTGTCGTTAAAAGCATGGTCACATATACTGACTATGCTCCTTATGAAGGACTATCTTATGATAAATTAATTTTTTTCATCAAAAAATATAGTAAAGTTCATGATTTGAATTTATTTCTAAAATATTTAATAGATAATTTAAAATTTAATCTAACAGCCTTTGAAATAAATCATAAAAAATTAGAACAAATAAAAAATTTATTTAATGATCTAGCATACTCTTATAATAATAATAATGAAATTATTCAAAATCCCATTGATTTAATAAACAATCTTACACCTAAAAGTGAGCTTCCTGATTGTATAAAAAATATTAATAATAAATTATGGTCAATAATTATATACAGTAAAACAAAATTTAATGGAATAAATAATTCTATTAAAATAACTTCGAACCATATAAATAAATTAATATTTTTTTACTATAAATTAGCTTTTGCTAAAAATAATTATTGGACGAATTTATTGAGTAATATTTCTTTAGATCAACAGGTTACCACCGAAAATAAAATTAAAGTAAGACCAATAAACTCCTCATATCCAGTAGTTCATCATATATTAGAATTTAATTCATTCACAAACAATTGAAAATTCCCTCTATTCGCTTCTAATCAAGATTTTACTTTGTAAAATGGCAGCAGATTAATTAAAAGCAAACATAAATTAAAATAAAAAATTTATATTTGCTTTTAATTAATCTGCTTAAAATATCTTGACCTAAATTACTCGTTTTTCTATATGCATTTACATATTTTCTTACCAATTATCACCACTTAAAATCAAAGTGCATATTATATTAATGAGAGGTGATCATATATGAACTTATTTAACTATCTTTTTGGAGAAAAAGAAGATACTATAAACAATATTGAAATAAAAGTAGATAATAATCAATTAAAAGAAGACACTAATACAAATATTCAAAATGAAATAGCAATGGGCTGTTGCTGTGAACCTTGTGATCCAGTACGACCACCAGATTGTTCTAATTCTGTACCTTTTCAATGCACAATAATTGTACCTGCTATATTTAATTTACCTTTACCACCACCACAAGATTTGTCAAGATTTGTAAGCATAGCCTGGAATGATGATTGTTTAGAATGTATTATGGATAAGTGTGAACTAAATGCAATAGTTGATGATCCTTGTAGACCAGGAACACCACTACCAGATTGTAAAGCATGTGTAAAGAGATTTAGATATGTTGGCTGCATTAAATTTATTGCATGTCTTTCTCCAATTACAGGAGAAGGTCCCTCAACTACAGGTGGCGTTACAATCCCAAATTCAACAGCTTGTGCATCTGGCACATGTTGTGTATGTGTTAACCAAGTTATTTGTTTCACATGTGATTGCGACGACATGTGTCCAAGCGGTAATCTTATCTCTGGATATACTATAACTAGTGCTATACCAACACGAGTTTGTGAAAATAATGTTATCTGTGTAAGTGGTACTTTTAACTTTGTAACTACACCATGTGCTCCTGCTTCAGCTCCAGCTTGCTGTGCCCCAGCTTCTCAAAAATAGCTATACTACTTGAAGTAGTTTCTAATACAGGCTGTTGATAAGTATTGAATATCAACAGCCTGTAATTATGTAACCATAAGTTATCATTTATATTAATAAACCACTATTAAAACATATTAAAAATTAATACGAAATAAAGCTGAGCAGGCTGGATGTTCTACTGTTACATTAAAGTAAAACTTGATACACAGCGGCTATCAGTAAAAATCAATAGCAAAAAAGCTCACGGTAAAACCGTGAGCTCTATTCTCTAGTTATGCGACCAAGTCTATAAGCCGAGTTCTGTATTAAGCAATCATCTATCTAGGCCTATCGTTGCCAATAGGCTCCAGCGACACACCCGGAGGCGGGACGGGCAGCCCTAATGCCTCCCTATTCGGTCTTGCTCCAAGTGGGGTTTACATAGCCGTGAAGTCGCCATCACGCTGGTAAGCTCTTACCTCACCTTTCCACCCTTACCTTAAGGGAAACCCTTAAGGCGGTATCTCTCTGTTGCACTTTCCTTCGAGTCGCCTCGACTGGACGTTATCCAGCACCCTGCCCTATGGAGCTCGGACTTTCCTCTCCTGATTATTCATCAGCAGCGATTGCCTGACTTACTCGCAAGATTTATATTATCACACAAATTTATTATTTGCAAATAAAATTTATGGAAACATAGAAAGCTTATGGCTTATAAAATTTATATATTATAGATTTTCAAATTTTGTAACATCATAACCAGTGTCTTCAATGATAGCTTTGATTTCTTGTTCACTAGCAGATCCTTCAACTATAGCGTACTTTCCCTCTAAGTTAACTTCTACACTTGAAATACCATCTAATTCGCTTAACGCATTAGTAACGTGGTTTACACAGTGTCCGCAACTCATTCCTTCAATAAATACTTTTCTTTTCATAAAAAATACCTCCTAAATTTTAAGTATTATAATAAATTATTTAAACTAAAGGCTTAAACGTCTTTAGTCTAAGAGCATTTAACAACACAGAAACTGAGCTAAAGCTCATTGCAAGTGCAGCTATTATTGGATTTAATAATGGACCACCAAAGGCATATAAAATCCCCATAGCTACTGGTATTCCAAGTGTATTATACCCAAAAGCCCAAAATAAATTTTGTTTTATATTTCTAATGGTTTTTTTGCTTAATTGCACTGCTGTAGGAACGTCCATTAAATCACTTCTCATTAAAACTATATCTGCTGATTCTATGGCCACATCTGTACCTGAACCAATCGCAATTCCTACATCTGCTTGTGCTAATGCTGGTGCATCATTTATTCCATCACCAACCATAGCAACAACCTTTCCCTGACTTTGAAGTCTTTTTATTTCTTTAGCTTTATCATTTGGTAAAACCTCAGATATAGCTACATCTATTCCTACCTGCTTTGCAATAGCATCTGCAGTTCTTTTGTTATCACCAGTCAGCATTGCAACTTCTATACCCATTGAATGCAACTTTTCTATTGCTTTCTTACTGCTTTCTTTAACAGTATCTGCCACTGCTATTATTCCCTCTAGCTTATTGTTGATTGCAATATACATAGGTGTCTTACCTTCTGAAGCTAATCTGTTTGATTCTCCTTCTAGTAACTCAAGCCCTATACCCCTATCTGTCATTAATCTTTTATTACCTAATAAAACACTTTTATCATCAATATTAACTTCAATACCTTTTCCAGATATAGCTTTAAAATCCTTTGTAGATCTTAGTTCAATTCCTCTTTCTTCAGCACATTTTACTATTGCTTCACCTAAAGGATGTTCAGAACCCTTTTCTCCACTAGCAGCAATCTGTAACAATTCATCCTCTGAAATACTCTTTGATATTACATCCGTTACTTTTGGTTTTCCTTCAGTTATAGTACCGGTTTTATCAAAAACAATGGTTTTAATTTTATGAGCAGTCTCTAAAGCTTCACCACTCTTGATTAATACTCCATTTTCTGCACCTTTACCTGTTCCAACCATAATTGCTGTTGGAGTAGCTAATCCTAAAGCACAAGGACATGCTATAACTAAAACAGCAATAAATATGGTTAATGCAAATACTGGTGTCTCTCCAAGAGCATACCAAGTTACTGAAGAAATTAATGCTAACCCTATAACAATTGGAACAAAATAACCTGAAATCACATCAGCCATCTTTGCAATTGGTGCTTTTGATCCTTGAGCATCTTCTACCAACTTAATAATTTGAGCTAAGGCAGTATCTTTTCCTACCTTTTTAGCTATATATTTTATTGAACCATTCTTATTAATACTTGCACCTATTACTTTAGATCCCACAGTCTTTTCCACTGGTATGCTTTCACCAGTAAGCATTGACTCATCTATAGAAGTCATTCCTTCGAGTACTTCACCATCAACAGGAAGTTTTTCGCCTGGTTTAACAAATATAACATCTCCAACTTCAACTTCATCTATTGGTATAACTACTTCTTTGCCATCTCGAATGATAGTTGCTGTTTTTGGAGCAAGTCCCATAAGCTTTTTAATAGCTTCTGAAGTCTTACCTTTAGTTACTGATTCTAGATATTTTCCTAAGGTTATTAATGTTAAAATTGTAGCTGCTGATTCAAAATATAAATCATAAGCATAGTCTACATTTCCAATAAAAATCTGATAAATAGCAAAAATTCCGTATATAAATGCTGCCCAAACTCCTATTGATATCAGTGAATCCATGTTTGGATTTCTCATAACTAAAGATTTAAATCCTACTTGAAAAAAACGAGTTCCAGCTAACATTACAGGTAATACTAAAACAACTTGAATTACCCCATAATTAGCAGGGTTTTTCATTGGGTCAATGAATTCTGGCAGCATATACCCTAACATATGACCCATAGTTATCACTAATAATGGTACTGTACATATCACTGAAACTATAAATCTTCTCCATAAGTTCTTTATCTCTTTTTCTTTTCTTTCTTTATCTTTATCAACTGCAGCTTCTGCTTCACTAGCTTTATATCCTGCTTTTACCACTGCTTTTTTGATATCTGATATTGTTACTGTAGAAGGCTCAAAGGCGATAGAAAGCTTCTCTGTTGCAAGATTAACATTAGCCTCAACAACGCCATCTAATTTCCTTACTGCTCTTTCAACAGCTTTAGCACAAGCTGCACAAGTCATCCCTTCAACCTTTAACGTAGCATTTGTAGCTTCATTCATTGTTTTATATCCAGCTTTTATTATAGAAGCTTTTATTTTTTCTAAATCAGACTTTCCTTCATCAAAAGTCACATTTAATTTCTCTGTAGCAAAATTTACATTTGCCTCAGTAACACCTTCTACCTTTTTAGCAGCTCTTTCAACAGCCTTAGCACAAGCTGCACAGGTCATTCCTTCAATCTTTAAAACTTTTTTAATCATATCTTCCTCCTTATTTATCAATTAATTTACCTAAAATCATAATAAGTTCGTTAATCTTTTCTTCTTTGTCTTCTTCTTTTTCCAGTGCATGTTTAATACAATGAGTCATATGCTGCTTTAGTATAAGCTTATTTGCCTTTTTTAATAAAGCTTGAGCAGCAATTATTTGATTTGATATATCTATACAATATCTCCCATCTTCAATCATCTTAATTATCCCATCAACCTGACCCTTACAGGTCTTTAATGATTGAAGAGCTTTCTTTTTTTCATCATTCATAAAATACCTCCCCACCCCCTAGGGGGGTGCTATACTTTTATAATAATTTCAAATTATTATAATGTCAAGAGAATTTTTAGAAGTCTATTTTAACTATAACTTACCTAATTAATTCGTCTTTCTTATTAAAAATAAACAACTTCAATTCTTAATCACTTCTGGAAAATATCGTTGGCATCAGATACTTTTCCTAAAATTTTTAATTCAATATGAACTTATATATAGTAAACTATAAGTTCAGTTACGAAGTTGTTTATCTCTATATTATTACTCTAAACGAAAGGACTATACCTGCAGGTGATATTTGTAAAATATTATAGTAGAGAAATATGAATTTTTTATGTAGAAAATAATATTTAGATTTATTTAATAGCTAAACTAATAGTAAGTTCTTCATATATCAAATAAACAATTTTAGCTTGGCAAGTATATTCTAAATATTGTTCCCTCATTTATATTACTCTCTACTGTTATCCCTCCACCATGTGCACTTACAATTGCTTTTGTGATTGCAAGGCCTATACCTGCACCTCCCGTATTTCTTGTCCTTGACTCATCTACTCTATAAAACCTTTCAAATATATGTGAAAGATGTTCTTTTGATATACCAATACCACTATCCTCTATGCTTATTACTCCTTTACCATCTTCATAATAACACTTTACAATTACTTCTCCACCTTCTGGAGTATATTTTAGTGCATTGGAAAGTATATTAATGATAGCTTGATTTATCTTATCCTTATCAACATTTATAATGCATTCCTTTATATCACTTATTAATTGAACTTTTTTATCAATAAACTGTTTTTCAAAATTTATTATTATTTGATTCACTAATTCCTTTACATTTATTTTTTCCTTATCTAGTTTCATTGTTTCCTGATCGTATCTTGATAATCTTTCTAGATCACCAACTAATCGCTTAAGTCTTAAAATTTCTTCATGAAAACTCGTTAATCTATCTGAAGTTGGCTCCCATATACCATCTAAAATTGCTTCTAAATGACTTTGTAGTGTTGTTAGTGGTGTTCTTAATTCATGAGCAATATCTCTTGTCAATCTTGTACGAAGTAACTCCTGCTTTTCTAAAGATTCTGCTAGATTATTTACTGATGTAACTAAACTAGTTATTTCTTCAACTTTGGATTTTTCGATAATCCTATCCTTATAATGTCCTGTAGATATTAAATTAGTTGCTTTAACCACTCTTAATATTGGATTACTTATACTACCAGAGATAATGATTCCCAAAATAATTGATGAAAGTAACCCTATTACTCCAGCTGCAACAAAAATCTTGTTTAGAGTGTTTACAAAAACAAAATCTGCATCATTGTAATAAAATGGACCGTAATAGCCAACTTCTAAAATCCCATTTTTTACTCCATCAGAAGATAAATCATACTCATTAATTACATATTGACCATTAAAATTTGGAAACTTACTCATCATATTATTACTTATTTTCCGTATCATTGCTTCACACATTCCATGATTGTACTCTCTGGCATCCCAAACTACATTTCCATTAGTATCAGTAACTTTTATTATCAATCCATCCTGTAGAGCATTAATTCCTATGTTAGTAATAGCATTTACATCCCACTGATTATTTTTATATTGACTTTCTATGGAAGTAATAACAAAGTTTTTTCGTTCGTTTATTTTATCAGATACATATTCATTAAATCCTTTTTCTAAGTACAAATTAGCAAGTATACTAATTATAATAATACTTAAAGCAGTAACAAATATATAAGAATAAATAAGCTTTTGCCTTAACTTCTTCAAAAATTATTCACCACCAAACTTATATCCAATTCCATGAACTGTTAAGATATATCTAGGCTCTTTAGAATTATCCTCAATCTTTTGTCTTAAATTTTTTATGTGTGAATCTATAACTCTATCGTATACATCTAAATATTCATTCATACTCTTATCAATTAATTCCGCTCTCGTAAATGCTCTGTTTTGATTTTTAACGAAAACAAGTAGTAATTTAAATTCTGTTGGAGTTAGATATATAACCTCTCCCTTTTTTCTTACTTCATGTTTTACAATATCAATTATTAAATCACCATCATTAACTGAAATAATATCTTGATTAACAACTAAGCTACTACCTTCTGCTCTTTTAATCACTGCATTTACTCTTGCAACAAGCTGCTTAGGACTAAATGGTTTAGTTACATAATCATCTGACCCTAATCCAAAACCATTTAAGATATCTTCCTCTTGAACCTTAGCAGTAAGCATGATAATAGGAACATTTGAATTAACTCTTATTAACCTACAAATCTCTTCACCTGAAATATCCGGAAGCATCAAATCTAATATGATAAGCGATGGATGACTTTCTTTAAATAATCTTATTGCATCACATCCATTATAAGCAGTACAAACAACATATCCTTCTCTTTCAAGATAAGCTTTTATTACTTCCGCTATTTTAATTTCGTCATCCACAACTAAAATTTTCTTATTATTTTCCATATTATCCTCCTAATAAACACAGTTAAATTATTAGTACAAAGTTCTTGATGTATATCACCTTTAATCTAAGGCTTTTTTTTAATATTAATACTTATAAAATTATACCTTTATATTACTTCTATTTTATGTAGAAAATATGAATTTAAATTTACAGAACTACTTAACATCTACATAAAAAATTCATAACATTACTATATAATTCATAACAACGAAACTTAAATGAGGTGATATATTTGACCATTAAAACTTCAAAAATTAATGTTGATGGAATGGTATGTACGTCCTGTGAAAATAGAATTGTAAATTCTATAAAAAAGTTAGATGGAGTTATAGATGTAAAGGCAAATTATAAAAAATCTTACGTAACAGTAACCTTTGATAATTCTAAATGTACCTATAGTAAAGTTTGTGCTGCTATTGAAGATGTTGGTTATAGAATAATGACTGATATTGATTATAAAAAAGGTAGCTCATCAAGTTCTTCTTCAGACATAATATCAATTATAGGTATCCTCATTATTGCAATAGTAATAATGAGACTTGGCGCAAACTCTGGAAGCTTTGATATGAGTTCTAAGCTTGGCACCAATACAAGTTATATTATGTTGTTTGTTATAGGTATATTTACATCACTACACTGCGTAGGAATGTGTGGCGGTATAATGATGTCTCAAAGCATATCAATTGATACAGGCAACAAATGGAGTAACCTTAAGCCTGCAGTTCTTTATAACTCAGGTAGAGTTATTTCGTATTCTATACTAGGTGGTATCGTTGGTGCAGTTGGCTCAGTGTTTAACATATCTCTAAATGCCCAAGCAACAATTGCAATTGTTGCAGGTATATTTATGATAATTATGGGATTTAATCTAGCAGGTTTTAAAGCTTTCAGAGGCTTTAGCATTAAATTACCATGGTCAAACTGTTCAAGCAATAATAAAAGTACAAAACCTTTTATAGTCGGTTTACTTAACGGTTTTATGCCTTGCGGACCACTTCAAACTATGCAGCTTTATGCTCTAGCAACAGGCAGCGCTTATAAAGGTGCGTTATCAATGTTGCTTTTCGCATTAGGAACTGTTCCTTTAATGCTTCTTTTTGGTTTAGCTACCAACTTATTAAGTCAAAATAGTACAAAAAAGTTAGTTAGATTAAGTGGTTTTTTAGTTATATTTCTTGGTCTGATGATGGCAAACCGTGGTCTTACTTTAAGAGGTGTAAACTTTTCTCCTATGTCCCTAATAAGTGGAAATAAAGCATCTGCAAATGTTCAAATAACAGATGAGAATAAAGCTAAAATTATAGATGGAAAGCAGATCGTAAGAATTACTGCTGATGCAAACGGCTATACTCCTAATGTTGTTTTTATACAAAAGGGAACACCAACTCAAGTTATATTTGATGGAAAAGTAATAACTTCCTGTAATAATGAGGTAATTTTCCCTAGTTTAAATAAAAGAAAGAAACTTCAAAAGGGAGAGAATATTATAGAATTTACCCCTAATGATAGCAAGGACATAAACTATAGTTGTTGGATGGGTATGTTAAGTGGAGTTATCAAGGTAGTTGACAATTTAGATAATGTTAAGGATTCGGACATATCCTCTGCTCAAAACTCACTTCCTCCTAGCAGTGGTGCTGGTTGTTGTGGTGTTGGTGGGGACCAAGGTACTATGTCGCAGGAACCTCAAGTATATGGAATTCCATTATCACAAGTACCAACAGATAGACTTATTAAAATAGCTGATAAATCATCAACAGGACAAACTTTAACTGTTAAAGATACAAATTCTAATTTTGACCCTTTAGTTATAGTATTAAATAAGGGATTACAAAGTAAAATTACCTTTAACTTAAACAATGAAAATAGTACTGATGCCGAATACAACATATATGATTCAACTACTAATAACAAAATAACCTCTTTTAAAGTAAATAAAACTATTGGTACACTTAATTTTAAATTTTATAATACTGGATTATACTTAATAGAAAAGGATTCCCAGATTCAAGCCCTAATAAAAGTAGTGGATGATATAGAAAATGTAAATACTGAAACCATTAGAGAAGAACTATTACAATAATAGTCATATATATTAAAGCTACTAGATTTAGCTAAGAAAAGAAAGAATCGACAGGTGCTTCGTACCTGTCGATTCTTTTTTTAAAAATTAACGAAATGTTTTAAAAATTAGTATAAGTATAAGAATCACCAACAGTATGGGTATCCCAATCCTGCTAAAAAGAAGAAGTACTATTATGGTTCCTAAAGCTACTATTTTAATCCAATCTCTATCTTTTCCTTTGCTTGTATGAATTTTATATCCAAGTTTTTTATATATCTCTGTAAAATCGCTTCCAATTTTTTTGAAATCATTACTTAAATCCTGAAAATCATTATTTAAGCCTTTGTAGGGTTTGATTCGTTTCTTCTTTGCCACAATTCTCAACCCCTATAATTTTTAAAAACCATCACCATCTAAAAAATTACCTATTGTTCCTAGTATACTACCTTCTTCCTTTCTAGCTCCTCCACCAACACCAGATGCAGCAAAAACCTTTGAAGCAAGTCTTGAGAATGGAAGGCTTTGAATCCATACTAAGCCTGGCCCAGTTAAAGTTGCAAGAAATAATCCTTCTCCTCCAAATAAAGTATTCTTAATTCCACCAACAAATTCTATATCATAATGTACATCCTTTGTCATTGCTACTAAACATCCTGTATCTATCTTTAGAGTTTGACCAGGCATCAAATCCTTTCTAACTATCGTTCCTCCAGCGTGAACAAAAGCCATTCCATCTCCCTCAAGCTTTTCAAGAATAAATCCTTCTCCACCAAAAAAACCAACACTTAGTTTTTTTCTAAAATCTATACCAACTGTTACCCCTTTAGCAGCACATAAAAAAGCATCCTTTTGACATATAAGTTTTCCTCCAAGTGCTGATAAATCCATAGGAATAATCTTTCCTGGATATGGAGATGCAAAAGAAACTTGAGCTTTTCCATAACCTCCATTAGTAAATGCCGTCATAAATAAACTTTCTCCAGTAAGTACTCTCTTCCCTGCTGAAAAGAGCTTACCCATAAGACCTCCACCTGCATTAGAACCATCACCAAAAATTGTTTCCATTCTGATGTTTTGATCCATCATCATCATAGCTCCTGCTTCTGCTACAACAGTCTCATTAGAATCAAGTTCAATCTCAACGAATTGCATATCATCACCGTATATTTTATAATCAATTTCATGTGCGTTCATTATATCAACTCCTCAAACGTAGTTATAATATTTATTTTATTGACAGTTTTCCATTAATAGAATACTTTTATGATATCATTAAGAAAAGTTTAAGCTTTCTTGGTGAATCTAACATAGTTTTATAATGTAATTTCTAAATATGACCTAAAACTACAAAAGAAGTGTAGTTACTATTTCATAATTACATAAGCTGAACTTTCACCATCAAATATGGTATAGCTTATCTTAACACATCTAGGCGCACCAAATAGAAGTAACTTATTTACTAAAAGCTACTTTGTCTAATTTTTAACTCTGTAGATACTATCACTTTTTTAGACACATTTCTACCACCAAATCTCTCTACTAATAAATCTACCGCTGTTTCTCCCATTAGTTCTGTATATACTTTTATTGTACTTAGGGAAGGAAAAACATATTGAGAAACACTTATATCATCTACACCTATTATATTTACCCTCTCAGGTACAGAAATTTGAGCTTCTCCAAGGGCTCTTAAGCATCCAATTGCCATTGAATCATTTCCTACAAAGAAAGCTGTTGGTAGTTGTTGACCATGTTCTTCTATTGCCTTTTTCATCAATGCATAACCATCATTTACTGTAAAGCTACCTATGTATATATAATTATCCTTTAATAATCCTTTTTCATTTAAGTAGGATTTAAAGGTTACCTCTCTAATATCTTTAATATCAGAAGTTTTATCCTTGAAAGTTTCCTTTCCTCCAATATACCCAATCTTCTGATGACCTTTTTTTAAAAAATAATCAATAACCCTTTTAGTTATCTTTTCAAAATTTACTACTACAGAATCAAACATATCTTCATCAGGTGAAGAATCCACGAATATAATATTTTTTGTTATTCCTTTAAAACAGCTTATTTCTTTTTCACTAAATTTACCTATTGCAATAATTCCTTGAATATTTTCTTTAGTAAGTTCTTCGATATTATTTTCAAAAAACTTTACTATACCTAGATTATGTTGCTTACAGCATTTTTCTATGCCTAAACGAATTGACATATAATATAGGTCTCCCAGTTCTTCTTTCTCTGTATACCAGTGAATTAGAGCAATTTTAGTAGTTGCTATTTTACGCATTGAACGTTTCTCATAGGAAAGTTCTTCTGCAATCTCAAATATTTTCTTTTTTGTTTCATCACTTACAGATAGCGTTAAATCATAATTTAATACTCTTGAAACAGTAGCAATAGATACTCCTGCCTTATTTGCAATATCCTTAATAGTAGCCATACATCCACCTTCCTTCTTCTTCTATTTTACCCCCAAAATCTATTTAGTCAATGTGAAGAATAGATGACTTTTCCCTAGAATATAAGGAGGCAAATTAGAGGGATGGAGTGCATTAAAAAGCTTCTATATTACTTTTAGAATTATAGTTAAACTTTTCATAAAAATCCTTATTAATTACAGATGGCTTGGACATAAGACAATCCATGATTTTTATTTCTAGAATCTTTCTATCACCAGAAACATTTTTAATGATTCCATTTTCACATGAATAATCTACCAACTGTTCCAGCAAATTAGGTACCTTATCATCGCTTTGTACTGAATCTCCTAACACAAAATCACTTATATTAAGAAGTTGCATAATTTGATTTCTTACGTATATTTCATCTTCTTGTTCAATAAATCCTAAAAAAACTTCACAGTCAATTAAATGCTGAATCACTTGGCATACATTCATGCATATTCCTCCTTCTTTAATCCTCGTATCCAGTTAGGGATTTTGATAACCATTCCATACATCTTAAGTAAATTTATGAATGTATGATATTTTGGTTGTCATCCCAATATCTTCTTAGCTTTTTTAAAAAAATCTATTAATTTGCTATACTTTATAAATAAATATATATAAATAACTCTAGTTACACTTATAAATTTATTTTTACCAAAACTATATATAAGTTTCCTATATTTTACTATTTTTTACCAAAAAAGTCAACTTCCACATTTTAACAATCTTATCTAACAAGTTTATAGTATTTTTATATAGATATATAACTTGATAAATTAACATATACCTCATGATATACACGTTTATATTGAGTGCCGGGACTATTTGCTATTATTTGATAAAGTGAAATAGAGACAAATAAAACTTCAACTCAGTAAGTCTTTTTAAATTAATAACTTACTGAGTTGAAGTTTTTTAGATTTAATAAAAAATTTAAGCAAAACTATATGGATCTTCGGAGGCTTTCGAAATAATAATATCAACATGAGAATCAAATTTATTGATCTGCTCTTTAATATTTTCTGAAATAGCCACTAGTGCAGGCCATTCAGAACTAAAATGTCCAATATCAATTATAGATATACCTAACTCTTTAAAATCGCTAACAAAATGGTAGGTTGTATCTCCTGTAATTATACAATCTGCTCCCATTCTTTTAGCAACTTCAAAGAAGTCCTGTCCACTGCCATTAATTACTGCAATTGTTCTTACTACTTGATTCTCTTTGCCTGCATATCTTAGTGAATTAACTCCAAGCTTTTGCTTAATTCTTTTTATTAAACTTTGAAGTTCTATGCCATCTTTAACAGATATTATTCTACCTAACCCTGAGTTTTCATATCCTCTTTGTTTTGAAAGTTCAATTATCTTATCTGAACTAAAGCCTAAAAGTCTTACAATTGTATCATTCATTCCTTCTTTTATAGAATCAAGATTTGTATGCGCACTATAAAGATTTATATCACTTTTAATTAATTCTATAATTTTCTTACCTAATAAAGTATCAGTAGTTATAGATGAAGGCTTTCTAAAGAGTAGTGGATGATGAGTAATTATAAGTTCTACCTTTTCCTTCTTTGCCTCCTCAATAACTTGAAGAGTGCAGTCTAAAGCAATCAAAACTTTTGAAACAGTAGACTCCATATCTCCAACCATTAATCCAACATTATCAAAACTTTCCTTAAGCTCCAAGGGAGCTATACTTTCCATTAGCGATGCTATATCTCGTACCTTCATTACATCATCTCCTTGAGCCTTTTAATTTTATCTACAACTTGTGATTTTCTTAATCTAGCAGACTCTGTATTTTCTTTTATATATTCTGCTATATTTTCATACTTTTCAATTTTATTTTCAATAAATTTACTTAAAAGTGGATGATGTTTTTTTCTTAATATTTGACTTACTTCATAATCTAATTCGCTATCAATTTTAATTTTATATGAATTCATACTATATTTAACCTTAAATAACTCATAGAATTTATTATCTTCAAAACATAAATCCTCATCAAGAATTTCAAATTCACTATTATAAAGAAATTCTCTTAGAACTTCTGGATTTTGTGCTGGTTGAAGTATTAAAAATTTATACTCTCTTACTTTTTCCCAATCTTCAAGAAGAATATCTCTGGTTAGGTTTCCACCCATTCCAGCTATTATAACCCCTTCTACTTCTCCTTTTTCTACCGTTTTAAGTCCCGGACCTAATCTACAACTTATTTTATCCTTTAACCCCTCAAAGGTTACGTTTATTTGAGCCTTTTCTATAGGTCCATTATTTATGTCAGAGGCCACACCCTTTTTACATATATGATTCTTAACTAGGTATATAGGTACATATCCATGATCAGTTCCTACATCCACTATACTATTACATTCATCTACTTGATTAACTATCATTTTTAATCTTATGCTTAAGTCCATTTTATCACCATTTCTATAAATATAAGTTTAATATTCTTAATTGAATTAATAAAAACGTAATTGCTGTTATTAGTGAAATATAAATATACTTGTATGCTGAACGCTTATCATATTTTGCACAAAAGTATGCTGCATAATGCATACAAATCAATATAATCATATTTAATACTCCATAAGTCATCTGCTTAAAGGCAAATTGCTTTCCAGTTCCAAATATTATAGGTTTAAAGGTTGCATCAAAAAACAACGGCATTTTTGATGGTAACTTATTCATTAAGTACAATATAAGTGGATTTAATGTTATCAATAATATTATTAAGGTTACTATTATAAAAGGAATAAAAAAGCTTCTTTTCTTAAATAAATCCCTATTTCTATTTATCTTTATCTTAAAATCACCTTTTTCATAACCTTTTCTTATAAGAAAATCCTCAAATTCTTCTACTTTTTCTGGCGAAATACCATAACTCATATTTTCTGTATGAATATATATTACTTGTTTATTAGATGTAACAAACATATGTGTTATCCCAACATTTTCTATAACTGATCTCCCAAAGCAGTATTGTGTCTTTCCAAATCCAGAAAGCCTTAACCCGTTAATTTTACCTATTTGTATATTATATCCGTTAACTTCGTTAAAAGGAATTAAAATCTTATTAAATCCCCAAAGACTACTTATTTCAAACCCATCTTCTCTTATTATATATACTAAACTAACCACTCTTAATACATAAATTAAGCAGTAAACAGAAAAAACAACCATAAATATTTTTATTAAGCTAACTTCTATATAAGAGTTTAAAAAAAATGTAAGGAAATATAGTATTCCATTCCCTAAAACTACGAAGGCTAAAAGCGCATATATTGATATACCTTTTCTAGTCTTATATTCTTGCATCTAATATCACCTCGAAGTCATTATATCATAGTTTTCATGTATTTAACATCCAGTTAAACCATATAAAACCATATAAGACTATAAATCAAACTTTATTAATAGAATTTAATCGACATCTAACCTAATTAAAGATATACACTTCAATCATTACTGAATTTTAGAGAAAAGTCTCGGTACTCAATACTTTTCCTAAAATTCTTAACTCAATTATAAAGTTGTATATCTATAATTTGAGTCAGATTTCAAGCAGATAAAAAAATCGCCAAGGCGACTGTGGAGCTGTCGATTTTTTTACGTATCTGCCTTTCCGAACACATGTGAGGAAAAATTGGCAGGCGAACTATATTTTATTTTTTACTCTTTAGGTGTCATAATTAAACTAGCTGTCCTACATTATATTTTCAAGTTATTCACAATTCTTCAATTTTATAATTTCCTAAAGAGTAAAAAAATAGCACCTAAAATAGGTGCTAATCTAAATAATCCTTTAACTTTTTACTTCTGCTTGGATGTCTAAGCTTTCTTAGAGCCTTTGCTTCTATCTGTCTTATTCTCTCTCTTGTAACATTAAATTCCTTACCTACTTCTTCAAGAGTTCTTGCTCTTCCATCATCAAGACCAAATCTTAATCTTAGAACTTTTTCTTCTCTTGGAGTTAATGTATCGAGTACATTTATAAGCTGTTCCTTAAGCATAGTAAAAGCAGCAGCTTCTGCAGGTGCTGGTGCTTCATCATCAGGTATAAAGTCACCAAGATGGCTATCTTCCTCTTCACCGATTGGAGTCTCAAGTGAAACTGGTTCTTGAGCTATCTTTAAAATTTCTCTTACTTTATCGACAGGCATATCCATATGCTTTGATAATTCTTCTGGAGATGGATCTCTTCCAAGCTCTTGTAATAATTGTCTTTGAACCCTTATAAGCTTATTAATGGTTTCAACCATATGAACAGGTATTCTAATAGTTCTTGCTTGGTCTGCTATAGCTCTTGTTATCGCCTGTCTTATCCACCATGTTGCATATGTAGAGAACTTATAGCCCTTTCTATAATCAAACTTCTCTACAGCTTTTATAAGACCAAGATTTCCTTCTTGAATTAAATCTAAGAAAAGCATCCCTCTTCCTACATATCTCTTAGCTATACTTACTACAAGTCTTAGATTTGCTTCAGCAAGTTTCTTTTTAGCATACTGACTTCCTTCTTCAATTTTTTGAGCTAACTCTATTTCTTCATCTGAGGACAATAGCGGAACCTTTCCTATTTCTTTTAAGTACATTCTAACTGGATCATCAATTGCTATACCTTCTGGAATTGAAAGATCTAAGTCTTCTTCTACGGCATCTGCATCAGCCATATCACCTATAACTTCAATTCCCATAGATTCAAGAACCTCATATATTTTTTCTATTTGTTCAGGACTTAAATCTATTTCATCTAACTCATCCATTATTTCCTTATATGTTAATGTTCCACTCTTCTTTCCCTTTTCAATTAGTTTTTTAACTATTGCCATTTTAGCATTCTTATCTTTTAAATCACCTTTTACATCACCTTTTACGGCAACTTTATCTTTCTGTACTTTACCTTTTGGTGATTTTTCATTATTTTCCATATTCATGCCTCCTTCCGCTATTTCCAACCTAACCTCTTTTTAATCTTTTTAGTTTGTCATCTATCTCTTTTGCTTCTTTTGCAAGCTTTAATGACTCTTGAAACATACCTTTTTCCTCACACATCTTCAGATTGTAAATTAACTCCTTTTTTTTCTTCTCAAGATTATGTTTTTTAAGTTGGTATATGTAATCTTTTATAAGCACTTCTATATCAGAGCTTTTATTAACAATATCTAACTCTTTGATATATATCCATTCCTTTAAGCTCTCTGCATCATCACATCTTAGCTCTACACTTTTTTCTAACTCTTCTTTTCCTTCATTTATAAGCTCATTGATGATAGTATAAAGCTTTCTGTGTGATTCTAAGATTAAATTCTCTTTACTTATATGCTCAATAATATAGGCATAGAATTCACTGTTAATCATCAATTTGATTAAACTCCGTTCTGCTTTTAGATAAGCAGGTTCTACATATAATTTTGTTCCATTTTCTTCCTTATTATTCACATATTTGTAATCCTCGTTGCTTTTTGTCATCTTATTTGCCAAAAGATCATAAAGTGCCTGTTCTCTTATACCTGTCTCTTCTGCTATCTTTCTAACATAAACATCTTTTTCAACTGGGTTTAGATTTGCTAAAACCTCTGTAACTCTTTCTCCATACTCTATTAATTTTTCATTATTTGAAAAGTCAATATCATCCTTTGCTTTACTTAAACGATAGTCGATAAGTTGCTGTGCTAAATCTATTAGCCTAATAAATGCTTCCTTACCATTACTTCTAATATATTCATCAGGATCCTTCCCTTCAGGAACTGTTAAAACTCGAACATCAAACCCTGCATTTCTTAGGATTTCTAAACCTCTTATAGTTGCTTTTTGTCCTGCAAGATCAGCATCATAAGAAATTATCACTTTATCTGCATACCGTTTTAAAAGCCTTGCTTGATTAATTGTAAGTGCTGTTCCTAGGGAAGCAACTACGTTAGTAATTCCAAATTGATGAAGTGATATACAATCCATATATCCTTCTACTATTATAAAGTACTTTTCCGGCAAGCCGTTTTTTATGGCAAAATTTAAACCATATAGATTGGTACCCTTCTGAAATATTAATGTTTCAGGAGAATTTAAATACTTTGGTTTAGAGTCATCAAGTACTCTTCCTCCAAACCCCATAACCTTCCCCTTATAATCAAAGACAGGAAACATCACCCTATTTCTAAATCTATCATAAATATTGCCTTTCTCATTTTTTAATATAAGTCCTGCATCTAATATGATATCTTGGGTGTATCCTTTAGTTTTTAAATGATTTAGCAGTGCATTCCAACTATCAATAGAATATCCAAGACCAAACTTCCTAATAGTGGATTCTGTTATTCCTCTCCTTAAAAAGTACTCACTAGCAGCTTTACTTTTATATAGGTTATTAAAGAAAAACCGTGCTGCATCAGTATTTATCTTGTAAAGTTGTTCTTTCCTTTCTGTAATCTTGCTCTTTTTTCCACTGCCTAAATCCAAAGGAATGTTTGCACGCTCAGCAAGATATTTTACTGCTTCATAAAAAGAAATATTTTTTGTCTTCATCACAAAAGTTATTACATTTCCAGCCTCACCGCAGCCAAAACATTTGTATATCTGCTTATCTTGAGTTACTGTAAAGGAAGAGGACTTTTCATGATGAAAAGGACAAAGACCCATGTAATACTTCCCAGATCTTTTTAATCTCACCTTTTCAGATACTATGTCTACTATATCATTTTGCTCTTTTATTTTTTCTAAAAGTTCCTCTGGAATTTGCAAGGAAAATTCCCCACCTTACTAAATAAATTTCGTCAAGTAAAAAATATTCGACATGAGATACTAAATTCCTTCTTTTTATTCTATATTTTTTAAACTTTTTGTAAATAAATCTATTTTTGTTTATAAATTATTTATTCTTTACTTTTTTCTAAATTCCTTCTTCTAGGTATTAACTCTCAACATTTATTTTTAGATATAATTTAAAAATTATTCCTAAAATTATTAATATATTACAAATTTGGGCATATAGAGCCTATTAAAAGTATTAAGGCAATAGTCATCACTCATACCTGCTACATAATCCGCTACTGCCCTTTCTAATCCTTCTCCCTCTACTATAATTTTATACATTTCAGGCATTTCCTCAGGATATTTCATATAATGTTCTATAACATGACTAAGTACAAACTTTGCCTTATCCCTTTCTACCCTTAATCTTTCTCCAAGATAAACTTTTTTGAACATAAAATCTCTAAGGTTTTCTAAAGCCTTACCTATATCTTCGCTTAAGCAAACCTTATAAATATTTTTTTTTATATTATATGATGTTGTTTCTACAATGTCCCTAACTAAAGTATTAATTCTTTTACTGTTAGTTCTTCCTAAAACTTTTAAAATATCCTTTGGAAGTTCTTCTTGTTTTAATAAACCTGCTCTTATCGAATCATCTATATCATGATTTACATACGCAATTTTATCACTATACCTAACTACTTGACCTTCCAAAGTCTGTGCATTAGCTATACCATTTGCAAAACCGCTATGATAAAGTATTCCATCTAACACTTCATATGTTAGATTTAATCCTTTCCCTCCGTTTTCAAGTGTTTTAACTACTCTTACACTCTGCTCATTATGTTTAAATCCTTGAGATAAAAATTTATCTAATACCTCTTCTCCAACGTGAGAAAAAGCCACATGCCCTAAATCATGAGCCAATGCTACTGCTTCAACTAAGTATTCATTTAAACCTATACCTACTGCTATAGTTCTTGCCACTTGTGAAACCTCTAAGGTGTGAGTTAATCTTGTTCTGTAATGATCACCGAAAGTTTTGATATAAACTTGAGTTTTGTGCTTTAATCTTCTAAAAGACTTGCAATGTAATATCCTATCTCTATCTACCATATAGCAAGTTCTCAAATCGTCTAATATTTCTTCTTTTTCTCGCCCTTTTGTCTGAGATGATAAAGCTGCTCCTTTTATCAATGTCAACCTTTCAAATTGCTCAATTTTTTCTCTTACCGTCATAAACTCACCTCCTTATTAATATTCTATACTTTTTCTTAAAATCCTTTCGAATTATGCTACTAATTATAATTTGCATTTTTAATCAAACTATTACTTTTTTTATTAATTAAATAAAAAATATAACTTACCTATACTTATTTTTCTTTATGTGAGTATATTGTAATAGTTTTTATAATATCTTTATAATAAGAAATACTATGCTAAGGAGGATAATATGCCCTATGAAATACACGCCATACAAACTGAGTCCCTTTCTGAAACTAACATAAAAATAAATGTACTACCCCATTTCAATCTAAACAATGCCTCCGTAAAACAAATAAAAATTAAAAATACCGATAAACAAAGAGCAGTTTACAGAGTTGATGCTAAAGATAAAACTTTCTGTTTAAAAAAAGTCTACTATAATGAGGGAGACTTACTTTTTGTATATTCAGCTATGGAGTGGCTTTATAGAAATGGAATTAATGTTCCAAGATTTTTACCCACATTAAATAAGAGTAGATTTGTTAAATATAGTAATATGCTCTTTATATTAACGCCTTGGGTTGAAGGAGAGAAATGTAACTATGACAATATAAAGAATATTATTGATTCATCTAAAAATCTCGCTAAAATGCACAAGGTTTCAAAAAAATTCACCCCCATACCTGGAAGCAGTATAAAAAAAGGATATGACGATATATACATATCCACTACTAAACACTTTCAAAAACTTTTAACTTGCTCTAATGCTGCATATATACACAAGGATAAATTCTCAAAACTTTTTCTAACAAACTTTGATAAAAACCTTCAACTTGCACAACTTTCAATAGATGTATCTTCAACTATAAATACTAATAACCTATCGACTTCTCTATGTCATGGTGATTATGTAAATAAAAATATTATCTTCGACGATAAAGGATTACTATGGGTTATTGATTTTGACAAGTGCTGTTATGACTATGCAGCTCATGATATCGGTTATTTTTTAAGAAGGTTATTAAAAAGAGACAATACTAAATGGAATGTAGAAGTTGCAGTAAACTGTTTAAAAAGTTATTGTGAAATTAATCCCCTTACTTCAGATGATTTAAAGTATATTTTAGTTTATCTTGCTTTTCCTCAAAAATACTGGCGAATCTCTAAAGACTATTATAATAATATAAAAAAATGTAATAAAAACTCTTTCTACAGACTATTAGAAAAGGCTATAGATAAAACAGATTATCACCTTCAGTTTGTATGTGAATTAGTCAAATACTTAAAAAAGGATTATGAAATAAAGATATAAAGCCCCCGGTCTCCCAGGGGTTTTATTTACTGCGACTTCACAAAGTGAAATCTGGCTAAAACTGAGCTGGCTCGATATCAGATCAGTTTTATTTTATCACTATCTCTTATTTTTAACTTGTGCTTGAGCTGCTGCAAGTCTTGCAAGTGGTACTCTAAATGGTGAACAGGAAACATAATCTAATCCTAAGTTATGACAGAACTCAACTGATGATGGATCTCCTCCGTGCTCTCCACAAATACCTAATTTAATATCTGGTCTTACCGCTTTACCCTTTTCACAAGCTATCTTCATTAATGAACCAACACCAATCTGGTCAAGCTTAGCGAATGGATCCTGTTCGTAGATTTTCTTTTCGTAGTAGTCTTTTAAGAACTTAGCTGCATCATCTCTTGAGAATCCAAAAGTCATTTGAGTTAAGTCATTTGTACCAAATGAGAAGAATTCTGCTTCCTTAGCTATATCATCTGCAGTTAGTGCAGCTCTTGGTATTTCAATCATTGTACCAACTTTGAATGGTATTTCTATACCTTTCTCAGCCATTACACTCTTAGCAGTTTCAACAACAACATCCTTAACAAATTTTAATTCTTTTATCTCTCCAATTAGAGGAATCATAATTTCTGGAACTATATTATAGCCCTTTCTTTCTCTTACGTGTATAGCAGCTTCTATTACAGCTCTTGTTTGCATTTCTGCAATTTCTGGATATGAAACTGCAAGACGACATCCTCTATGTCCCATCATTGGGTTAAATTCATGTAAATATTCTATAGTTGACTTTAATTCCTCAGAAGTCAATCTCATTTCCTTTGCAAGGGTTTCTATATCTTCAGCCTCTGTTGGTAAGAATTCATGTAGTGGTGGATCTAGGAATCTTATAGTTGTTGGTCTATCTTCTAGAGCCTCATAAATACCTATGAAATCTTCTCTTTGCATTGGCAATAGCTTATCAAGAGCTTTTCTTCTTTGCTCTTCAGTCTTAGCAACTATCATTTCTCTAACTGCTGAAATTCTATCTTCAGCAAAGAACATATGCTCTGTTCTACATAATCCTATACCTTCTGCTCCAAACTCAACTGCTTGTTTTGCATCTCTTGGAGTATCAGCGTTTGTTCTAACTTTAAGCTTTCTAATCTCATCTGCCCAAGACATAAATGTAGCAAAGTATCCACTAATCTCTGGTGCTACAGTCTTAATTGCTCCTGCATACACATTACCAGTGGAACCTTCTATTGAAATCCAGTCATTTGAAGTTAATGTCTTTCCTGCAACTTGTAACGTCTTAGCTTCTTCATTAACCTTTAATTCTCCACAACCTGCAACACAGCAAGTTCCCATACCTCTAGCAACAACTGCTGCATGAGAAGTCATACCCCCTCTAACAGTTAATATACCTTCGGCAGCAACCATTCCTTCTATATCTTCTGGCGAAGTTTCTAATCTTACAAGAACTACTTTCTCACCATTTTCTGCTCTTTCCTTTGCTTCTTCAGCAGTAAATGCTATCTTGCCACAAGCTGCTCCCGGAGAAGCTGGAAGTCCTTTTGCCACTGGATTAGCCTTCTTAAGCTCATTAGAATCAAATGCTGGATGAAGCAATGTATCTAGCTGCTTTGGCTCAACCTTTAGTATAGCTTCCTCCTTAGTCAACATATCTTCTTCTACTAAGTTAACAGCTATCTTTAAAGCGGCTTGAGCTGTTCTCTTACCATTTCTAGTTTGCAAGAAATATAATTTTCCTTCTTCAATAGTGAATTCCATGTCCTGCATATCTCTGTAGTGGTTTTCAAGAGTATTTACAATATCTTCAAATTGCTTGTAAATTTCAGCATTTTGCTCTTTTAACTTATCAATTGGTTGAGGAGTTCTTATACCTGCAACAACATCCTCACCTTGTGCATTCATTAGATATTCACCATAAATTGCTTTTTCACCATTAGCTGGGTTTCTTGAGAAAGCAACTCCTGTACCGGAAGTTTCTCCTTTATTACCAAATACCATTTCTTGAACATTTACTGCAGTTCCCCAACTACCTGGAATATCATTTAACCTTCTATAAACAATAGCTCTTGGATTATCCCATGATCTGAATACTGCTGTAACTGATTCAATTAACTGAGTCTTAGGATCTTGTGGAAATTCCTTACCTTTTTCTTTCTTATAAAGAGCTTTAAATTCTCGAACTAACTTCTTTAAGTCATCAGCATTAAGTTCAGTATCAAATTTAACCCCTTTTGCTTCCTTCATATCATCTAGTTTGTTCTCAAATAATCTTTTCTCTATATCCATAACAACATCTGAAAACATTTGAATAAATCTTCTATATGAATCATACGCAAATCTTGGATTGTTGGTTAATTTGACCATAGCTTCAACAGTAGCATCATTCAATCCAAGATTTAGTATTGTGTCCATCATACCAGGCATTGAAGCTCTTGCCCCTGATCTTACAGAAACAAGTAATGGATTTTCAAGGCTACCAAATTTTTTTCCAGAAATCCCTTCTAATTCAGCCATTTTTTCTTCAATTTGACGAATAACCTCTGGAGCAATTTTCCTTCCATCTTCATAGTACTTATTACAGGCCTCAGTCGTAACAGTAAATCCTTGAGGAACTGGTATCCCTAGGTTAGTCATTTCAGCTAAATTAGCTCCTTTACCTCCCAATAAATTTTTCATGGATGCATTGCCCTCTTTAAAAAGGTACACATACTTTTTATTCTCCATCTCAATACTCCTCCGTTCAATACTATTTATAGTAAGATTAATATATACAAACGGGATTTAGGTCCCGTAAGCTTGCTTTTTTGTATTTGACAGAAGCATTTATATTTCTTTCCTACAATTGTTTTATATACCCTTTTTTCACAATTTATACCATTCAGAATTTTATACCCATTGAAATAACTTACTACTCATTTTCAAGTTTTACAAATAATTTAGTTATATTTGTTTTTGATATCTTTCCAACTATTTTATATTGTTCTTTCCCTTCATCATCTACAACTTTTTCTACTACAGGCAAGGAGTCAATTTCATGCTCTATTATTTTTCTAGCTACATCATACGCACTTTCTTCTCTTTGAACACATATTATATTGGGCATTCTCGTCATAATAATACCCACTGGCACCTTGTGTATATCTGTTCCCCCTATTGCAATCTTTAAAAAATCTTTTCTTGATACTACACCAATAAGATAGCCATCACTTTGTACAAAAAGAGTTCCAACATCATTTAAGAAAAGGTATACTATAGCATCATATACCATTGTTTCTTCATCTACAAAAACTGGTTTTCCCATTATATCCTTAACTTTAATGTTAGTTATATAATCATACAATAATCCTCTAGAAGGATTCTCTGAATAAATATATCCAACTTTTGGTCGTGCATCTAAAATTCCTATCATTGTTAAAATTGCTAAATCTGGTCTTAAAGCTGCTCTTGTCACTCCAAGCTTTGATGCTAAAGCTTCTGATGTAACAGGCTGTCCTTCTTTTACTAACCTAATTATCTCTTCCTGCCGTGGTGTTAGCTTCAATATCTTTCCCCTCTTTCTAAAAGGTAAGAGGAATATTCCTGTAATCATATATAATCAATTACATAATATATACTTTATGCAATTGATTATACCATATTTTTCCACGTGATATATACAATTATATCACTATATTCAAGTTTTACTATCCAGAATTTTCTGAATAATATCTAAAATTTCTAGAATATCCCTCATTTACTTTTAATCTTTACTAAATTATTGTGTTTTTCTAAGAATTACTTATCCTTTTCAACTTCATCAAATTTCACTGTATAGGTATAAACAGGTGAATTATCATCCACTTTAACTGACTTTGATGAATTCTTTTGAAAAACTTCATCTTTTACTGAATTTATTTTCTCCCTTACTGTTCCTGCAAGATCTACAGCTTTATCCTTAACATCACTGACAGTTTCTTTAACCATCTTATTAACAACTTCAATAGAACCATCATCTTTAGTTATTTCTACCGTTAATTTTGTAGCTATAGCAGTTATAATACCTATAGCTAACAGCTGAGGCATAATTATAGCTATCACCCCTGCTGCAATACCAGCATTGACAGGAATATCAATTATAACTTTATCTTCTCTTTTTATCTTAACTCTTGACACATTTCCCTTTTTTATTAATTCATTAAGCCAGAGCTTGAATTCTTCAAGAGTTTCATATTTTGTGGAGGAACTTTCACCTTTAAACTTTTTCCAAGCATGTGTTTTATCTTCATTACTTCTTTTTATATTTTCAATATAAATTAAAGCTTCTAAAACATCTCCTCCATTTACTTCTAAAGCAAGCTTTGCTTCAGCATATCCTACACCAGTCCTATCTCTTACTTGATCAACCTTTTCTAATGAGATTTCACTCATATTCCTCACTCCTTAATATAATTTAGCATTTCTAAACTCTTAGGCTTTTTTGAGTAATTTAAAGAAATAATAGAAGAAGTAACCCTATATATTTCATCTTTAATTTCTCTTGAAACATTAAGTCTATAAACTTTATCCATAGGGGTTTGATTTAAAAACCTCAAAGCATTATATGCACCTTTGGAAACATATACGCCATGTTCCTTTGGACACTCCTCACAAACTCCACCGTAGTAGAATAAATTTATGTAATTTGTTGACGATAACTTTTTCATGCAAAATACACAAGTATCAAAATTCAACCCATAACCTGTTGCTTTTAAAAGTTTAAGTTCAAAACTTCTTATTAGGATTTCGTAATCTAGCGCATCAGTGTTTAGAAGATACAGGCATGTAATAAACTCTTTAAACAAAAACCTATTGCTTTCTTCATCTTGAAGACATATGTCTATAAGTTCACAAATATATGAGGAGTAAGTAAGCTTTTCAAGGTTATTTAACAATCCTTGAAAAGAATTAGTTATCTTTCCCTCTGAAAGAGTATAGAGATTTTTTCCTTTAAAAAGCACATATTCACCGAAACAAAGAGGCAATGTAATTGAAAGAAATTTACTTCTGCTCTTTTTTGCCCCCTTAGCTACTGCTGTTATTTTACCAATATTTTCCGTAAAAATCCATACCAGCTTATCATTTTCCTTAAAATCTTGTGTTTTTATAACTACTCCATTAGTTTGAAAGATTGACAGAAAATCAGCCCCTTATGCTATTTTTTCTTGTATCCTAATTCCTTTAAGAACAGTGGATTATCTCTCCATTCTTTTCTAACCTTAACCCAAATTTTTATATTTACCTTGGAACGCAAAAATTTCTCAATATCATATCTGGATCTTTCCCCTATACGCTTTAAAGTCTGACCATTTTTCCCTATTATAATTCCCTTATGAGAATCCTTTTCACAAATTAAATCTACTTCAATATTGTATAATCCTTTTTCATTTTGCTTCATCTGAATTATATCAACAGCAATCCCATGAGGGACTTCTTGACTTAATGTTCTAAGAGCTTTTTCTCTCACTATTTCAGATATAACAAATCTTTCTTGAACATCTGTAATCATTTCATCTGGAAAATATTTAGGTCCTTCTGGAAGATAGTCTATCATAAGCTTTAATAAAGTATCAGTATTCTTTTCTTTCATAGCTGAAATTGGTATTATTTCAGCAAACTCCATTTCTTCGGCATAATTTTTAAGTGTTTCTGCTACTCTTTCAGATGTGTTTTCATCTATTTTATTTACTACTAAGAATACAGGCGCCTTTTGATTTTTAAGCTGCTCTAATATAAAACTATCTCCTCTTCCTAACTCTACTTCAGGTGTGGTTAAGAAAAGAACTAAGTCTACATCTTTAACAGATTCTCTAGCTGAGGATACCATATATTCTCCAAGTTTATGTTTAGGTTTATGCATTCCTGGAGTATCTACAAAAACTATTTGATATTCTTCTCCAGTTAATATAGTCTGTATATTGTTTCTTGTAGTCTGTGGTTTATTCGAAACTATAGATAGCTTTTCTCCCATTAATAAATTTAATAGTGTTGATTTTCCTACATTAGGTCTTCCTACAATAGTTACGTATCCTGATTTAAACATTTATCCTCCTTAATCCTGCATCAATAAGTCTTTTTTTGAAAAAACTCCTGGCAGTACCTCATCTAAGGTTTTTACTATAAATTCTTTTTTATTCTTAACAATAAATATCTTTATATCTCCATTTTCGGCAAACTCAGCAATTACTTGCCTACAGATACCACATGGAAAAGTAAAATTATTTGGGTCACCTATAACTGCTACTGACTTTATTGTTCTACATCCTTCTGAAACAGCCTTAAATATAGCTGTTCTCTCAGCACAATTAGTTGCTCCAAAAGAAGCATTCTCTATGTTACAGCCTGAAAATATTTTTCCATTTTCACATAATACTGCTGCACCCACCATAAAATTTGAATAAGGGGCATAAGCATTTTCTCTAGCTTGAATAGCTGCTTCTATGAGTTTATCATACATATTATAACCCCCAAACTTTTTAATGCATATAAATTATAGCACTATTTATATTATTTACAAGTACAGCTCTTAATAATTACCTACTGAATATTTTAAATACAACTATTGTGAGCAATGTGCCCAAAATAGCTCCCACTACTACTTCCCACACACTGTGTACTTCCGAGTCTACTCTACTTTGCGCAGTAATAATAGCCATAAGATAACTAAGCATGATGCAAATTGGTTCTTCTGTTATTAAGGATATAGTTGTTGCTAGCGAAAAAGATAATGCACTATGCCCACTTGGCATTCCACCTTTTAAAGGAGTACCTTCTCCAAAAAACGCTTTAACTATTATGGTAACAATACATACCATAACAAAAGCTATAAATATTATATAGGGCTCAGCCTCTTTAACTTGCCCTATTATCCTATACGTAGCATTAGTTAGTTTATCCCAAAAAACTATATATCCAACTAAAATTGCATTTATAGCAGTTACTAACACCGCACCTGCAGCTGCATTTTTTGCAATCTTTGCTAAAGGATGATAATAGTTAGTAGATAAATCGATTGCACTTTCTATAGCTGTGTTAAACAACTCAGAAGCGATTACCATAGTTACAGAAACTGCAATTATTAAAAACTCTGTTTTTTTTACGTCGTATACAAAACAAGCAGTAAGAACCATAAGTGCCACCGCAAAGTGGATTTTCATATTTCTTTGGGTTCTTACAGAGTGAGTTATTCCATTTATTGCATAATTAAAACTATCTACTAATTTTCTAACTCTCATATCCCCACCTATATTTAACCTTATCTAGTAATACTTAATTTGTTTAATATGACCTCCTCTCTTTCTCTCATTATTTTCTTTTCTTCCTCTTCCATATGATCATAACCTAAAAGATGAAGAACAGAATGTACCACAAGATAACAAGCTTCTCTTAAATATGAATGACTATACTCATTACTTTGTTCTTGTGTCTTTTCAAGAGATAATACTATATCCCCAAGCACTAGTTCTCCTTCGTTCATATATGAAGCCTGAAAATTGTAGTTTTTGTAAACATCCTTGTAAACTTTTCCCTTAGGATAATCTAACATTGGGAATGATAAAACATCTGTTTCTTTATCTATGTTCCTTGTTTCTTTATTAATTTCTCTTATTTGACTATTATCAATAAAGATTACACTTATCTCACATTCTCTATTTACTCCCTCTTCAAAAAGTGCAAATCTTATAACTTCTTCAACTTTTTTTTCAAAATCTTCATCTACTAGTATTTTATCCTGTCTATTATCGATGTATATCATGGATTTCTCCTTCCTAACACTTACTTTTTGCTTTCCATAGGATATTCTATTCTGTTATGGTATATACCATTTAATGTTTTTAAGAAACAACTTCTAATCTTATTTATATCCTTTAATGTAAGGTCACAATTATCAAGTTGCCCTGAATAAAGCTTATCCTTTATAATGTTATTTACCATTTCTTCTATCTTACCTTTAGTGTGTTCATTTAAAGATCTAACTGCTGCTTCGACACTATCAGCAAGCATTATAATACCTGCTTCCTTACTTTCAGGAATTGGACCTGGATATCTGAAATCCTCTTCCTTAATTTCTTCTGGATTTTCAGAATTATTTTTTGCAGTTATATAGAAATACTTTACTAAAGTGGTTCCATGATGCTGCTCTATTATATCTTGAATTACCTTAGGAATATTATACTCCCTTGCTAGTTCTAAACCATCCTTTACATGTGATAAAACAATTAAAGTACTAAGGTTTGGAGTAATTTTATCATGTGGATTCTCTTTGCCCACTTGATTTTCCTTAAAAAAGTATGGTCTTTTAGTTTTCCCCACATCATGATAATATGCTCCTATTCTCGCAAGCACAGGATTACCCCCTATTTCTTCTGCTGCCATTTCTGCTAAATTTGCTACAAGCATGGAATGATGATATGTTCCATGTGCCTCCATTAGAAGTTTCTTAAGCAGTGGATTATTAGGATTAGATAATTCTAAAAGTTTGACAGTAGTTACTACATCAAATGTACTTTCAAAAAATGGTAAAAGCCCTACTGCTAATACACCTGAAAATAAACACCCAATAGCACTAAGACCTGTCTTTATTAATATATCAATAATATTATTAGACAATAGCATACCTGTCCCAAATGTTAAAAGAGATATAAACGCTGCTAGGAATATTGTTGAATAAAGAATATCATTTCTTTGTTCTATTTTTCTTAAAGATGTTACACCTAAAATAGTATTTACTATACAAAGTATAATAATTTCAGGATTAAAGTTTACTACAACTGCAATTAGCACTGAGTTTAAAAGACTCTGAACTAATGATATTTTATAATTTATTAAAAGAGTTATTAATATAGGAGCACATGCTAATGGGATTAAGTTTGGTGAAATAATAGCTAATGTTCTAGCTAAAACTAAAGACGTTAGATTAACAATACTTATTAATAATAGTTTACTTATATCTTGATAAATACTATTGTAAAACTTGTTTATATAATAAAATTGTAAAAATAATGGTATGGCAATATATAAAGCTAGATTAATATAAATAATAAGGTTAAAACTAGATTCATTTAAAAGGCCAAGATCATCTAATGTCTTTAGTTGATTTTCTGTTACAGGTTCTCCTTCTTTAACTATAGTTTGATTTTTCTTTATAACTATAGGTGGAACACTTCTTTTTGCCTCTTTTATTTTTTCATCAGTTTTTTCCTTATCGAAAAAAAAGTTAGGGGCTATCTGCGAATATCCTATATTTTTAAGTATTTCCTTTATAGTTCTATTGTAATTAATATTAGCCATTTTATTATCTATTATAATTTTAGCATTCTGTATATCACTTTGTTTATCTTCTTCAATAGCATTTGTATAAACCATTGCTATACTTTCTAGCACAATCCCTGAAAGTTCATTTATTTGCTCCTTACTCAATGATAGTAATGTAGCATACTCATCATTATCAAGTTTCACATTCAATTTACTAAGAGATAATACCTTATCATTTTCAGATATAGAAGAATCTTTAAGACTTATTAATTTTGCAAAAAAGTTTTTTATATTTTCCTCTGCCTGTTTCTGTACATCAGTCTTTAAAGTATACTGCTTATCAACTTTCTCTGCTTCCTCATTTTGCCTTGCTTGAGTAGCATTTTCATCTACTATTTCTCTTGGTGCCTTAATATCAAACTTCGGTATATCTCCTACTGTTAAATCATATTTTTTTGTTAATGTAGCTGATAATAATATTATATAAGCTATAAAAAAAGTTACTATATAAAGCAATACTCTTTTTTGTTTTCTAATTTCCTTAAACAATAAATACCTTTTTATCCTCAAACCTGTCACCTACTTATAAGGTTTTTTTATAGATACACAAGTTATAATTGAACTTGTATATCTTTAGTTACTCACATTATCACTTAAAGTTTATTATATATTTTAACATATTTTATGCGAAACTCTCCATCTTCTAAAGGTGGATATGGATAGCATAGTATTATAAATGCTTTGATACAGTTTTTAACAATTACCTTTGTATACAATGGGGGGTAGTTTACAGAATATCTACCGTTATATTTTCGTAGAAATATCCTGTTCAATTACAAATACTGCTTTGATTCTTATTTTTCCTTCTCCCAATTCCTCAATATTCACAATTTTTTTAATAAATTTACATTGTTTATCAACCTCAAGCATAACGGATTTATAAAGCCCATCAATAGCATTCTCTATTTTCTTTTCCCTACTTTCAGTAATTTCCTTAGAAATTATCTCATAGTATGTTGTTTTATTTAGTATTTTATCCCTATTCTCTATTTTATCATAGTCTTTAAAACTTTTTGTAGGCTTTTTCAAATAAATTTTCTTTCCCCATAACTCTACATAAATGGCCTCATCCTTATTACCTGTTCTCTCACTTATTTTTCCACTAACTTGAAGTTCCATAACTTTTTCATAGAAAGTGTTAGCTAAAACTTTTCCTTCAGGGTTTACGTTATATTCAAAACCTTCCTTTCCTTCGTAACCATGTACAAGAACTTGTCCTTTCTTCACTATTTCTCCAGGTTTTACTGCTGGAGTCCCAGCAGTAGTATAAATTCTAACTACTTCACCATCCATCTTTGCTACAACGTTATTTGAATCAACATTTTCTTTTATATTAGGAGGATTTATTTTTTCTTCTACTTTTATTTTAAGGGTTGACCCTTCAATTCTTGCTCTTATCCACATTATCTCTCCATTGCCATCTTCTAATTTCTTCTCAAGCTCATACACATTTAATTTTGTTTTTTTAATTCCCGGACTAATTCCTAATAATTTAAGCTGTTGTCTTACTTCATATGGAGAAACATACTTATTGGTAGTAATCTCTATTCCCCAAATATACATAGAAAGATAAAAAAGCACAGCTAAAAATAATATTGCTCCTAATACTAAAGTAGACTTTTTCTTTATCCTTAATAATAGAAATGCTATTCCCTTCCTACCTATAACTGTAATCTTAGCATCTACTCTTTTTGCAATTTCATTAATTTTTCTATAATCTGATAACAATATATCCATAGTTACTGTGGATATATCTGTCCTCTGAATGTTCTCTGCTTTTATTCCTCTGTGCCATAGCATATTAATAAATTTTTCAGGTATTAGGGCTTTAACCTCAATTTTAACAGTACCTTTTTTATATTTTTTCAAATCCATACTATACCAATCCCTCATATACCACAGATTTAAACTTTCCGCCTATAGTTATGGTATCTCCACCAATAAAAAGAATTTCAAGGCCTACTCCTTTTATAATTATAGCCCCTACCCTTGAATTTATTTTCATCTCACTGTCCTCAAAAGAAATAATACCCTTATGATTTTCAATTGTGATTTCATTATCCCCTGTAATTATAATCTTGGGAAAATTCAAAACCACATCTTTTGGTAAATCTAATTTTTCTACAAGCCCTTCTTTTACCTTGTTTATCCTATCCTCCATAATATCTCTCCTAAAAAATTATTCCATACTAGTTTATGAATGCTAATTATTATTAATGCTAATGAGGACTTGGATTTTAGTTTTAAATAAATTTCATAAAATTCTTATTTCAATTATGAAGTTGTGTATCTATAACTTTAGTTAGATTTCAATTCGTGAAATAACAACAATAAAAAAAAAGAACTCACCTTTGTGAGTTCTTTTTTATTTATCTAAATATTCTTTAACCATTTGACTTACAAGCTTGCCATCAGCTCTTCCTACAATTCTAGGTCTAACTGCTGACATAACTTTTCCAATGTCTTTAGTGCTATTTGCACCCACTTCGATAGCTGCTTGTTTGATAAATTCTAGGATCTCTTCTTCACTTAACTGCTGAGGAAGGTAACTTAACAAAATCTCTATTTCAGCTTTTGCCTTATCAACAAGATCTTGTCTATTTCCCTTTTCGAAATCAAGCATAGCTTCTCTTCTTTGCTTAACTTCTCTAGATAGAATTTCTATGACCTGTTCATCCTCAAGCTGTACTCCATCTGTTTTTTCAACTAAAAGAATCGCAGACTTTGCAGTACTTATTGTTCCGGCCTTAAACTTGTCCTTGGCCTTTAAAGCTTGCTTCCAGTCTTCTTGAAGTCTTTCTTTTATTGGCATTATTCAACCTTCTTCCAAAGAAATTCTTACTTAAACTTTCTCTTTCTAGCAGCTTCTGACTTCTTCTTTCTCTTTACGCTTGGTTTTTCATAGTGTTCTCTTTTTCTTACTTCTGAAAGAACACCAGCTCTAGCACATTGTCTCTTAAATCTTCTAAGTGCTTGATCTAATGATTCATTTTCTCTTACTCTGATTTCTGACATTCCTTTTCCCTCCCTCCGCTAGCTATATTACTGTTTTGAATATATCACAGCTATGGGCTTAACAACACACGCTATATTATACAATATAGCATTTTATACTGTCAAGAATTTAACTGTTATTTTTTAATGAGTTTTAACCTGGTGGCCATTGAAGTTCCCTTCCACCTAATACGTGGAAATGCAAATGATTTACAGTCTGACCTCCATCATTCCCACAGTTGTTTACTATTCGATATCCACCTTGTGAAATATTTAATTCCTCTACTATTTTATTAATCACTTGAAAAATATGTGCTATAACTTTTGAGTTTTCTTGAGTAATATAATTAGCACTTTCTATATGTTCTTTCGGAATAACAAGTACATGAACAGGAGCCGCAGGACTTATATCATGAAATGCTATGACTTTATCATCTTCATAAATCTTCTTTGATGGAATTTCCCCTTTAATGATTTTACAAAAAATACAGTTTTCCACATTCTCACCTCCTTTTAAGATTATAATCCTATTTATAAATTTAATTTAATGACTTTATTTATAGATAAACAACTTTATCTTTAGTTACGTTATGATTTTTCCAACAGCATAATCCTCTTCTGCTGACACCAAACTAACCTTTAATATTTTTCCTATAACAGAATTACAATCAAAAGATGCAATAACTCTCATATAATTTGAGGTATATCCTTCATAATGTCCTGGTTGAGTTGAAACCTCCTGTTCAAATAGAACATCCATCTCTCTATCTATATTTTTTTCAATAAACTCTTTTTCATTCTTTTTATTAAGGGCTATCAGCAGTTTGCTTCTTTCCTCTTTCTTAATTCCATCTACCTGATTTTCCATTGTAGCTGCCTTTGTACCTTTTCTTGGACTGTATTTAAATACATGCATTTTTGAAAGCTTAATCTTTTTTAGAAAATCATAAGTTTTTTCAAATTCTTCATCATTTTCTCCTGGGAAACCAACAATTACATCTGTAGTAATAGATACATCCTCTATATTATTCCTTAAAATATTAACTATATTTTCGTAATCTTCAGAGGTATATTTTCTATTCATTCTCTTTAGAGTTTCATCACAACCACTTTGGAGAGATAAATGATAATGTGGACAAAGTTTCTTAAGTTTTGTAATTCTCTTAACCACATCTTCTGTAAAGAAAGTTGGATCTATGGAACCTATTCTAACTCTTTCTATACCATCAATCTCTTCAATCATTTCAAGAAGATCAACTAAGGTTACCTTTTCTTCTAGATCAACACCATAAGATGCAGTATGTATACCTGAAAGTATTATTTCCTTAAAATTATGAGATGCAAGCTTCTTTACTTCTTCTATGACCTTTGCTGGTTCTTTTGAACATACAGCACCTCTTGCATATGGAATCAAACAGTACGAACAGAAACTGTTACAACCATCCTGTATTTTTAAGAAGGCTCTTGTTTTATCCTGGTATTCTTCAATATTCAAGTCCTCAAACTGGTTATTTTTTAGAACTGGAGCCACTTGTATCTGCTTCTTTCCTTCATCTCTTGATTTATGTACCCAATAAACAATCTCACCCTTATTCCTTGTTCCAAGTACTACATCTACTCCTTCTATCTCCCCAACTTCCGTTGGAGCAATCTGTGAGTAACATCCAACCACAGCGATTATAGCTTCAGCATTTAACCTTCTTGCCCTTCCTACAATCTGCCTTGATTTCTTATCTCCCATATTTGTTACTGTACATGTATTTATAACATAAACGTCAGATGCCTGATCAAAATCTACAACATCATATCCTTCTCTTATAAACTTCTCAGCCATTGCCTCTGATTCGTATTGATTAACTCTGCACCCTAACGTAGCAAATGCAACCTTCATTAAAACTTTCCTCCTATATCTCCTAACTCATACTGAAGTAAGGAAGCACAAACAAAGCCTGCTGTCTCTGTTCTTAAAATTCTAGGCCCTAATGTTACAATATAAGCTCCTTTACTTCTTAGTTCCTCAATTTCTTCTTCTTCAAATCCGCCTTCTGGGCCAACAATAATAGCAGCCTTTTTAATCTTAGAAGAATTAACCTGACTAACCATATTACGTATACCATATCCTTCTGCATTTTCATATGGCACCACTACAAGATCCATTTCCATTAGAACTTCCATCATTTCTTTAAACTCTACTGGCTCTTTAACCTCTGGAATTAAGGTTCTCTTACATTGTTTGCAAGCCTCAAGTGCAATTCTTTGAAGTCTATCCAACTTTTTAAATTCTCCTTTTAATTTTACGTCCACTCTTGAAGTTATAGTTGGAATTATTTCCTTAATACCAAGTTCAGTACCTTTCTGAACTATCAAATCCATCTTTGCTGACTTTGGAAGTCCTTGAAAAAGATAAATCTCTAAAGGGCTTTCATTATTTATTTCTAGCTTCTGTAAAAGCTTTATATTTACCTGTTGTTTATTTACTTCCTCAATCTCACCAAGGTACTCTGTCCCCTGTAGGTTATTTACAATTACTTTTTCACCAATTTCTATTCTTAACACTTTATATATATGTTTAACATCATCTCCAACAATTGTTGCGTGAGTGTCACTAAACAAATCTGATGGTGTGAAAAACTTATACATTTTTTACTCTCCTCATATATGTACTTATATCTTTAACAAAAAATACATCTCAGATATGCATTAAAAAGCTTTCTTTTTGAACAATAAATTAACTTTTATTAGCTAAGCTTTGCCACTATGCAGTTCCATTCTCCGTCCATATTTACTTCTACAACCTCAAATCCACTTCCTTGAAGCTTATCTATAACCATTTGTCTTCTATCATGAATTATACCAGACGTTATAAATAATCCTTCTTTATTTAAAACCTTCTTAACATCATCTGTTAATATACATATAATTTCTGCAATAATATTAGCAACAACTATATCAGCCTTACCGTTAACTACATCTAATAAGTTTCCTTCTAATATTTCTATATTATCTAACTTGTTAAATTCTACATTTTCTTTTGCTGAATCCACTGCTACTGGATCTAGGTCAACACCAACTACGTGTTTAGCTCCAAGCTTTGATGCAACTATAGCAAGTATTCCTGAGCCAGTACCTATGTCAAATACTGTTGTATCTGCCTTTACATACTTTTCTAAAGCTTCAACACACATTCTAGTAGTCTCATGGTTTCCTGTACCAAAAGCCATTCCTGGATCTAATTCAACTACTAATTCTTCATCACTTTCTACGTAAGCTTCCCAGATCGGCTTTATAACTATTCTGTTTCCCACTTTTGTTGGCTTATAGTATTTTTTCCAATTATTTGCCCAATCTTCTTCATGCATTTCAGTTCTAACAACCTTACCCTCACCAACATTTATTCCAATATCTTTAAGTTCCTTTATCTTTTCTTCAACATAATTTATAACTTCATCAATATTATCTTCCTTTGAGAAATACGCCTTAACTACTGCAGCATTTCCTTTATGTTCAAGAATATTTATATCTGCAAAATCCCACGTAAGTGGTCCTTGTTCTCTCCCTAAAATATCATTTGGATCTTCTATTGCAACACCTTTGCAATCTAAAGCGTAAAAAATTCCTGAAATAGGTTCTAGGGCCTCACTTTTTGTTACTACCTTTACCTCTATCCAAGTACCATTCATGTATAATCAATCCTCTCTTTCCTACTTTGACTAATATTATATTTTACACTTATAAACTTTTTATGTCTACCGTTTTAAATTGCTAAATCTCAAGTCCTAAGTAATAAAATTTTTTCCATGATATCATTTGTACAAAAGTCAACCATATTACTAAAGTTATGTTTTTCTCTGTATCAGCATATATTTTAGAAAAGAACTATCTTCATCATTATTCTTAAAATCTTTAAGAGAGGTGATATTGTGAATTGCTATGATGCAATGAAAAGAATTCTAGAAATTGATGTTAGAATGCAAGAACTCGGAGACTTATTGAGCAATGCTAAGGATAGTGCTGAAAAAATGAAATATGAAGATATGATTGATGCACTAGAGATAGAATTTTTGAAGCTTAGGAATGCCTTAAAACATACTGAAATAAATATAAACTTTGCAAAATAATTTAATAAAAATGAAATTAAATATACATTAAAAGTATTGAATTTAGTCAGATTTCACTTTGTAAAATCGTAATAAATAAAGCTGAACAAGCATCGAATCTACTCAATTTTAGCTAGATTCTACTTTGTGAAATGAGAGTAAATAAATCAAAAGAGAGTGTTGATGAAACTCACTCTCTTTTTTATATCATTACTCTTATTTAGTTTTAAATTGAGTTAATAAAGATGCAATGTTTTTACAATTCACTTCAATTTAACATATCCTTGGAAGTTGTATTCCCGACGGCATGTCCACAATCCTTTTTCCACCTATTATTGTTTTTAGGTAAACCTTATGTGCTTCTGATTCTACAACCTTTCCAATTATAGCCGCTTCTGATCCAAGAGGATGTTTTTTCATTTGTGTTATTACCTGTTCTGCATATTCTCTAGGTACGAAACAACATATTTTACCCTCATTAGCTATATATAATGGGTCAAGACCTAACAGTTCACAGACACCTTTTACTTCCTCTCTTACAGGAATAGAACTTTCTTCTAGTTCTATAGAAACGCCACTACTATCCGCAATTTCATTTAAAACTGCTGCGACTCCCCCCCTTGTAGCATCCCTAAGCACATGAATATGAGGACATACTTCTAATATAGAATCTACAAGTGAATTTAAGGCAGCACAATCACTTAGCAACTCACCATCTATACCTATACCATTTCTCTCACACATAATAACTGCACCATGATCACCTAAAGTACCATTAACTATTACTACATCATCAACTTTAGCATTATCTACCTTTATATGTGTATTCTCATATATGGTTCCTATACCAGAAGTATTGATAAATACTCCATCTACTCCACCTTTTTCAACTACCTTTGTATCACCTGCTACAATTTTTACTCCTGCCTCTTTTGCAGCAGTAGCCATTGACTTTACAATAGACTCAAGCTTTTCAATTGAAAATCCTTCTTCTATTATAAAAGCACTTGATAAATAAAGAGGTTTGGCACCACTCACTGCTAAATCATTTACTGTGCCATATACAGCAAGTTTTCCTATATCTCCACCTTTAAAAAATATAGGATTAACTACAAATGAATCTGTAGTAAAAGCAATCTTATTACTACTTAACATAAGTTGTGCAGAATCATTCATTTCACTTATAATTTCATTATCAAAATATCTTATAAATAAATCACTAATTAAATTATTTGTCTGCTTTCCCCCACTGCCGTGACTTAATAATATTTTTTCTTCCATACTTACCTCCTAGACACAATTTATATGTTAAGGCATATCTTTATTTAACCATTATATTTATAATAAGCCGCACATGTACCTTCAGAAGATACCATACAGGAACCTACAGGATTATCTGGCGTACATATCTTTTTAAAAAGAGGACATTCTAATGGAGTTATTTTTCCCTTTAATATATCACCACATTTACACCCTGGACTACCATCATAATCCTCATATACTATGTTAAAGTGTTTTATAGCATCAAAATCTTCATATTCTTTATTTAATATATACCCACTTTTGGGTATATTACCTATACCTCTCCACCTGCAATCAGTTATTTCAAAAGCATTATTTAAATATTCCATGGCATTAGAATTTCCTTCGTGTTTTACTATTCTTTTATATTCATTTACTATCCTATAATCTTTGTTAGAGATCATTTTAACTAAAGAAATTAATCCTTTAAGTACATCTATCGGCTCAAAACCTGTTATTACCCCTGGAATATTATATTTTTCTCCTAAAAATTCATACGGTTTTTCACCTATAATTGCACTTACATGTCCCGGAAGCAAAAAACCATCTATCCCCAATTCCTTATCTTCTACAAGAGCACCCATTGCAGGAGGAACTATTTTATGCGCTGTTAAAAAAAATAAATTTCTTACATTATTTTTCTTAGCTTCCATAGCAGTTACTGCAGTCATTGGTGCTGTTGTTTCAAACCCAACAGAAAGAAACACAACTTTTTTTAAAGGATTATTCTGTGCAAGTAGCATAGCATCCATAGGTGAATATACTATCCTTATATCCGCGCCCTCTGCCTTCCTCTTTAATAAAGATGTTTTCTTACCCGGCACTTTCATCATGTCTCCAAAGGTTGCAATAATAACATCTTTAGCTAAAGTTAATTCCAAAGCTTTATCTATGTAACTTTGAGGAGTAACACAAACTGGACATCCTGGTCCTGAAATAAGCCTTATATTATTAGGCAGTATATCCCTTATTCCATATCTAAATATAGACATAGTATGGGTACCGCATACTTCCATAATGTTGATTTTTTCATCTGAAATATTTTGGAGTTCTTTTACAAGACTTTTAGCATAAATTTCATCTCTAAATTCATCAACAAACTTCATCCTCTGCTAGCTCCTTTAATAAATCTAATGTTATCATTGCCTCTGCTTCGTCTACAACTTGGATAGCACATCCAGCATGGACAAGAACATATTCTCCTATTTTTACATCAGGTACAAGATGCATGAAAACTTCACGCTTCATATTCCCTACTTCCACAACTCCTTTATGATCGACTATACTTAAAACCTTTCCTGGAACTGCTAAACACATACTACGACCTCCAGTATTAAATTTTCTAAAACTTACTTAATAATTTCTTTTCTTTTTTCTATAAAATAAACAATCCAAATACTTATTTCATAAAGTAATAAAATAGGTGCTGCTATTAATGTACACGTTAATAACCCTGCATTAGATATAAATAATCCTTCAAGAGTTAAGATAAATATAATAACATACTTCCTCCATTTTTTTAGCTTGCTTGAGCTTAAAAGAGATATTTTTGATAAAAGTACAATTAAGTAAGGAATCAAAAACATAATTCCTGTTAAAAAGCAGAAAACACCAATGAAGTTAAAGTATGTACTTCCTGAAAGCAGTGGTGTCATATATCCCTGCCCATAAGATATAAGAAAACTTAATGTATAAGGTAATGTTAATGTGTATCCAAAAATTAAACCACCAAAGAATAATATAGATACAAAAAATATATTTTTATACAAAAACTTTTTCTCTTTTTTGGTTAATCCGGGATTAATAAATGCAGCTACTTGATACAATATCACAGGACTTGTAACTATAACCCCTATAAATAGAGATATTTCCATTCTAGTTGTAAAACCTTCGGTTAACGAAAAATATACAAGCTCTAAATTATATTTAGCTATAGGCACCAATAATATCTTAATTAAATAATAAACTTTATCATAAGTAATTATCGCTGCAACGCTAACGAAGGCTATGATAATTATTAATCTTTTTCTTAACTCATGAAGATGATCTACCACAGACATCTCTTCCGTAACCATAACTTCACCTCTTAAATTAACATTTATGTTTTTGCTCTAACTGCTAGCTTTTTTATTTTTTTCTAATACATAGATACACCAAATACTAATCTCATATAATGCAATAATAGGTAAAGTTATTAAAATAAATGTAAAAGCATCTAATGAAGGGCAAATAAATGCCACTGTAATAAAAGAAATCATTATTGCAAATTTTCTTTTACCCATTAACATTTTTGAATTTACAATATTTATGCTAGATAACGCAATTAATATTAATGGAAGTTGAAAAAGCAATCCTATAGTTAATAGAAGTGTATCTACAAACGAAAAATAGTCACTACCGGACAAATTTGCTTTCATAAAGTCATTACCACATTCTAATAAGAAATTAATGGTGGAAGGCAACAATAATTTATACCCAAATATAATTCCACCGATGAATAACAAAACAGCAAATGGAATTATAATAAAATATAATAGTCTTCTAGCTTCTTTTGTAATCTTTGACCCACATACGGAAATCACTATATAAGCTAATATAGGTGAAGATAAAACTACTCCCCCTAAAAAAGCAACTTTCATCTTTGCCATAATTCCTTCTACAGGAGTCATAAAATATAACTTTATTCCACCAAGAGGTTTAGTTAAAATGCTAATAATATAATCCGATTTAAAATACATAAAAGATGTAGCAATAATAACAATGATAAACATTGTTATTATTGCTTTTCTAAACTTCTCAAGAAAATGTGCCAAATGAACAATCTGTTCGCTCTTTATCATTCCTATACCTCATTTATCCTATTTTTCTTCTTTCTTTTCCTCAACCTTTTCTTCAGAAGTATTTCCTTTAGTAAGTTCACTTGACGCTTTTTTAAATTCATTAATAGCCTCTCCAACAGATTTACCAACCTGTGGCAACTTGCCTGGTCCAAATATTACTAACGCAATTACCAATAAAACCATTAACTCAGGAAATCCTATTCTAGGCATGAAACTATTCCTCCTTATACTCTAATTAATCATTCTATATATGTTTATTTTTTCTCTTCTCTACAACTTTGTTCTTTAACCACAAGCATATTTCATCAATACCTTGATCTTTTGTACAGCTTGTTTCAAAAGTTTTAGCATTAGCATTCAAAGCTTTTATATCTATATAAAACTCTTCTTTATTGAAATTAGTAAAATCTATAAGATCTATTTTATTTAATATAACTGCTCCACTCTTCTCAAACATTAGTGGATATTTAAGTGGCTTATCATTACCCTCTGTAGTACTTAAAACTGAAATCTTTATATCTTCACCGATTTCAAATTCAGCAGGGCATACAAGGTTTCCAACATTTTCAATTACAAGAAGATCCGTTTTTTCTAAATTTAATGAATTAAGAGCATTCTTAATCATTTCACCATCTAAATGACATGCTCCACCAGTGTTTATTTGCACAACTGGTATTCCTTGTGCCTCAATTCTTTCTGCATCCTTTGTTGTATAAATGTCGCCTTCTATTACAGCAATTTTTATTTCATCTTTAAGCTTTCCAATAATTTTTTCTAATAGTGAAGTTTTACCTGATCCAGGTGAACTCATTAAGTTAACAACATAAATACCTTCTTTATCTAACATTTTCTTATTTTGCGCCGTTATTTCATCATTTGTTTGAAGTATATTGGTTACAACTTTAATTTGGCTCATTTTCTAATCTCCTTCTATTGTATAAATTAAAAGTTCATATCCAGTAATAATATTGCTTGAAAACTTATTACACTCAGGACATAGTTTATTAAAGTGATCCACCTTAAATGTAATTTTGCACTTCTCACATTCTGCTGTGGCCTCAACTTTTACTATTTCAAACTCTGCACCTTCTGCTGCTGTACCTTTGGAAACACAGTTAAATGCAAAGACTAATGAATCTTCCATAACTCCAGACAGTTCTCCAACTCTTAACGAAATCTTGTTTATCTTTTTAAGGTTATTTTCCTCAGCTTTCTTTGATGCAATTTCTATAACATTTTGAACAATTGAAACTTCATGCATAACATCACCTAATTTATATTTAATTCTTTTTTAACATGACCTATAACCTCAGAGATGCTATTTTTCATGTTATCAGTCATATCTAAATCAAAGCATATGTGCTCCGGCTCTATCCCAAATATTACAACATCTGGATACTTACCAATCATATTTGCCATTTTAACTACGTCAAGAATTTGGACATCGTGTATAGATAAGTTTTCTTTTCTATAATTAGTAATATCCTCAGGTTTTATCTTATAAATAGTACCTGGTTCGTACCCAGCTTTAAGGCAGTCTATAACTACTACTTTTTTATAATCCAAAAAATATCCTAAAATATCTAGTGTAGAAGTACCTCCATCTACTAATTCAATAGTAGATGGAAGATTTTCATTTTCTAGCTGTTTTATTGTATGCACTCCTACACCGTCATCTTTAAGCAGTATATTTCCTATTCCAATGATGACAGTATCTTTCATAATTAAACTCCTAAAGGTTGTACTATAAAATTAGACATTTCTACTCCTTCTGGTGACATAACATGTACTGAACATCCTGTACATGGATCAAAAGAGTGTACTATTCTTAAAAGTTCAATAGGTTGATTTGGATCTGCAACATGTGTTCCAATTAATGCTTTTTCTATTGGTCCAACATTTCCGCTATCATCCATTGGTGATGCATTCCAGCATGTTGGAGTGATAATTTGGTATCTAGATATTTTTGAGCTTGAAACAGATAGCCAGTGTCCTAATGCTCCTCTTGGCGCCTCTGTAAGCCCTATTCCAGCTCCAGAAGTTGGCGTACTAACATTAGTGTATGCACTTGTTCCAACTACTATTTGATCAAGCCAAGTTTGCATGTTGCTTGCTATCTTTGCAGTTTCTGTATATCTTGCTTTATGTCTATCCATAACTGATACACCGTTTCTATAATCTCCACTTACCCAAGTTCTAGCTAAAGAACCTGCTTCATAAGATTGCCCATTATATCTTGGTGCTTTAAGCCATGTATATGCTCCAGTTTTTCCGTAGCTTGGAGTTGTTGTTTCACTAGCAGGGTTTACTCCTGATGGTGATGAATACCAAGAATGTCCTACATATTCTTTTATGTTTGGTTCACTAAAGCTTCCCACTGTTCCATTAGTTACAGTTCCCGCTGGGAATAGCTTACTTCCAGTTGTGTTAGTATCAAATACTCCATAGGATATTAAGTTGCCATAACCTTGACCGACGTTATAATAATCACTATAAGTAGAAGCTAATTTATTTACATCCCCTTGATATGTGTTTGTAATAAATGATGTTATGTCATTTAAATATGTTCTAAAATTGTTTATATCAGTTGAAGTTGGAGTTGCAGTCACTCCGCCTGGAACAACATTACCAACATGAGGAAGTTTACCTCCGAATATTGCTCCCATTTCATGTGCTTTTCTTCTTATTGATAACGCCGTAACATAATTATTTATTAAGTTTTGAGTATCAGTGGAATTAAATCTGAAATCTTGAGTGTATCCTGGAGTCCATGGACTCATCTGTGGTCCTTGAATAAAATCCATTAATGCAAGATGATAGAAGTGTAATATGTTACTTGATATGAAATTTGAACCTTGTATTAAGTTTCTTAAAAGTATAGCTTGTAGATTAGGAGTAAAATTTAATGCCTTCTCTACAGCTTTCGATGAAGCAATAGCATGAGAAACTGGACATAGGCCACATATTCTTTGAGTTAAAAATGCCGCATCCTTTGGCACTCTATTTATAAGCATATTTTCAAAGTCTCTATAAAGATTGCCTGCAGCCTTAGCCGCTGTTACGTTGTTATTTGCATCTAGTGTTACCTCTACCTTTAAGTGTCCTTCCAATCTAGTGATTGGATCCAATACTAGTGTACTCATTTATATCATCCCTTTCATTTTTAAATATTACTAACTTATTGATTTAGAGGATTTGTAGGGAATGTTGGGTTTGCACATCCTATACAAGGATAATTAGATCCAATGCACCAATTGACTCCATTATTCCACTTCATAGATGGACATACATTACTACATCCTGGTCCTTTACATCCTATTGCTCTATAACACCCATATATGCCTGGTTGACTTACCTGTGTTTTTCCTCTTCTTGGACAATTTGAGTGAATTTGAGAATTATAATATTGAGTTGGTCTATTATAGGAATCTAATTGTGGCATACCAGTTAAGATAAGATTTAATAAAGTTTGTATCATAACAGTTGGGTGGACAGGACAGCCAGAAAGATTTATAACAGGATTAGCAGTTTTACCACTTAATAAGGACTTTGCTGTTGTACAAGATGTTGCATTAGGGGCAGCTGCTGGTACTCCTCCAAAAGAAGCACAAGTTCCTGCTGATACTACATATTTAGCCATAGGGCCATATTTTAATACTGCCTGCTGCATTGTTAATGGAGTACCATTTTGTTCACCAATAATACAATAGTTTCCATTCTCTCCAGTAGGTATTGCTCCTTCGACCACAAGTATAAACTGTCCATTATACTGAGTTGCAGCATTTTCAAGTGCTTGCATTGCGCTTTCTCCAGCAGAAGTCATAATTGTCGTGTTATACTTCATGCTTATCTTGTTTAAAAGTACATCATCAATAGTTGTGGGATTAGTAACATTTAGCATTGATATTGTACATCCAGAACATCCAGATCCATTTAACCAAATAACAGGTGGATCTGTCTCAGCTGCAAGTACAGTATTTACTCTGCTCATATCAAACTCTAATTCTAGTGCAATAGCTGTGGCAACAGACCACTTTAAGAATTCTCTTCTACTAATTTTCATGCTTACACCCCTTTAATATGTATTTTAATATCATTAACAATTTAACATACGTTTATTAACATATTAATCCAATATGTGAGCTTATTCAACAAATAGTATGTTAATTATTTGTTAATATGTAATAAAGATACACAATATCAACTATTTACAATCTAGTTAAATAAGCATAAAATCATCCCTACCTTATCTCTATAATTTAAACATACGTATGAGAAACTGGGCATACGCCACATATTCTTTGAGTTAAAAATTCTGCATCCTTTATCTTTATACTAACTAATCACGATAACTTAATAATGGATTTGTTGGGAATGTAGGGTTAGCACAGCCTACACATGGATAATTTACACCTATACACCATCCTTGGCCATTATTCCATTTCATAGATGGACATACATTTTTACATGTTGGCCCCATACATCCTATACTTTCATAGCATCCATATATACCTGGTCGATTAGCATCTGGAGCCTCCTCCCTAGGGCATTTACTATGAACTGAACTTGCGTAATATTTAGTTGGTCTACTATAAGAATCTAATGTTGGTGTTCCTGTTAATATGATATCAAGAAGTGTTTGTATCAAAACTGTCGGATGAACAGGACATCCTGGAAGATTAACAACTGGATTTTTAGTTTTACCACTTAATAAGGACTTTGCTGTTGTACAAGATGTTGCATTAGGGGCAGCTGCTGGTACTCCTCCGAAAGAAGAACAAGTTCCTGCTGATACTACATACTTAGCCATAGGACCATATTTTAATACTGCCTGCTGCATTGTTAATTGAGTACCATTTTGTTCACCTATGATACAATAGTTTCCACTTTGTCCAGTAGGTATAGCTCCTTCAACCACAAGTATAAACTGTCCATTATACTGAGTTGCGGCATTTTCAAGTGCTTGCATTGCACTTTCTCCAGCAGAAGTCATAATTGTTGAATTGTACTTCATGCTTATCTTATTTAAAAGTACATCATCGATAGTTGTAGGATTAGTAACATTTAGCATTGATATTGTACATCCTGAACATCCTGCTCCTTGAAGCCAGATTACAGGTGGATCTGTTTCTGCTGCAAGTACAGTATTTACTCTACCCATATCAAACTCTAATTCTAGTGCAACAGCTGTAGCAACAGACCACTTTAAAAATTCTCTTCTACTAATTTTCATGGTTACACCCCTTTAACATTTATTTTTAATATCATCGATGATTTACCGCATATGCTTACTTTCATATTACTCCAAGATATGAGCTTATTCAACAACATTCGCGTTAACTTTTTGTAAATTTGTATTATAATTACATAACATGAAAAATTAGTAAAATAAGCACAAAGGGATGTTATTATATAATTAAAAAGTATTATAGATAACTACAATAGATATCTAACTTCTTCCTTACGAATTGCATAAATTTCTATTTAAAACTTCATTTGCTACCACGACTTGTCCCACAGAAACTCCACCATCATTCATCGGTACTAATTTATTTGTATAAACAATAAATTCATCATTTTTTAATTCATCAATTAATCTTTTAAGCAAGTAAGCATTTTGAAACACTCCACCGCTTAATGCCACCTCATTAATACCAGTATCTATTCTTATTAAATTGCACATTTCTTTAGAAAATCTAACTACTGTATTATGAAATTTAGCTGAAATAATCTCTTTGGGAACGCTAAGAAGTTTATCTTTTATAACTCCCTCAATAATTTTATATGGCTCTATTATATAAGTACTATCTTTTCTAATATTATAAGAATAGTAATCTAAGCATTCATCAGAAATAATTGCTTCCATTTCTACAGCAGCTTGCCCTTCATATGTAATGTTATCTCTTATTCCAATTAAACTAGCTACCGCATCATAAAAACGTCCCATACTAGAGGTTTCAGGACAATTAATATTTGCATCCAAAACAGACAAAAGCTTAATAGCCTTGTTACCATAAAGTTCCATTAACATTTCTTTTAATTTACTATTAACATTATCCCTACTATCTCTCTCTAATTTAAACATGCTATAAAGATATGATACTGCCATTCTCCATGGCTCTTCTACAGCCTTTTCACCCCCAGGCATTTTTACGTAATCCAGGTACCCTAATCTTTTAAAATCCCTAGTATCACAAAGTAAAAACTCCCCTCCCCATATCTTTCCATCAGTACCATAGCCCGTTCCATCAAAGGCTATTCCTATAACTTTACTACTTACATTATTTTCAACTAAACAACTAACAACATGTGCATGGTGATGCTGTACTTGGATTTTAGGCAGATTTAAACTGTTTGCATATTCATTTGCTGCATAGTTAGGATGCATATCATAAGCTAGATATTTAGGATAAAAGGAAAATATGTTTTTATAATGTGTAATATTGTTTTTATAATGTTCATAGGTTTCCAAATTTCCCAAATCTCCATTATGCTGACTTAAAAACAAGAAATTTTCCTTAGCAATGCTGAAGGTGTTTTTCATATTAGAACCACATGCTAAAATCTCCCTAATTCCACTTCTTTTTAAAGGTTCTGGTGCATATCCTCTTGCTCTTCTTATCATCCTAACCTCATCATCCATTACCCTTACCACTGAATCATCCACTGGTATATAAATATCTCTATTATGTTGTAAGAAATAATCTACAACATGTCCCAGTTTTTCTACAGCACTGTCATTTTTGAATTCTAAAGGTAGCCCATAAATATTGGCACTAGTCATTATTAAAACTTCTATTCCACTTGAAAATAATAACTGATGCAAAGGAGTATATGGCAACATAACACCTAACGTTTTCTGGCGTGGAGCAATACACTGTGGTAGGTTATAATCTTCTCTTTGTTTTAAAATTACTATTGGCTTCCTTATCCCAGTAAGGACTTGCTCTTCGATAGCATTTACATGACAGTACTTTTTGACAACTTCCATATCTTTCATCATTACTGCAAAAGGTTTATCCTGTCGCTTTTTTCTTACTCTTAACAGATCTATAGCTTCTGAATCAGTTCCATCACAAACTAAATGAAATCCCCCAAGCCCTTTTATTGCAAAAATTTTACCATCTTTGAATTTTTTGCTTGTCCATTCGATAACATCATCAACTTCTATTTTTGTCCCATCAGAATCCTCAATCCAAATATTAGGGCCACAATCACTGCATGCATTGGGCTGTGCATGAAATCTTCTATTAGTTAAATCAATATACTCTCTTTTACAATCCCCACACATTGTAAATTCTTTCATAGTTGTTTTTTCCCTATCATAAGGAATAGACTTAATTATTGAAAATCTTGGCCCACAATTAGTGCAGTTAGTAAAAGCATATCTATATCTTTTATTTAAGGGATCTGATATATCTCTGATACACTCCTTACAGGTAGCCATATCTGGTGAGATAAGAGTAATCTTTTTTTCTTTTTTTTCACTTTCCCTTATCTCGAAATCTACATAATTATTTAACTCTAGTTCCTCTATGATTATATTTTCTATTTTTGCAAGTGGAGGTGTATTATATTTTAGCTCACTAATAAACTCATTTAGCCTGTCTTCGTTCCCTTCTATATCTATATCTACCCCTTCAGAATTATTGTTAACCCACCCTTTTAAGTTATATAAAATTGCTAAGTTATAAACAAAAGGACGAAAACCTACTCCCTGTACGATGCCTCTTATCTTTAAAAATACTCTTTTCATAATAAAACCTACCTATAAGTATCTATTACTTTATATTATGTAGCCTCAAGAACTGCTCATCCTTGATCACCTGATTATAATCACAATGTTTTACAATACAATGTTCATCAGAAAAAACTATTATCTTATTAAATACTCCCTCTAAGTATTCAAAATCATGAGTAGCACATATAATGGTTTTTCCATAAGAATTAAGCTTGATTAGCAAATCCCTCAAAAAACTCTTTGTCTTTGGATCTAGGCTATTTGTCGGTTCATCTAATATCAAAACATCAGGATTAAGTGATAATACACTAGCTATCGCTACCCTCTTTTTTTCTCCTCCACTTAAATTGTAGGGTGCAATATCTGATAGATCTCCAATGTGTAACATATTTAAACAATCCCTCACCCTGACCTGTACCTCTTTTTCATCGATTCCCATTTGTCTAGGTCCAAAAGCAATCTCATCATAAACCGTAGAACAGAAAAGCTGTGCATCAGAATTTTGGAATACAAAACCTAACTTTTTATGAAAAAGTTTAGCAAACTTATTGTTCCTCATAGCTTTTTCACTTATTTCTGATCCTTCAAAAACGTAACTTCCTACACTTGGGAATACTAAGCCATTCAAAAGCTTTAAGAACGTTGATTTACCGCTACCATTAGGTCCTATTATAGCAACAGAATCTCCCTTTTCTATCCTAATGTTTATATCCTTCAATGCTATTCTATTTTTATAACTAAAAGTTAAATTGCTAATTTCTATCATTTCTTCACATCCTGTTAAAGATTATAAATGCTAAAACTAAAACTATAATAAATAAACCATAAATATAATCTACTAAATTTAACTTAAATTTAGTAAGATGCACATACTCTCCCTGAAAGCCTCTGCATTCCATAGCTAAGTAAAGCTCATCTCCTAAGTCCTTTGATTTTAAAAAAAGTGTTCCTATCATCTCTGATACTGACGTATATTTATCTTCATTTTTACCTATAGATCTCAGCTTAAGAGCATATAACATATCTAAAGAGAATTCACCAAGTATATATATGTACCTTAAAGTTATTTCCATAACTAGAATAAAAATATCTGGGATATACAATAGTTTTAAAGCACCTACTATATCATTCCACTTAGTAGTAAAAGATAAAATATTAGTAACTAAAACAGCACTTAAAATTCTCATTACAATTATTAAGCTATTATAGACATTACCTGCAATTATAGAAGGGATTAATGCAATTAGGGTAAAAATGGGGATTACTAGGCTTATGCATAAAATTTTTTTAATTTCCTCTTTATTTAATAAAGCGAACATAACAAACAAATAGCTATAAATTACTAATGTAAATTTATAGCTTTTAGAAATTGATATTAAAATAATAATTAAGAGTGATGAAATTAACTTTAATGCAGGATTAATACTATGAATCCTTGATGGAAATCTTCTACTACTCCTTTTTATACTGGATAATACACCTAGCAATGAAAATATACTTTTATCAACGAACGCATCCTTATCTTCTTTAGGGACATAATCATCCTGCTTAAAAAGCCAATCCATAATTTATCACCTATCCCTTACTACCAAAACTTTTTTATTTATTAATTTTATTATTATATATATTCCTAATACTCCTAACACAGCAGATATTATGTATCCTACAGTTTCTGGCAATCCTGTTACCACATAGTCAAGAAATATTGTTTTATAACTTAATCCATTTTGCATTCCTTGCGGAACATATCCTATCAATCCTTTTAGTTCCTCAACACTCCATTCCCCCCAAGCAGTGCCACTAGCAAGAAGCCCAAGTGGACATAAAATGATCATAGTAGCAATTAAAGCATATATAGGTCTTAATCTTAATTGACTATTTTCTGATTCATGTTTACGATAAATTACTTCAGGTGATAATTTTCTAACATACATATATACTCCTGCTGTAATAATCCCTTCCACTACCCCAGCAACCAAAAGATGTGGAACTAACATTGATGGTATTGTGACTTTAAGTGGATATGGACAATAGATAGGAAATCCCAAAATACTCTTAAACAATATTGGCTGTATTCCAAATTCTATAGCAGCTAAAAAAGCAGCAGCATTTATACTTATATAGGCTCCAAAAAATGCAGCAATGTAATTTCTATTTTTATTTTCACTTTTTCCTTTTATTAATTTAAAAATATAATATCCTATAAACGGCATGATAAATGCCATATTAAATGCATTTACTCCAAATGCAAGTATACCTCCATCTCCAAAAAATAAAGCTTGTATAGCAAGAGCAACAGTAATAGAAATTACAGCAGCATATGGCCCTAAAAGAATTGCAACTAGAGTAGAACCTACAGCGTGACCTGTAGTTCCTCCTGGAAGAGGAATATTGAACATCATAATAAGAAATGAAAAAGCAGCGCATATACCTAATAAAGGAAATTTCCTTTTATTGAACTCATTTTTGACCTTATCAACTGCTCTTCTCCATACAACAACCATAACAGTAGCTAGCGAAATACATGTTGATGGACTTAAATAATTATCCGGAATATGCATGAAATCCCTCCTAGTTAATATATTTTATCGGAATTTTATATATTTTTCAGTTAGATATATAATTTTAATACCTTTTTAAGTAACATTAACAATTTTTTATAAACTTTTGATTACCTTTTGGTTAACTTAATGTTAAATATCTGATAAAATATTAAATAAAAGTAGTATTATCCTAAATTTAGCAAATAAATATGAAAGATTGATATTAACCAATCTTATAGTTATATCACTTTAAGCTCAGTTCCTCACATGAATTATTCTGTTTTTATCATGTTTTGTTACTTTATGTTATGTTTTATTATAAATTATACTTAACAGCAAATCAATATCAAATTCAAATTTTACCAAGTATCCATAGTTGTTTTGTTAGTAAATCTATAAAAAAAAGAATTCAGTCTTCACTTAGACTGAATTCTTTTTTACACTTTGTACTGCAAAATGCAATAATTTTAAAATGTTAGCTGGTAAAATGAGAATTATATTTCCTATTTCAATGATAACAGTATCTTTCACAATTAATCTCTTATTATTCTCTTTCTCTTATAAAATTTATAATAATATATACTATCCCACCCAATATAATAAACTTAAGATAGGAAGATAGGAAAACAACTACTATATAAGCAAGTATAATAGCTAGAATAATATAAAGTAATCTTCCTGCTGATCCTTTAAATGAAACCTTCAGCAATCCTTCACTTAACCCAAATATTAAGAGACAAATAAATAATAAAATTATATAATAAAACATAGCTTTATATTCTCCTATAAGGCTTATTTACATAAGAAAAATCTTATTATAGATAAATAACTTTAGACAAATTTAATTTATGAAATGGCAATAAATCAATTCAGTTATGAAGGTGTTTATCTATATTATCAATATATCTTATAATACTTTATAGTTTAAGTTACAATTTCATATAAAAAAATCGTCAAGGCGACTGTGGAGCTGTCGATTTTTTTACGCATCTGCCTTTCCAACCACATGTGAGGAAAAATTGGCAGGCGAACTATATTTTTTACTCTTTAGGTGTCGTAATTAAACTGACCATCCTAAATTACAGTTTCAAGTTATTAACAATTATTGAATTTTATAGCTGTTCTAAAGAATTAAAAAGGAATCCAGTCTTTACACAGACCGAATTCCTTTTTGATTCTTTAGGAATCTATATAAGATTATTCTCAATAACTCAATATAAATTCTACTGACGGCCAGATTAAATATATCTTAGCCAAAAATCTTGCCCATAAATCCTTTTTTGTCTTTTCCATCCTTAGAGTCCTTTGGTTCCTCAAAGACCTCTCCTGAAGCCTCCATAAAGAGCTTTAAGGCTTCTTTTTGCTTATCGTTTAAGTTCTTTGGTACATCTACTATGATGTTTACATACTGATCTCCTCTTCCTGAAGAGTTAACCCTTGGTACACCTTTACCCTTTAATCTAAATAATGTACCTGGTTGAGTTCCAGCAGGCACAGTATACTTAACATCTCCATCTACTGTAGGTACTTTTATTTCCGTACCTAGAGCAGCTTTTGCCATGCTTAGATGGTAATCAATATAGATATCAAAGCCACTTCTCTTAAATGTCTTAGAAGACATTACATTTATTCTTAAATATAGATCTCCTGGAGGACCTCCATTAGCACCATGCTCACCTTGTCCTCTAAGAGGCATTACATTACCTGTATCTACTCCTGCAGGTACTTTTACAGATATTTTTCTTGTTTTTCTTACCTTACCTTTTCCCTTACACTCTAGACATGGATCATCTATAATCTGACCCGTTCCTCCACATCTGTCACAAGCTGACGTAGATATAAAGTTTCCAAATGGAGTTTGTCTTTGGGACCTTACTTGGCCAGAACCACCACACTTTGGACAGCTCTTTGGAGCTGAGCCTGATTTTGCTCCTGTTCCTTTACAACTTTCACAGTTTTCACTTCTTGTTATAGATATTTCCTTATCCACACCAAATACAGCTTCTTCAAAATTTAAAGTTAGAGTATATTCTATATCAGCGCCACGAGAAGGACCATTTCTTCTTCCGCCTCCTCCGAAACCACCACCAAAGAATGTCTCAAATATATCCCCAAAGCCTCCCATACCACCAAAATCAAAGCCTTCAAAGCCGCCTCCGCCAGCTCCAAAATCAGCTGTACCAAATTGATCATACTGTGCTTTCTTCTGAGGATCACTTAAAACTTGATAAGCTTCATTTATTTCTTTAAATCTTTCTTCAGCTTCTTTATTGTCTTGATTTCTATCTGGATGGTACTTTAATGCAAGCTTTCTAAAGGCTTTCTTAATTTCATCATCACTTGCACCTTTTTCTAGTCCAAGTATCTCATAATAATCTCTATTAGCCAAATATTTCACCACCTAGTTCTATTAATTATGTAACCTAATGATTTAAGAAAGGGAAGACGAGTTTGCCTTCCCATGTCATATTATATATGAATTCTTTTATTTGTTACAACTATTTATCATCTTCAACCTTAAAATCTGCATCAACAACATTGTCGTCCTTTGCAGTATTTCCTGCACCAGCAGCATTACCACCCATATTCATATTGTTTGGATCAAAACCAGCTGCACCTTCAGGGCTTTGAGCAGCATATATCTTTGATGATACAGCATAGAACTCTTGAGTTAATTCGTCAGTTGCCTTCTTTATTGCCTCTAAATCTTCTCCGTCCTTAACCTTCTTAACTTCTTCAAGCTTAGCTTCTATCTTAGCTTTATCTTCAGCTGAAACCTTATCTCCAAGTTCGTTTAATGTCTTTTCAGTTTGGTAAACAACTTGGTCAGCATTATTCTTAACTTCTATGCTTTCTTTTCTCTTCTTATCAGCTTCAGCAAATTTTTCAGCTTCCTTAACTGCCTTATCGATCTCTTCATCACTTAAGTTAGTTGAAGCTGTTATTGTGATATTAGCTTCCTTACCTGTTCCCTTATCTGCTGCTGAAACCTTAACGATACCGTTAGCATCTATATCAAAAGTAACTTCGATTTGTGGAATTCCTCTTGGAGCTGGTGCTATACCTGATAATGTAAATCTTCCAAGAGTTTTATTATCACCAGCCATTTGTCTTTCCCCTTGAACAACGTGAATTTCAACAGAAGTCTGTCCGTCAGCTGCAGTTGAGAATATTTGGCTCTTTCTTGTTGGTATAGTAGTATTTCTTGTGATTAATGGAGTAGCTATTCCTCCTAATGTTTCTATACCAAGTGATAATGGAGTAACATCAAGAAGTAATACGTCCTTAACGTCTCCTGTTAATACTCCAGCTTGAATTGCAGCACCTATTGCAACACACTCATCTGGGTTAACTCCCTTTGATGGCTCTTTTCCAGTAAAGTTCTTAACAGCATCTTGAACTGCTGGAATTCTTGTTGAACCCCCAACTAGAACAATCTTGTCTATTTCATTTAATGAAATATTCTTTGAGTTTAATGCATCTCTCATTATGTTTATTGTTCTGTCTACAAGGTCATGAGTAAGTTCATTAAATTTAGCTCTTGTTAATGTCATTTCAATGTGCTTAGGACCTGTTGCATCAGCAGTAATGAATGGTAAGTTGATCATTGTTTGAGTTGATGATGAAAGCTCAACCTTAGCCTTTTCAGCAGCTTCTTTTAATCTTTGAAGTGCCATTTTATCATTTCTTAAATCTATTCCATATTGGCCTTTAAAGTCTTCAGCAATGTAGTCCATAACTTTTTGATCGAAGTCATCTCCACCAAGACGAGCATCTCCACCTGTAGCATTAACTTCAAATACTCCATCTCCAAGATCAAGAACTGATACGTCGAAAGTACCGCCACCTAGGTCGTATACAAGAATTCTATGATTGTGCTCCATCTTATCTAAGCCGTATGCAAGTGAAGCAGCAGTTGGCTCGTTGATTATTCTTAATACTTCTAAACCAGCAATTCTACCAGCATCCTTTGTTGCTTGTCTTTCAGCATCATTAAAGTAAGCTGGAACTGTGATAACAGCTTGAGTTACTGATTCGCCAAGATAAGCTTCAGCATCAGCTTTAATCTTTTGTAAAATCATTGCTGATATTTCTTGTGGAGTATACTCCTTACCATCTATATTTACCTTATGGTTAGTTCCCATATGTCTCTTTATTGAGATTATTGTTTTATCAGGATTTGTAATCGATTGTCTTTTAGCAACCTGACCTATTAATCTTTCACCATTAGCTTGGAATGAAACAACTGATGGAGTTGTTCTAGCTCCTTCTGCATTAGCTATTACGACTGGTTCTCCTCCTTCCATAACAGCAACACATGAGTTTGTAGTACCTAAGTCAATTCCTATAACCTTTCCCATATTTAAATCCTCCTTTAAATTTCTGCTTTTAGTTTTAAATTTGTAGTAAAATTTATTTAATTTGCTACTTTTACCATTGTATATCTTAAGACTTTATCCCCTCTTTTATATCCCTTCTGGAATATTTCAGCTACTGCATTTTGCCCAAAAGCTTCGTCTTGAATATGCATTACTGCTTGATGAAGGTTAGGATCAAATTCACCAGTTGCATCAATTTCTTCAACACCTAGTTTTTCAAATGCTCCTTTAAACTGTCTTATAGTCATTTCTATACCTTTTTTAAGGTCTTCCACTGACCCTTCAACAGTAATAGCTCTTTCTAAATTATCTAAAACTGGTACCATTTCTTTTAAAACATCTTCACACGCATCGGTATAAATACCTTCTTTTTCTTTTGAAGTTCTTTTTCTAAAGTTATCATATTCTGCGTTTAATCTTAATAATCTATCTTTTAGAGCCTCAAGCTCATTTGAAAGCTTTGAATTTTCATTTTTTAACTTTAATAGCTCGTCTTTTAGAGTTTCATCTTCATTTTCTTCAAACTCCTGATCTTCTAGAGCTTCGCCAGTCTGCCATCCTTCGTTATTTTCATCATTTAAATCATCTATGTTTGTTTCTTGCTTAAGTTCTTCTTTTTCTTGTTCTAATTGATCTTTTTTTATTTCTTCCATAGTATTATTCTCACACCTCATCTCTATTTTTAATGCCATATGAACAATCACGTTTATTAAAAATGGAACTTGTTTATTCTTATTTTAAACCTTGATTTCTCAAAGTTTCATTTAGCTCTTTCATCACTTCTGCCATAATAGAGATTACCTTAGAGTAATTTATTCTTCTCGGGCCAATAAGTCCTATAGTTCCCAGTGGCCTTCCTCCAAGTGAATATACTGCTGAAATGACACTACAATCCCTAGCCTCAGGAAGGAAATTTTCATCTCCAATTTTTATAGTCATATTACTGTCACTTTTTATGAGTTTTGAAACATAATCCTTGTTATATAAAAGAGACAGTATTTCCTTTGCCTTTTCGATGTCATTATACTCAGGATAGTTAAAAATATTTGTAGTTCCTTCCATGAAGACTTCTGATGAATCAGAAGTGTTCAAGGTTTCATACAAAGCTGGAATAAGTTCATTAAAGATTTCTTCGAATCCTACTAAATCTACTTTTAACTTATTAATAACTTCTAGATTAATTTGTTCAATTGTAAGATTTCTCAATCTACGATTTATAATGTTATTTATTCTTAAAAGAGTATCCATAGGTGGTACTTTTGAAACCCTAATTAAAGTATTCTTAATAAGACCGCTATCAGTAACTATGACACATAAAAGATTATTAATATCAACATTTATTAACTGTATAGATTTAATTTGACTCTTCTTTACAGAAGGAGCATTTACTATACAAGTAAGTTTGGTTAACTCTGATAATAAAGTACTAGTCTGCTTTATAACCTTGTCAACTTCATAAAGTGCCGCGTCTATGATACACTTTCTTATTTTGAACTCTTCTTCCAAACTCAACCTTTCATATTCTACTAACCTATCCACATAAAGTCTGTAGCCTTTGCTAGAGGGTACTCTGCCTGCTGATGTATGAGGCTGTTCTAAATAACCCATATCTTCTAAATCAGACATTTCATTTCTTATTGTGGCAGAACTTACACCTAGAGCATATTTTTTAGCGATAGTCCTAGACCCTACTGGCTCTCCAGTGGTTATATAATCATTTATTATTGACTGGAGAATTTTTATCTTTCTTTCATCTATCACTAACATCACCTCTTTTGTTAGCACTCACTTCAACTGAGTGCTAATGACTACGATTTAAATATATTATTTATATATTTTTTTGTCAATTTTATTTATATGAAGATAATAATTAATTTTCACAAAAATAATGAATATATTGTGTTTTTCTCATCATTTCTTTTATTTACTAAGAATTTCATTAAATATTATAAAAAATCAGTCTTACTCGTACCTTTAGACACTAATAATCAAGTAAAGAATATTAAAATTTAATGTTATATAAAAAACTATTGATATTTAGAAGTTACTTTTTTCTCTATAGTTTCACTTAGATTAAATTTTTCATAGAGTTAATATAAAATCGCTCATTACATAATTTGAAAGCTCAATACCTTTATTACTTAAATATATTTTCCCACCGTTTTTTATTAATAACCCTTCAGCTATATGTTTATTAATAACAGTTTTATAAATTTTTTCAATTTTTATTCCAAACTTTTTATAAAACTTTTCCTCTGAAATTCCTTGAGTTTTTCTCAACCCCATAAACACAAATTCTTCCATATCATCCTCTTTAGTATTTACAATTACTTCATTAAAAGTTTTTTCATCATCTTCAACTGCCTTAATATAATCTTCAATACTTTCAAAGTTCTTATATCTTGTTCCCTCTATATATGAGGCCGCTGCACTTCCACAACCTAAATATTCTTCAAGCTCCCAGTACACAATATTATGTCTACATTCTTTTCCTTGCTTCGAAAAGTTTGATATTTCATACTGATGATAACCTCTATTCTTTAAAACCTGCAGCGTAATTCTATACATTTCTCGTTCATCATCTTCTGAAGGTAATGAAAGCTTATCATTTTCATATAATTTATAAAATATGGTTCCTTCTTCAACTATAAGGCTATAGGCTGAAATATGCTCTGGTTGTAATAAAAGAACCTTTTCTAAGGTTTCTTTCCACTGTTCTACCTTTTGATTAGGAAGACCAAACATTAAATCTACATTTATGTTTTTAAATCCAACGCTTCTTGCCAATAGATAATTTTCTTTAAAATCTTCAAAACTATGAATTCTTCCTATTCTTTTCAAAAGTTCTTCTTGATATGCTTGAAGACCTATTGAAAGTCTATTTACCCCTTTACTTTTCATAAGATTAAGTTTTTCCTCTGTTAAGGTTCCTGGATTACATTCTACGGTAAATTCTATATTGTTGGATAGATTTAAGGTATTCACTGCATTTAAAAGTTTTTCAAGTTCATTTAAATGCAAATAGGTGGGAGTTCCCCCACCTATAAATATAGTTGAAATATAATATTTGCTTGCTTTTTCCTTAATCTCTTTTATTAAGGCATCAATATACCTCTCCATAAGAGTATCCTTACCGCAGAATGAAGGAAAGTCACAATACATGCACTTCTGTTTACAGAAAGGTATATGTATATATAACGATATTTTTTTCATATATTTCCTCCATTCATTTTAAGAAAAAAGAGTTTACTTAAGGTTATTCAACCTTAAGCACTGCCATAAATGCTTCCTGTGGTACTTCTACAGAACCAACCTGTCTCATTCTCTTCTTTCCTTCTTTTTGTTTCTCTAATAACTTTTTCTTTCTTGAAATATCTCCACCGTAACACTTTGCTAGAACGTCTTTTCTCATTGCTTTAACAGTTTCTCTTGCTATTACCTTTGAGCCTACTGTAGCTTGTATTGGAATTTCAAAAAGCTGTCTTGGAATAATTTCCTTAAGCTTTTCAGCAATACCTCTTCCTCTTTGATATGCCCTTTCCTTCGGTACTATCATTGAAAGAGCATCTACTGTATCTCCGTTAAGAAGTATATCAAGCTTAACAAGTTCTGACTGAATGTATCCCTTTAACTCATAGTCAAGAGAAGCATATCCTTTTGTTCTTGATTTTAAGGCATCAAAGAAATCATACACTATTTCATTAAGTGGAATATCATAGTTAATAACCACTCTTGTAGTTTCAATATACTGCATATCTAAGAACTTTCCTCTTCTATCTTGACAAAGATCCATAACTGGTCCAACGTAATCTGTTGGGCTTATTATCGAAGCCTTAACCATTGGCTCCTCCATGTAATCTATTTCTGTTTGTGGAGGAAGGTTAGTTGGATTTGTAAGTTCGATAACCTCTCCATCTGTCTTTATTACTCTATAAATAACGGATGGAGCTGTTGTAATAATATCAAGATTGAATTCTCTTTCGATTCTCTCTTGAATGATTTCCATATGTAGTAATCCTAAGAAACCACATCTAAAACCAAAACCTAAAGCTACTGATGTTTCAGGTTCAAAAGAAAGTGATGCATCGTTTATTTGAAGCTTTTCAAGTGCTTCTTTAAGCTCTTCATACTTAGCACCATCTACAGGATATATACCAGAGAACACCATTGATATAGCTGGTTTGTATCCAGGAAGAGGTTTATCTGTTGGTCTGTTTGCTTCCGTTATAGTGTCACCAACTCTAGCATCCCTAACGTTCTTTATAGATCCAGTTACATATCCAACATCTCCTGCTCTTAACTCTGAAATAGGCATAAATGCTGGAGTAAACACACCTACTTCTGTAACTTCATAAACCTTATTTGTCGCCATAAGTTTAATCTTAGTTCCTGGTTTTACTGTTCCTTCTTTAACTCTTACGTAACATACAACTCCTTTGTAACTATCATAGAAAGAGTCAAAGATCAGTGCCTTTAAAGGTGCATCTTCATCTCCTGTTGGTGCAGATACCTTTTCTATGACTGCTTCCAATACATCTTTTATGTTTAATCCTGTTTTTGCTGAAACTAGAGGAGCGTCATGAGCTTCGATACCTATAACATCTTCTATTTCTTGCTTAATCTCATCTGGCCTTGCACTTGGAAGATCTATTTTATTTATCACAGGCACAATTTCTAAGTTGTTATCTAAAGCAAGATAACAGTTTGCAAGAGTCTGAGCTTGTATTCCTTGAGTAGCATCTACAACAAGTATTGCTCCTTCACAAGCAGCAAGGCTTCTTGAAACCTCATAGTTAAAATCGACATGTCCTGGAGTATCTATAAGATTTAAAATATATTCCTCTCCATTGTCTCTTCTATATACCAATCTAGCAGCCTGAGATTTAATAGTTATTCCTCTTTCTTTTTCAAGCTCCATATTATCAAGAACTTGCTCTTCCATCTCTCTTTTAGTTAAAGTTCCTGTAGTTTCTAAAAGTCTATCTGCAAGCGTTGATTTTCCGTGGTCGATATGTGCAACGATTGAAAAGTTTCTTATATGTTTTTGTCTTTCACTTTGCATATTCATAATCCTATTCTCAAGAACATAAAGTTCCCAGAACAGTTTTCACCCCCATGTATAATAAATCATGTAAAATTATATCACAGTATCCCGCTTATATGTCAATAAAGAACGATGAATACCCCACATTTATAATACTTGTTCTATAGTTCTATTAAATTTATTAATTACAAAATCTAATCCTTCTTTTGCTCCTAATAAAATATTTTCTGTTTTCTCACCAGTTTTATACAAAAATTGCTTTATATTTCCTTGATTAAAATTAATTACTTTATCATATACCTCTATAGTTATATCTCCATCATAATTAAATATTTTAAATTCGCAATTATCATTTAAAAATCCTACAAAATTATCACCAAATTCATCTTTTATGTTGTTTAATTCTTCCTGAGAAATAGCTACAGACCCTCCAATATTTTTACTAATGGCAGCAGTATTTGTGATATTAATCTTTATTATTCCCCATATTAAAAAAGATACAAAAGAGATTATTAATATTACGCTAATTTTTTTCATAAAAAGAACACCCCTAATATTTACTATCTATAAGGATGTTCATTTTCCCTGATTTTATACGCTACCTTTTTTCATTTAAGTACTCTGCTATTATTCTAGCTATATACTTAGCAGATGCTTGGGATTCTTGAGCAGTATTAAGTTCTGCTCCCACCTCTATTAACACTGAATTCTTACTAAGTTTTTGATTAAAAGTATTTTTCCCTCTTCTGTATGATACAATCCCTTTACAAAACCCTGGGAAATATTGTCTACCTAATTGATTTAACCTTTCAGCAGCTGCTGCATTATAAGTATAATATTGACTATTTTGTGCAGTTACAAACATTATCTTCGCGACATTTTCTCCATTAAGATTTGCTGTAACTGTCGCTTTATTACTAACTGAATCTCTATGCAGGTCTATTATAAGCTTAAAATCTCCATACTTTTGTAAATATTTTTTTACTGTAGTTTCTGATCTTGAATAACTATCCTCATAATTTAGACTATGCATGGTTTTATCATGTATTACAGATATGCCGTAATTTTGCTCCAGTTCACTTTCTAATACGTTACCTACGCCAACTACACTATAATTTTCATCCTTAGAATCAGCACTTGCTGGACTATACGCTTCAGTAGTATGAGTATGATAAATTAAAACTTCGGGTTTTGATTGATTTAATGTCTTCTTTAAATTCGGATTATATGCTGGTGAAGTCTTAATTGGTTTTGCAGGGTCGTTAATATTCTGAAGCTCCTCTGGATTTAGTTTTGCAACACTTCCATCATTGAGTTTAAAAGAATCAAATGTAGCAAAAGATTCCTCATATTCTATATGTGTTTCGTTAAATCTAAAATACGGTACTTCCATAGCAATCAAATTTGATGGATTAAAAAAATTTATGTTTAATTTCTGTGCTACTTCGTCTCTTAAAGATATTTTTTCTAAATTAATCCCATCAGCACTTTCTGATGTATTCTTAACCATTGGAATTGTAAGTTGTAACAGCTTTATATATATGTAATTGCTGTCTTTTATTGATGTTTTTATTATCCCACTAATAAAAACAATTAACACAATTACTATAACTGAAAAGGCTGCCGGCGGCTTCCACTTAGTGGTGTTCTTACTCCGCTGCGGATTAAAATACATATGTATCCCCTCCTCATATTAAATATTTATATGAAAAGGGGATAAGCTTTATGTTATAAATGGACAAGTTTAAAAATTTGAAATTAAAGAAAGTAAAATTGAATAGACATCAATCTTGCTCAGTTTCAGTGAGATTTTACTTTATAAAATAGCACCAAATAAATATATCTAATTCATAAACTTCGTTATTTCTTCCATATCTAAATTAGGCTGTAATGCAAGATTTAAACCACTAGATATTATTTTTGATACTGAATCTATAACTATATCTACTTCCTTCGGAGTTACCATAAGATCTCCTACATGAGGATTAAGTAAAGTTCTAATTAATTGACCTTTTTCATTTTTATCTATAGATTTTAGCATATTATAAAACTCGCCACCTGAAGAAGCTTGATTTATCATTTCATCTAATACTAAATCCATCGCATCACTAACTATAGTTGCCGCATCTACTACTGTAGGAACCCCTATTGCTATAACGGGTATTCCTAAAGTTTTTTCACTTATCTCCATTCTTTTATTTCCTACTCCAGCACCTGGTGAAATTCCTGTATTACCAATTTGTATAGTTCTATTAACTCTTCTAGTATTTCTTGATGCAAGAGCGTCTATACAAACTACAATACTGGGTTTAATTCTATCTACAACTCCCTTTATGACTTCTCCTGTTTCAATTCCTGTAATCCCTAAAACTCCTGGTGCAAGTGCACATACAGGTCTTACAGAATCATCTATAGCATCAGGCATAACTGATTTTAAATGTCTTGTTACCATTATCTTTTCTACTACTTGAGGTCCTAATGCATCCGGTGTAACGTTCCAGTTACCTAACCCAACTACTAGTGCTGTTTTTGTATGTTCTATATCAATAAGTTTTTTAAGACTTTCAGCTAAAACATGTGCTACATTATCCATAATTTCTCCATCATAATGAGTAAATTCTGGAATATCTATGGTTATGTAAGTTCCCATAACCTTCCCAATCATTCTAGCTCCCTCTTCATTTTTTACATTAACAGTGGTTATCTTTATATCATCCTTTTCCTCTTCTACTACTACTACTCCATCAGCCTCTCTTTTAAACTGTTCCTTATATATTTCACGTGCTTCAACTGCTAAATCTGTTCTAACATTTATCATAACTTCACCCCTTAAACTATTATCTTTACTTTAATTTATTTTTTCCTTAAATTAAATTATTATTAGATTATGATAAGTCTTGTTATAAAATTGATTCTCTATATTTTTTAAATTTAACACTTGAATTCACTATTTATCAATGCTATAATATCTCTTGTTGAATATAAACTCGTACGCAGATTTCCCCAAAAACTGCAGAGGCCCTATTAAAATGAAGGGGGTGAACTGGAATGGCAAATATTAAATCAGCTAAGAAAAGAATAAGAGTTAGCGAAAAGAAAACTCTAGTAAATAAAATAGTAAAGTCAGCTCTTAAGACAGCTATAAAGAAGTTTGAGGTAGCTGTTGCTGCTAGCAACGCTGATGAAGCTAAAGTTTCTTTCACTGGTGCTGTTAAGGCATTAGATATGGCTGCTTCAAAGGGAGTAATCCACAAGAACATGGCTGCAAGAAAGAAGTCAAGATTAGCTGCAAAGTTAAACGCTATGGCTTAATTGATAAACCGGTCAAATTGACCGGTTATTTATTTTTGTTAAAATTTCTAATTATTTATATGGCAACAAATAAAGTTAATAGACATCAAGCCTATTAACTTTAAGTCAGATTTCACTTTATGAAATGGCAGCAAATAAGAACTTGGTGATACCAAGTTCTTATTTTAATTATACCCTTACAGTATCAATTAGCATTAATTCCATCTCTGTTTTCTTATGGAAACCAGTACTCTTTAACCTTTTCTCAGTTTCTATACAAAGCTTCATACATTGCTGAAGTTGTTTATAAGAAAATTTTTTACTCTGTCCTATAAGCTTCTCACAAACAAAAGCTGGTCTTCTTAGCTCTCTTACAAAATCTTCTTTAGTTTTTCCTTCACTTATACCAACTTTAATTTTATATAGCATTAAGAATTGACTTTCTATCAGGGAAAGTATGAGCATCATATTTTCCCCTTTGTTTAAAAGTTCATTAATAAGATCAACAGCCTTTTCAGGTCTTTTTTGAGAAATATAATCTACAAGGTCAAAAACATCATCTTCTTCCTTATTAGGAAGCATTAGAGAGATATCTCCTCTGGTAATATCTCTGCCTTGTGTATAACTTATAATTTTTTCTATTTCTCTCTCTATTATATCAAAATTATTTTCTACAGAGTCGCAGAAAAACTTTAATTCCACCTTACCTATTCTCTTACCTTTTCTTTCAAATATACTATTTACCTTTCTATAAAGCTTCTCCCCTCTTAACTTATCAGCCTTAATCAAAGTACAAGATTTATCAAGAGACATAATCTTTTTATTTTTCATTAGATTTTCTCTCTTATCATTCAATAAATAATATAAAACTAAGATACAATGCGATGGGGTATTTTTAATATATTCTGTACATTGAGAGTAAAGTTTTGCTCCTAGACTATCAGTTTTTTCTCTTAAAAAATTTGCTCTATATATAATTACTACCTTTTTATCACTCATAAAAGGTAATGTTTCACATGCATTCATTATATCCTCAAAGGTAGTACTTACTCCATCAAGTTTTATCACATTTAAGTCTTTAAAAGTTTCATCAATTACGGTATTTATGATGTTCTCCACACTTTCCTTTATTAACATCTCATCCAAACCAGCAAATATATAACAATTATCTAACTTATTATTCTTTAAATTACCTTCTAGCACCTCTAAATCAATCACAACAATCCACCTTTCAATGATGATGTTATTTTATAGCAGTCAATTTATCTTTAGATAATCTAAAGGTTATATTATTATTTTCATTAAGCTTAATTATATCATAATAGTTATCAAAAGTTTTATTTTCTTTATTTTCAGTTAAGAAATACTTCTTATCACTACATATAACCCAAAAGCTTTTTCCATTATCATTGAAAGTTATTATATTCTTTCCAACTTTAAAACTACTTTTATTATAGTTTCTTAACACCTCAGTAGGTTGAAATTCTTTTTTCATATTTTCTAAATAATATGCATTAGAGACATCAGTTAATAGTAATCTATGAAAACCATATTCTATTAATATACCTTTTTCAAATCTTGAGTTTATATATGTTAATTTAGGATAGAAGGAAAATATAGATAAAATTGCAGCTAAGGTTAAAGCAATTGGCATTAGTTTAAATCTATCAAAGCCTTTTTTTGTCATAAAGAAACATATTAATACGGAACAGTAATGATAACAAATAATCGAATTCATATAAACTATAGGCAAAGAAAACCAGTTAATGATAGTTATTCCACCATTTAGTGCAATAAGTAAAATTTTCAATCCATAACAGCATAGATTAAATAACAGTGGATTCCATATAACCACCAACGCTATATTTCCAAGTATTACAATCCCAGTAAATATAGGTAAAATCAACAAGTTTCCCCATAAAAAGTTAGGGGAAAAAGTATTTATAGTCAATATTACTACTGGAAAAGTAAAAACTTGTGCTGAAAGTGAAATACTTATAGTATTATTAATATATTCTGGAAACATATAGAGTTTTCTCCTTAGTATTTCATAGAAAAGTATTATTCCTAGAGTTGAAAGATAAGAGAGTATAAATCCTAGATCATAAATATAATATGGTTTATAGAAAATAAGTAATAGTGCAGAAAAACATAACGATGATATTGCATCATAATTTCTATAAAGTTTCTTTGAAAACTTTAATATAGCTATCATTATAAATGCTCTTAATGTAGGTGGCTTTCCCCCTGTAAAAATTAGATAAAAGAAACTTATAACTAAGGTTATCTTAAATCCTAAAACCTTTTCAAGTAAGGTATATAATACTGCAAGGTGAAATCCCGAAACTGAAATAACATGAACTATCCCAAGTTTATTCATTTCCTCATTCTGCTCTTTTTTTAAATAAGTTGTATTTCCGAAAGAAGATGAAGAAACAATAGCTGCACCCTCTTCTCCTAATTTATCTTTGAGTTTAGAATAGATATTTTCTTGAAAAGAAAATATCTGAAAATATATCCCCTCATTAAGTTTAGTGTACTTATTTATATATATGGTACCAATTATACCTTCTTCTATTTTTCTATCCTTTTTGAAGCTTCCATGGACAAGATAATTAGTTCCTTCTTGTACATTGGGAATTTTGCCTGATAAATATACTTTTCTTCCCTCATACTCCACAACACTCTTTTTTGTATCGGTTACCTTTATATTAAAGTCTTTAATATCAGTTATATCTATAGAGTAATAGTTCCAAGAGTTCATAAACGCACAACAAAAGAATACTAAGATTATTATTGTTAGTTTTTTATTTGATATAAGCATATGAAGTGAAAAAAATGATGCAGCTAGAAAAGCTGCACCTAGAAGAGTATAATTTATCACATTAAAGCAAAAAGAACCAACTACAACGCTAATAAGAATGTTTATTAATGGTTTATTCATACTGAACTTTTGTTGAAATATTCTCATTAGAAATTAGGTCTGGTACCTCATATAAATTTCTGTCTCCAACCATACTATAATCTACATCCACTGTAATTCTTACAGTATTGGAAGCTGTAATAAGCTCAATATTTTTTACATTTGGCATACCCTCTCGTGATCTTAATTGAAAATAATTATCTACTAAGTCCTTTGCACTATCAAAATTTAATGAATTATAAGAAAAAAAGTAATCTTCTTGAGGTATACTCAAGTGTACTGTATTACTTCCTTTTATTAGCGTTTCATTTACATTGTTGAACATATGACCACCTCCATAGTGCTTATTGTTCCCTTTTTATCGCTAATAATTCAAATAAAATGTATAAACTTAGAAAAAATTTATAATATTATCCTAATTTTCAGCTAGAAATATTCTTATAATTAAATAGGTATAAAACAAATAATTTAAAAACTTTTACACTATGATTTGGTTTTAGGATTAAATATAAGTGCCATTATATATCCAAAAAAGATTACTGCAGCTATCCCTCCTGCTGTTCCCTTTATTCCTCCAGTAAAAATACCTATTACGCCCTGTTCTTTTACTTCTTTTATAGTTGATTTAGCTAAGGCAAAACCAAATCCCGGAAGAGGGACTGTAGCTCCCGCTCCTCCTATCTCAACAACCTTATCGTATATATTTAAGGCTCCTAAAATTGTTCCTGCAGTTACAAAAGCAACTAAAATTCTCCCTGGAGTAAGCTTTGTCTTATCCATAAGAATCTGAGCAATCACACATATTAATCCTCCTACTATAAATGCTGATATGTAACTTTTCATCTATATACCTCCAAAATTTAGTCATACTCTATTGCTACTGCATGAGCAATACCTGGTATGGTTTCTCCCTGAAGTGATGAAGTAGTACTCATTAAAGCACCAGTGGAAACTAAAAGCATTCGTTTTATATCCTTATCTAACATTTGTTTATATAAATAACCACAAGTTACTACTGCTGAACACCCACAACCACTACCTCCAGAATTAGTTTTTTGCCTTTCATGATCAAAAATTATTGCACCACAATCTATATATACATTTTTAACATTATATCCATATTCCCAAAGAAGGTCTTCAGTTATTTTCTTACCTACTAATCCTAAATCTCCTGTTGCAATCACATCATAATCTTTTGGACTTCTTCCTGTATCCTTAAAGTGTTTATATATAGTATCTACTGCCGCTGGCGCCATAGCTGCTCCCATGTTATTAGCATCTTTAATTCCATAATCCTTTACTTTTCCTGTAGTGACATAAGTAACGTAAGGTTTATTGCCCTCATGCGAAAGAAGCATTGCTCCTGAACCAGTTACTGTCCATTGAGCAGTTTCACTTCTCTGACTACCATATTCTAATGGAAATCTAAACTGTCTTTCAGCAGCACTAAAATGTGATGAAGTAGAGGCTATAACATAATCTGCATACCCTCCATCCATTATTAACGAAGCTAATCCTAAAGATTCAGCCATCGTAGAACAAGCTCCATAAAGTCCGAAAAAAGGTATATTAACATCTCTAGCAGCAAAATTTGAAGAAGTAAGCTGATTTAGAAGATCCCCTGCAAAAAGATAATCTATATTTTCTTCTCTTAAATTAGCCTTCTTAATGGTGTCTTTTATTGCCCTATACATCATACTACTTTCAGCTTTCTCAAAACTTTCTTCACCATACATATCATCTTTTAAAATTAAATCAAAATATTCCCCTAAAGGTCCATCTCCTTCTTTAGGTCCTACTATACTTGTTGTTGTAATTATTTTAGGGGGATTTTGGAGTTTAACAGTCTGCTTTCCAATCCTTTTATTTGATCTACTACCCATAATACCACCCTCATTTATCCTAATATAGACATTATATAATATACAATTCCTACTATAACAGATGTTCCTATACCATAGACAAGTACCGGACCTGCTATAGTGAACATCTTTGCAGCTACACCAAAAATAAAACCCTCTTTTTTAAACTCAATTGCTGGTGAAACTATGGCATTAGCAAAGCCTGTGATTGGTACAACTGTCCCTGCTCCAGCAATGGTAGCGAGCTTATCATATATTCCTATACCTGTTAAAAGTGCTCCTAAGAAAACCATTATTATTGATACAAAGGTTGATACCTTCTCTATTGGAATTCCCCAACTTAACAATGTGTTAGTGAAAAATTGTCCAATATCACAAATTAATCCTCCAATAATAAAAGCATTTATACAATTCTTTAAAAGCTTAGGTTTAGGTTCGGCCTCTGCAGATAATTTTTGAAACTTGTTTTTTATTTTAGCTTCTTTGATATCCATATTTATACATCCTCATATCTATATTTATACATACTCCTATCATAATTTTGTGTAAATACACAAACTAATCATTAAATTTATTTATGCTTATATTATTATCTGTAAAAATAGGTATGAGTTATTCAACATTATGTAGAACAAATATATTGGAGTTGTCGATTTTTTTTACGCATCTGCCTTTCCGAACACATGTGAGGAAAAATTGGCAGGCGAACTATATTTTATTTTTTACTCTTTAGGTGTCGTAATTAAACAGGCTGTCCTAAATTACATTTTCAAGTTATCCACAATTCTTTAATTTTATAACTGGTCTAAAGAGTAAAAAAGCGGATGGATACAACCCAACCGCTTTGTCACTCAGTAAGCTTTTTCTTCATTTCTTTAAGAACCTTTTTTTCTATTCTAGAGACTTGTACCTGGCTTATTCCCAACATCTTTGCTACTTGTATCTGAGTTTTATCCTTAAAGTAACGAAGCATAATAATCTGTCTTGATTTTGCATCAAGACTTTTTAATGCGTCTTTAAGAGCAATTTTATTAATCATGTCTGAATCTTCTTCACTATTTTCTGATAACTTATCTATTAAAAGAACAGGAGAACCATCATCTTGATGTATAGTGTCATAAAGATATTGCATACCATTAGACGATTCAAGTGCAAAAACTATATCTTCTTTACTAACTCCAGAGAATTGTGCTAACTCTTCTACAGTTGGATCTCTATCTAGCTTTTTTGTAAGTTCTTCTTTATCAAAATGAAGCTTTCTTGCTAAAGTTTTTGTATTTCTACTAACCTTAATAAATCCATCATCTCTTAGAAATCTTTTTATTTCACCTATAATCATCGGAACAGCATAGGTAGAGAACTTTACATTAAAAGAAGTATCAAAATTATTTATCGCTTTTACCAACCCAATAGAACCTATCTGAAATATATCTTCATAATCGTACCCTCTGTTCAAAAACTTTCTACTTATTGAAGACACTAAAGGGAGATTTATTTCTATAAGCTTATTCATAGCATCACTACTACCAGCTTGGGCTAACTTAATAAGCTCTGCATTGTTATCGTAATTAAATTCTTCTTTATTAAAATTACTTTTATCCATATAATTCACCTAGCTTACCGTTTTAAATTTTTTCTTCATCACTACCTTAGTTCCTTTTCCCCTTTCACTAAACACCTCTAAACTATCCATAAAGGTTTCCATTACTGTAAATCCCATTCCTGATCTTTCAAGATCAGGTCTAGAAGTATACAAAGGCATCATTGCCTGTTCTAAATCATCTATACCAGTTCCTTTATCTTCTACAGTAATTGTGATCTCTTCATTCAAAAGAGTAGCTTCAATAATAACTATTCCGTCCTCTTTTTCATCATACCCATGTATTATTGAATTTGTAACAGCTTCTGATACTGCAGTCTTTACATCTGTTATTTCCTCTATTGTAGGATCTAATTGAGATACAAAAGCTGCAACAGCTACTCTAGCGAAACCCTCATTTTGGGATTTACTAAGAAACTCTATCTTAATCTTATTTTCCACCATCTTGACCCCTCCATTAAATGCAACTTACTGCCTCATCTAAGTTATTGTAATAATTTATTATTTTAAACATACCGGACAGTTCAAATACTCTTTTTAAATTATTATTTACAGAAATAACAGAGACTGTGCCTTTTCTTAAAGATAGCTTTTTATATCTTCCTATTACTACCCCAATACCAGAACTATCCATAAATGTAACACCTGAAAAATCAAAAATTATATTTTTTACATTTTCTCTATCAATTCTATCATCAATTTTTACTCTAACTTCTTCAGCACTATGATGGTCTAACTCTCCTATTAAGATTACAACTAAATTATCTTGTATTTTATTAAACTTTAAATGCATACGCCTTTACTCTAAAGTGATTTAGAGTAATTCACCTCCTTTTCCTTCACAATGCCTATTTTACCTTCTTTTTCCATAATTTTAACACAATAAATCGTGTATAGTCAAACAAATTTATCATAAAATTCAATATTATGGAATAAGATCATTATGTTTAGTATTAGATGTATAAAAGAAAGCTAATCATGTATTAAACCTATTAAATTTGAGCCAGATTTCACTTCATAAAATAACAACAAATTAAGGGGGTGATTCTAAATCCCCCCTTAATTATTCTCTATTATTCATTAAATAAAGCTCAAGTTCTTTTTTAATTGATATTAGGACATCCTCTGTAGTTATATCACCTGTTAAGAGAACTTGAAGAGCATCATTCAAACTTTTCATGGTATAGATATGAAATTGTCCCTTCTTAACAGCTTCTTCTACCTCCGGAACTAATATCAATTCATCTTTATTGGCATAAGGTATAAGCACACCTTTATCCTCAATATTATGAATCAATTTACAAACCTTAAAGAAACCCTCTATCTTTTCATTTACACCTCCTATAGGTTGAACTTCTCCAAATTGATTTAAAGAACCAGTGACTGCTATATTTTGATTAATAGGAATTTTACTTAAAGCAGATATCATACTTACAATTTCTGCTACTGAAGCACTATCTCCTTCAAGCATTCCATAAATTTGTTCAAAACTTACATAAAAATCTACTGGTATTCTATTATAAGGATCTAAGAAACTATTCAAAAGCCCTCTTAATATGTTTATAGATTTACAATGAATATTTCCACTTAGATTACTTTCTCTCTGTGTATCTATGATTCGTCCACTACCTTTGCAGCATATGCAAGTTATTCTTGTTGGCTTTCCAAAACTATAGTAACCTGTATCAATTACTGATAATCCATTTACACTACCCACTAATTTTGAAGTTACATCAACTAATATTTTTTTATCTTTATATAGATCCATAATTTCCTTTTCAATTAATTCTGAGCTATAAGCTACTGATATTATTTCATTACTTCCTATTATTCTCTTATCTCTCTTTTTTGCAATATTATTAGCAAGCATTAAAAGCTTATCTATTTCATAATCATCAATGTATAGTTTTTTCTTATTTCCTGCCTTTCTTGATAAGTATTTTGCTACCTCATTAATACCATCAATAGATATTTCAAATAAATTATTCTTATCACTTATATCTTTAATAATAGATATAAGTGAAGCTTTAATATTATCTGTAATACTATCTGTAATACTAACATAAGGGTTATATTCAGCCTTAATTCTAAAAAGCTTCTTAAAGTCCTCATCATAAGTATAAAGTATATCGAAAGTTTCATAATCTCCAATAATAACTACCTTTAAATTTATATCTATTGGATTTGGCTTTAAACCATTAAGTGCTAAGAACTCAAGATATCCTCTGTTATAATCATAGCTTACTTTATTAGCCATAAGCGTTTTTCTTAAATAATAATAACTACCTGGATTATTCACAAGCGAACTTGCTCTAATTATCAAACATCCTTCATTTGCATTTAATATCGAACCTGAAGTAATCAATGACACATCTGTAGAATATGCTCCATTATGAGTTTCATACTCTATAGTTCCAATCAGGTTACTTATACTTGGATCCTCTTCAAATATTACTCGTGGATGATCATACTCTTGATTATCTACTATAACATTAACAGCAAACTTGTTTATAATATCATTTATCTTATCCTCATCTTCCTCAAAGTTCATAGAATATCCTTCAATTACTTCTTTTTCTATAACTGAAAACATACCCTCAAAATAATCTAAAGCTTCCTTATCTAAAGTAAATTCTTCTATTATATCTTCTTTAATATCACTTGATTCTTCAATTAGATATCTTTCAAGTATTTTTTTAATTTTTTCAATAGAATTAAGTTCTATATCCTTAAGCTGTTCTAAGACATCCTCTGCCCCAGTCTTAAGTTTGCCAGCCTTTGTTATTATTTCATCTTTAGACTGCTGCTCTAAGTTTTCATAATCTTTTTCTGTCATAGCTTCCCCTTCTTTAAGAGGAATAAAAGCAAATCCTGAATTGGTAGTCTTAACGTCAAATCCCTCACTTTTAGCCAGCTCTACCAAACCACTTATATAATCACTTCTCTTTTTCTGTATTTCATCAATTATATCTTCCTTTTCTTTATTTGAAGAAGAATTATAGAAAGTAAAAATTTTATCGAAATAAAAATTTTTAACAGCTTCGACCCTTTCTTTAAAAGCTTTTCCTCTTCCGTTGCTTAAAAATAAAGGTTTCGGATACCTTGTATCATCATAAGTAATATAACAAATATCCTTAGGTGCTTCTCTACTTTTTAAAATACCATCTATATAATTTATGATATTTGTAAGTTTCTCTTTAGAAAATGTATCGACTAGATAGATGTTAAATCCTTCCCTATCTATACTTAGGCCAGTTTCAATATTTTTATATACGTCACAGTATTCAGGTATTAAATTTTTACTTTTGCTTGCTATTTGTCCTGTAAAATCGATTGTGTATACAACTTCTTGTGGAGTTAACTCTCTTTTCATAAAATCCCACTCAAAAATTGCAAAGGGCAAGCCTTACCTCAATTTGTTAGAGCAGTTCCCTCCTCCATATAGTAATCTATTATATTAATATTCGATTTTCTTCAATTTAAGTATTTTTTTTAATCTTTTGTTTCACCAAATTTCCCTATAAATTAACTATTTTAAAATACAATAGCTTAAATAAAGCTTACCAGGTATCGAGCTTAATTAGCTTTAGTCTGATTTTTACTTCGTGAAATGACAGCATATAAAAAAGTCCATTACGTGAATTGTGTTATAAGTTATCTACAACTTGACGATTTTATAATTTCCTATGAAACAAAAAACAGCTTTTAAAATTAAGAATTATACTTAACTTTAAAAGCTGAATATTAGTTTTTAGTAAGTTGAGTTTGACTTCTTTCCTTCACATATAGCAATTGAAGCTGAAGCCCCTATTCTAGTAGCACCACTTTCTATTACAGCTAATGCCTCCTCATAGCTTCTTACTCCTCCTGAAGCTTTAACACCAAGCTCTGACCCAACAGTTTCCCTCATAAGTTTTATATCCTTTGGAGTTGCTCCACCCGTTGAGAATCCTGTAGAAGTCTTAACAAAATCTGCTCCTGCTTCTTTTGCAAGTTTACAAGCTATAATCTTTTCTTCATCAGTAAGAAGGCACGTTTCTATTATAACCTTTGTTAAAGTCATACTCTTTGCAGCATCTACTACTGCTCTTATATCTTCTCTTACATAATCATAATCTTTTTCCTTAAGCTTTCCTATATTTATAACCATATCAACTTCAGTTGCACCATTTTGTATGGCATCTTTAGTTTCAAAAACCTTTACTGCTGAAGTATTTGCTCCTAAAGGAAAACCTATAACAGTACATACCTTTACTTCACTATCTTTTAGAAGCTTTGCCGCTAATACTACATTTATTGGATTTACGCAAACAGATGCAAAATTATATTCAAGAGCATCTTTGCATAGTTTTCTTATTTGCTCTGATGTAGCTTCTGGCTTAAGAAGTGTATGATCTATCATTCTTGCCAGTTTATTTTTATCCATAGTTGCCTCCTTAAATTATAGAATATACATAAACAATATCATTATGAACTTTTAGATTTTTTAGTCTATAATGACCTCTTCTTTAATAAATCTTTAATTAATTGAAGATATTAATCCCTGCTGCTGATTTAATAAAGTATAGTTAATAGTTAAGGCAATTATTGAATTTATAAACTTATTACCTTTTATGTGATAAAAAATACTAATAGCCATTGAGAGTATTAATCTAAAACTTCTATCCATAAAAAAACTGTACTCTGGATATTCACATAGGTAACTGTTAATTTTCTTAACTTCTTTAATAAAAATATTAATATTATCACTTACTACTGCTCCAAGTCCTACTATTGCAGTATGCTGTGGCTGTACTTTACCACCCATTTTTTCTACATTTTTTAATATATCTATCGACTTTTGCAAATTAACTTTCCAGTTAATAAAATCTATACATAGTATATTAGCTAGAGTTTGCGCACCATTATTTGTAGTAAGCCCCTCTGAAGTTACTCTATTAAAGGAGGAATCTATTACATTAATATAGATGTCACTATTCATATCTATTACAACAAGCAATGCACAAAGAACATAATCATCTACTGAAGTAACATTCTTATACTTTTTCTTAATAAGAGAGTAAATTTCATACATTTTTTTAGAAGCTTTCTCTATTTCGTTGTCATTAAAGTATTCTGTTAAAACCCATATACCTATGGATAGATATGAACTTTCAACGAACCCTTCTTCCTTTAATCTTTCTTCCCATGTAAGTATTCTCTTAAATCTAATTTCCCAATTCTCTTCAATAGATAAAAGTATAGATAACATATAAAGAGTATCTCCTCTAAAACTTGAGAACCAGATAGTATTTTCCTTAATGTATTTTCTTATGTGCCTTATCTTCTTAGAATTGATTTCCTTATCAGAATTTGTAAAAATCAATGCAGCAAAATGATTCATATAAAGCCCATCATATTTTAATTCTTCTTCGCACCTTCTATAATTGTTAATCATGTTGTCTATTTTATATTTAAGCCTATAGTCCATATAAACCCTCTTCCCCTGTAAAATTATCATATAATAAGTTATTTAATAACCCTTATCTTAAATTCTAATCTTACAAAGCAATAAGGTCAATTAACAAATTGTTACTAAAATATTAAATTAAAGCGGAGCTTTCTATAGTTATAGATAAACAAATTCTTAATCAATTAATTTACTGCTATTTCACAAAGTGAAATCTAGCTAAAACTGATTTAAAACCCTTTATTTATAAAGTTCTTGCGACAACCCTTAAAATAGATGAATCTGCTTTAATTTTTAATGGAAATGCAATAACTTCAAAATTGTCTATTGATATTAGTTGTTCAAGATTTGTTAAGTTCTCTAATATTAGAATATTATTATCAAATAACTTTTTATGAATCTCAAAGGGATCTTTATCTGGAGAAGGTGAATCTATTCCAACAAGTTTTACCTTCTTTTCCACAAACAACTCCACCAATTCCATATCTATAATTGGATGTTGTTCAAAATATTTATCTGTTCCGAATATCCTATTAAATCCAGTATAAAGTAAAACAATACTATTCTCTGTAATTTTTTCTTTATATTCGTCTTTTAATTTTATTAATGATTGATTTCTTACATCTATTACACAACCATTACCAATAAAATTCTCTAATGGAAATTGATATATATATTCTTCTCTATCGGTTAAATGCATAGGGGAATCTATATGTGTTCCAGAATGCATTGAAATCTCCAATCTATGATTATTAAACTTATCAATTTTTAAAAATTGTGTTTGATATAGTTTTGTTTGTTCATCTCCAGGATAAACTGACATACAATCATTAATCAAATGAGTTAAATCTACTATTCTTTCCATTTCTTCTCCTAATTAAATATCTACTTATAGATTGAATACTCAAAAACTTTTTGTGGAATTTTTTCAAATAATGAACTTATTGATTTTCTATCACGCATCCTTAATATCCCTTCAGCAAACAAAGGCGCAACTGATACTATTTTAATTTTTTCTGACAGTAGCACATTATTATTATTAACCGAATTTGTGCTAATCAATAAATCAATTGGACTATTCTCAATTTTTTCTACACCAGATTGATTTATTAAAAGATGAGATGAACAAGCGTATATATTTTTCGCTCCTCTTTCCTTTAAACCATTTGCTAGATTTACTAGAGTACTGCCCGATGCTGTAAAATCATCTACTATTAATGCATTTTTTCCTTTTATATTTCCTACAATTTCTAATACCACACCATTTTTTTCGTATAACCTTTGAGTTTTATAACCTATAGTGAGAGTTGTATCAAAATAATCAGCATACTTCCTAGCTTGTTTAACAAATCCAGCCCCTGAAGAAACAACTACTAAATTATCCAACTCTAATTTATTAACATACTCTGCTAAAACAGGTAATGCAAAAAAGTTATCTAAGGGCTTTTTAAAGAAACCGTGCATATGAACACTATGTAAATCCATTGTTACTATTCTGTCAGCACCTGCTAATTCAATACACCCTGCACAAACTTTTGCTCTAATAGATACTCGTGGTTCTTCTTCTTTATCTCCTTTTGAATACCCAAAATAGGGTATTATTGCTGTTATTGAATTAGCACTAGCTCTTTTTAATGCATCAATCCAAAATAATATTTCTGTAAATTCATCATTAGGATTTACTCCAATTGATTGAACAATATATACATCCTTACCTCTAACAGTCTCATCAACCCTAACGAATATATTTCCATTAGATGATTTAGTCACCTCTGATTTTCCTATTTCTATTCCTAAGTAGTTGCACATTTCTTTAGCAAAAACAGCACCTGTACTACCTCCAAGAATTTTAATCTCTCCATTATTCAACATAAATTTTCCCCTTCTATATCTAATACTTTATATTACAAGTATATCATATTCCTTTTAATTCTTATCATAGCTTTAAACTACTTATACAAATCTATATATCAAACCACCCTTTTCGTTTAAACCAATAAAACATTACTATACCGATAATAGCCATTACTAACAAAACTCCAGGATAACCGTATTTCCAGCTAAGTTCTGGCATATATTCAAAATTCATTCCATAAACGCCTACAATAAATGTTAATGGTATAAAAATAGTTGTTATAACAGTTAAAACCATCATATTTTTATTCATACGAGTTGAATTTATTGATAAATAGTTATCACGCATATCAGAAGTCATTTCTCTACTTGATTCAATCATACTTGAAAGTTTAAGTAGATGATCATGAATATCTGAAAAATATAACTTATGTTCTTTAAAGCCATAAAGTCTTTCAGAATTTACTATTCTATATACTAAATCACGCATAGAGTTTATTATTTTTCTTAATTTAATTAAATCACCTCTTATCTTGAATACTTCATCAATTAATCTATGAAGAGATTGTCCCTCAATATTACTTTCAATATTATTTATTCTATCTTCAATCTTATAAATTGCTGGAAAAAACTGATCAACTACTTTATCCAATATTTGATGAGCAATATAAGTAGATCCCTTATTCCAATCTTTTTCATTCATTATTGCTCTTTTCCATGCCTCATCTATTTCGTTTAATTCAATACTGTGATAAGATACTATATAATTATCACTCACAAATAGAGACACTTCTATTGGATCTAAATTCTCTTGATTTAAAGCATTAAGAATAACGAAATTATAATTATCATAATAATCTAGCTTAGGACTATTTAGTGAAAAAAGACAATCTTCTATAGATAAATGATGAAAGTGAAAATTTTTTTCCAAAAACTTTATCTCTTCTTGGCTAGGGACACTAAAATCTACCCAAAACCAACTTAAATCATATTTTGATAGTTCCTCTAGAGATAAATTATAAATTGGTTTTAAATCCTTTGTTATAGCTAATATTCTAATCAAATAAATTCATCCTTTCTTTATATTACATTTATATTATTACTATATATTGTAGCTATTTCCATTACACTATTATTTATAAAAAATTATATTATTGTATAAAAATATTTTAATAATTATCTAACCACAAAAAATAATAGCGAAAGACTATCAAACTCTTTTGCTCGTATCAAATTTTACTTTGGTATATTGAAATAAAAATAAAAACACCCACTAAAAGATATACAACTTCATAACCAAATTTACAATTCGTGAAAAAGCATTGTATGTTGAGGCTATTTTCATGAATTATTTAAGAATTGAAGTTCTATATCTTTAATTAGTGAGTGTCTCAATTAAGTAATTTTGTTGCTTATAAAATTGTTTATTTATAACAAAGACTTCATGCCATCTTTAAACTTTCTTGTAACTCCTCTATAGAGTTGAACTGCATTACTTTCTTCATTACATAACTTAATTCATCAACTTTATTCATCTTTTGAATCTGCTGAATAATTCCATCCACATCCACATCTCCATATTTATGCTTTATACATTCTATTATTAAACCCTGAACTTGATATAAATTTGCATTAGAATTTTCACTTAATGCTGCTATTAGAACACTTACTATTCCTAAACCAACTCCCGCCTCTAAAAATTTAGTGAAGTTTCGAATAATTACATTCACTCCTATCTGCGAAATTTGTTCAATATATCCCTTTTGTATTAAGTCCCGTGTTATTACATTAATTCCTATTTCAAATATTTCTTCTATGTATCCTTTTTCGATTAGGTCTTTTACTGCTTTAGCACAACTTTTCCCTAAAATTTTTATTAACGTTCTCTCTAAACCCATATTTAACGTTAACCCTTGTAAATTAATTACTATTAATATGATATTTGCATTAAGCTGATAATATAACATATTATCATTATTCAATATAATAAATCTGGTAGCTAATTATTATATTAAATTTTAGTTATATTTTACTTTATGAAATAGCAATAAACAAAAAAAGAGACAGCAATCTAATGATCAGTCTCTTGTATTTTTAAATTATTTTTCGTTAAAGCTCAATATAATTTAATATCTCGGCTATAAGATCCTGATCACTAGTTCTGGATAAAACGTTTATATTTAAGGATCCTACTTTAATTTTTGTATTTTTTAGATTTTCCTTAAATTCTTTTAGCTTATTTTTTATTTGCGGAGATAGCAATAATAAATCTATCTTTTCTTTAATAGCTTCAATAATATCATTGTTAAGTATCTTTTCTTGTGCAAAAATAAATGTTATGCTTTTTTCAGTATCATTTACGTTTATCCTTCCTTTTACAAAACTGTCTAATGAACCAAATTCTGAGTCTATACCAAGCTTTCTACAAGCTTTAGCTAACTTATAAGCTGCAACACTTGAAGTAGCACTTTCCTTACATAATATTAAAACAACTTTCATACAATAGCCACCTAAAATTAATTCACTATATTATATTCTTTTTTAATCAAAAAAATCACAATAAGCTTTTAATAAATTTTTAAGTTTGTGATAAAATTAAACTTACTAATCTATAAGGAGGATGCTGTATGCACGAAATATCAATAAACCTACCTTACAAAGAGGTTGAAAAAACTATTGAAATACTTCAACTTAATGACTTTTATAATACATATTATAATGCACCCTTTGAAGTTACTACTGAAAAATATGGATATGGATATTTTGAGAAAAAAAATGAGAATATAAGCTTAAAGATAGTAATTGAAGGAAATAGACAGGAAGCTGAAAAACAACTTGAACTAATTAAAAAATTAATTGCAGCAAATAATTATGAGATAAATAGCATTGAAACTACAAGCGATACAATTGAATTTGAGCCCATTGACTTAAAAAACGGTTGGTTCTTAGCCTCTCCACACTATGAATGTAATCATAAAAAAAAGATTAATTTTATTCCTCAAGGAGCCTTTGGCACAGGGCTTCATGAAACTACCCAAGATTGTTTAAGGTTTATTCTAGATGAAAACTTTATTGGCAAGAAAGTTCTAGATATAGGTACAGGTTCTGGAATTCTTTCTATAGGTGCTGCCCTAAAGGGAGCTGAAAAAGTTTTTGCGCTAGATATAAGAGATGTTAGAGACGAAATAGAACTTAATGCTTCCCTTAATAGTATAGATAATATAGACGTTTTAGTTGGAAATGCCTTAAATGGAGAAATAACAATCAATGAACGTTTTCAATGGATTTTTATTAATATAGGTGGAGAAGAAACTCAAATGTTTATGCCTCTTATAGCTTCTCATATAACTAGTGGTGGGAAGTTGTTATTATCAGGACTTGTAGAATGGAGCTTTAATTCTGTAATAAATGAAGTAGAAAAATATAATTTTACTCTTATAAAAAAAGTACAAAGTAACGAATGGTGTACTGCTATCTTAATTGAAAACAAAGTGAATGGGAGTTAAACCTATTCACTTTTAGTCTTTTTATCTAAGTTAATAGTTCTTAGGTCCAATAAATTCCCCCTAACACTACGGTATATCTTTCCAAATATTCAAGACAGTTTATTGTTTGAACAAATAACGTTTTGCTTATACTAAGAACAAAGCAATATATTTTTTGATAATTAGTTAAATCCTTACTCTGTTATTTACAGTTTTATGATTAGTTTTTCAAATCAACTTTATATTTCTTAAGTTTACATTTTTTAACTTTACTATTTTAATACATTTAATATTATGCTATAATACTACTACTAGTTTACTACATTGTAATATTATGGACTAATAGATAACTTTAAGGAAAAGGAGCTAACAATATGAGTTTAAAAGAAAGACTTTCTAAATATTATACCGAATCTTATATAAAAAAATATGGGGATAGAATGGCACAAATTCAAGGTACAGTAATTTCAGCTAAAGTTGAAGAAAAGACTATTCTTTGGATTTTTCACAAGGTTACTGCAACCTTAATAGTTAGACCTGAAAGAAGTAAAGCTGTTATTAAATGTGTTTATAACAAGAATAGATGGTTTAAAAAACCTCAATTTATTCAAGTTAATCAAGGGCATAATGTTATGATTCAAGGTCTAAAAGGTAAAAAAGGTAAAGAAAATCGAGAAATAATTCAAATAATGAATGTTCTAAACTTAACCACAAAAAAGGACTTAATACCAGTAGATCATTCTCAAATAAAAAAGGCAAAACAACAAGTAATGAGAACAAAATAGCATAAAGATTAATAATAAAAGTGATATTCTATATTTAAAGAATATCACTTCTTTATTTGTTGTCATTTCACCAAGGAAATAAAGCTAAAAGTTAGTAGGCTGAATCCTACTAACTCTTATATTACTTTACTTTTATATAAAGATATACACTATTAATTAGTGCTATAGTTCCTGAGAAGAATAATACTATTAACCATTGACCAATAGTTAAAGCTGTAGTATGGAATATTTTACTTAGAAACGGTACGTAAAGTATTAAACATAACATAGTTATAGAGGTGCAAACAGCTATAACTAAATAAGGGTTTGTTAGGAATTTTATTTCAAAGATAGAATGTCTTTCAGACCTGCATTCAAAAACATGGATTAACTGTGACATAACTAGTGTACTCAATGCCAATGTTCTAGATGTATTCAAATCAAACCCAAAATGAATTCCTACTAAAAAAGATAATAACGTGCAAACACCTATTAAGGAACCCCTAACCATTATTTTTTCTGTTAGTCCCCTAGAAAAAACACTTTCAGTCTTTTCTCTAGGCTTTTGCTTCATTATATCTTTATCCGCAGGATCTACCCCTAGCGCTATAGCTGGAAGACCGTCAGTGGCTAAATTAACGAATAATATCTGTATAGGTGCTAATGGAGTTGGAAGATAAAAAATTGAAGCTAAAAACATGGTTAGTACTTCTCCAAGATTACAAGAAAGAAGATATCTTATAAACTTTCTTATATTAGAATAAATTGTTCTTCCTTCTTCCACTGCAGCAACTATAGTTGCAAAATTATCATCCATAAGTATCATGGAAGATGCTTCTTTAGTTACATCTGTTCCTGATACCCCCATAGATACTCCTATATCTGCTTCCTTTATCGCAGGAGCATCATTAACGCCATCACCAGTCATTGCAACTATGTTACTGTTCTTTTTAAAGGCTTTTACTATCCTTAATTTATGGCTTGGACTTACTCTTGCAAAAACCCTGGTCTTTTGTACCTTTGAGAAAAGTTCCTTATCACTTATAACTTCAATCTCTTCACCAGTCATAACCTGGTCTATAGTGTTACAAATATTTAATTCCTTTGCAATAGCATAAGCTGTATTTTTATGATCTCCTGTTATCATTATTGGTTTTATACCAGCAAGGCGACATCTCAACACTGCATCTTTAACCTCTGGTCTAGGTGGATCTATAATCCCCGCAACTCCAATAAATATTAAGTTTTTCTCTAAATCTTCTCCTCTTTCTAAGTTTGAATCTTTGTAAGCCGCTGCTAGACATCTCAAAGCCCTATTAGACATAGCTTCAACAAAAGATATTATTTGTTTCTTTTTTTGGTAAGTAAGAGTTTTAACCTTTCCTTCTTCATATATATGGGAACATCTTTCCAAAAGTCTTTCTGGTGCCCCTTTTATATAACAGGTTTCTTTTCCATTCTCTTTTACTATAACACTCATCATCTTTCTTGATGAATCAAAAGGTATATCATACACCCTATGAGACATACTTAAAAAACCTCTTAATGCGCCAATTTCTCTAAAGAAAAGTTTTATTAAAGCTGTTTCTGTAGGATCACCATAGAGAGCCTTTTCTACATCCTTTTCTCCAAAATTATAATTGGTATCATTACAAAACACAAAAGCTCTTGCAAGCATTGGATTAGACGGAAGTTTTTCTTGATTAACATTATAAATCCTTTCATTCATATAAACTTCTTTAACAGTCATCTTATTCTGAGTTAAAGTTCCTGTTTTATCACTACATATTACTGATGTACATCCTAAAGTTTCGACTGCAGGTAACTTTCTTACTAAAGCATTTCTCTTAAGCATTCTTGAAACTCCGAGAGCTAGGGAAACAGTTACTATAGCTGGAAGTCCCTCTGGTATTGCAGCTACTGCAAGACTTACTCCTAAAAGAAACATTTCTGCTAAATCATTTCCTCTTAAAATACCTAACGCTGTTACTACTGCACATATACCAAGACAGATAAACACTAGAACTTTACCTAGGGATTCTAATCTTTCCTTTAAAGGAGATTTTTCTTCTTCTATATTTTGTAGAAGATTAGCTATATTTCCCATTTCTGTTTTCATGCCCACTTGAGTGACTTTTATAAGACCTTTTCCTTTTAAAACTGTAGTTCCCATATAAAGGTTACTTTCCTTTTTGCCTAGCCCTTTATTGACACCTACAGACTCGCCAGTAAGAAGGGATTCATCTACCATTAGTGAATTACATTGGACCAGCTCACCATCAGCAGGTACTCTATCGCCTGACTCAAGAATTATAATATCTCCTAAAGTTAAATTCTTTGCGCTAATTACTTGTACATTACCATCTCTATATACTTTACATGTAGGCGCAGCTAATGATTTTAATGCTTCTAGAGATTTTTCTGTTTTAAATTCTTGAATAAAACCTAAAATACCATTAATAATAATAATAATTAATATAGTAATAGCATCTGCCTTTTCTCCCATCAGTCCCGAGATCACTGTTGCTGTCATAAGTACCCAGACCATAAAATCATTAAATTGAGAGAAAAATATTATAATAGGTGATACCCTCTTTTTGTGACTTAATTCATTTAATCCAAAAGTTTTCAGTCTTCTTTCAGCTTCTGCAGTTGAAAGTCCTCTTACAAGTTCCTTTTCCTGTATCACGCTAGTTCCTCCTTTATCTATAAAATATCTATAGTAATATATGTGGACATGTTTTCTCTTAGAACTTCTTTACATTAACTAAAACTAAGGAAGAAATTCTAATTAATATGGAATATAATACTTAATTTTCTAACAATATACTATATTTCCTAAAATATTATGATTTTGGAAAGGTAATCGTTTTAATGATAAGTTTAAGATTCTTTACTTTTGTATAAAATGTTATTATAAGCTTTACATTTACTAATATAGCATTTAGAATATATTCTGTATAACTAAAATAGCTAATAAGGAGGATACTGTCAGTGAAGGACATTATATACGTTACTGGTCATAAAAACCCTGATTCTGACTCAATATGTGCTGCTATTGCTTATGCTGAATTTAAGAATAAAACTGGAAATGTTCCAGCAGTACCTGTTAGACTTGGAGAATTAAATCAAGAAACTCAATTCGTTCTTGATTATTTTAAAGTAGAAAAGCCACAGTTCTTAGAAACAGTTAAATTAAAGGTTGAGGATTTAGAATTTGATAAGGTAGAATCTGTTGCTTCAGAAGCTTCACTAAAACAAGCTTGGAATGTTATGAAACAAAGCAATGTAAAATCCCTTCCAGTTGTTGATAGTCATAAACATTTAATTGGTGTTTTATCAACTGCAAACTTAACTTCAAGTTACATGGACATTTGGGACAACTGTATTCTAGGAAAGAGTAATACATCAATCGAAAACATAATTGATGCACTTTCTGCTGAAGAACAATATATAAATAGAAATAAAGAGAGTTTTTCTGGTAAAATTGTTGTTGCAGCAATGCAACCAGAAACAATGAGAGAAATAGTAATCAAGGAAGATATTGCTATTGTTGGAGATAGACCAGAAGCTCAAGAAGCTTTAATTGATATTAAGGTTTCTTTAATTATAGTAACTGGTTCTAATAAGATTAATGAAGCGTTAATTGAAAAAGCAAAAGAAAATGGAGTTTCTGTTATATCAACTCCTCATGATTCTTTTACTGCTTCAAGGCTTATAGTTCAATCAATACCAGTTGAATACGTAATGGCTAAAGAAAATCTTGTTTCATTCTCAATAGATGAACTAGCTGACGATATAAAAAAGGTAATGGCAGAAACTAGATATAGAAGCTATCCCGTATTAGATGAAGATAATAAAGTTGTTGGTACAATTTCAAGATACCACTTAATCTCAAATCATAAAAAGAAGGTTATCCAAGTTGACCACAATGAAAGAGCTCAATCTGTTCACGGATTAGAAGATGCTGAAATATTAGAGATTATAGATCATCATAGAGTTGCTGATATTCAAACTGGAAATCCTATTTACTTTAGAAATGAACCATTAGGAAGTACATCAACAATAGTGGCTAAAACATTCTTTGAAAATGGAATTATTCCATCAAGAGAAATTGCTGGTTTACTTTGTAGTGCTATCATTTCTGATACATTATTATTTAGATCACCAACTTGCACTACTATTGATAAGGAAATCTGCTTAAAACTTGCTGAAATAGCAGGTATTGAAGTTGAATCTTATTCAAAAGAAATGTTTAAAGCTGGTACTTCATTGAAGGGTAAAACTGTTGACGAGATATTTAATCAAGACTATAAACCTTTTACAATTGAAGGAATTAAAATAGGTGTTGCTCAAGTTAACACTATGGATATAGAAGGATTCATGCCTCTTAAAGACGAAATGCTTGCTTATATGGAAAAGAAGGCTGAAGAAAGTGGACTTAAGATGATAATGCTTCTATTAACAGATATAATAAATGAAGGTTCACAAGTTTTAGTTGCAGGTAAAATGCCTGAAATAGCTGAAAAAACATTTAAGGTTACTCTAAAAGATAATACAGCATACTTACCTGGAGTGCTTTCAAGAAAGAAGCAAGTAGTTCCACCACTAACAAATACAATAACATCGATGTAAAAAAACGCGACCAAGTCGCGTTTTTAATTTTATACATATAATAATTTAATCTAGAACTTTTGTTATTACCTCAAGTACTCTATCGGCTTGAAAGGGCTTAACTATAAAATCTCTTGCACCTGCTCTTATTGCATCTATAACCATACTTTGCTGTCCTATTGCACTACACATTATAATTTTAGCCTCTGAATCAAAATCCCTTATTTTCTTTACTGCTTCTATACCATCCATTTCAGGCATTATTATATCCATAGTAACAATATCTGGCCTTTTTTGCTTATACATTTCTATTGCTTTTATGCCATCAGTTGCTTCCCCTACAACTTCAAATCCATTCTTCTCTAATATATCTTTTATCATCATTCGCATAAATACTGCATCGTCTACAACCAATACTTTAGCCATTTTTAATATCCCCCCAAGTGAATTATACCTATAAAACTGAATACTTTCTCTTCGGAAATATGCCTATCTCAGTAACTAAATCTTTAAGATCTAATGTAGTTTTTTCTAACTGTTCTAAAGTTTCATTAAGTTCTTGAAGTTTATAATCATTGCTTATCTTCTCTAACCTCATTTTATACATAATAAGCTGCGAAGCCATATCCATAATACTATCTAGTCTTTTTGAATCAACACTTACCAATTGAGTAGACTTCTTTAATTGATTATTATTTCTTTTTTCATTATCATTTAATGTATTTATGAAAGGTATTACTTCATCAATCCTCTTATTCTCTACCTTCTTTTCACTTTCATCTCCAAAATAACCTCCAATTTCTTCTACAAAAACCTTATCAACTTCTGAAATGTTATCTACTATTTTCTCAATATCTAAAGGTTCTAAAGTAGTTATTACAAGAAGTTCCATTGAAAAATCAAAATTTTCATATTCTATATCTTCAGCAGCTGGATATGATTTAATTATTTCTCCATACTCTTCTAAATTCTTAAAAATTACAAAAGCTCTTGCCGATTTTAGCAGGGTATTTTTATTAAGATCTATTTTAACTCCTATAGCCTTAAACCCTTTTTGCTTAGCTTTCTTTATTATATTAGTATCATACTCATTTATATCCATTAGGAAATTATCGTCTTTAATATCTATCTCTTTTCTATCTACTTGTTTTTTCTTTAGTATAAGGCCATCGATACCTATATCATTTTGTGGTTGTTCTAAAGCTAACAATATTTTATTTAACACATGTAATTTATCAATGGACTCTTCTGAAAGCATTGAAATATATTGAGATTTGCCCATATTGTTCCCCCCATAACTCCTCACTACTATTTATACCGTTAAAAATATTATTTATATCTTACATTATATCTACCAAAAAAATCCTTACAGCATTAAGTATACCATATTAAACATTAACTTCAATTTATTTTTAGTAAAAAAATGTAATTTTTTTTAACATAAATGAAATCGAAAAAAGCTAACCAAACATCAAGTCTACTCAGCTTTTTTCACATTCAACTTAGTAGAATAACAGCAAATAAATCTAACCTTTAGTAAAGTTCAGAAAAACATAAAATCTCAATACCTCTAAAATTTTAAATTTAATTATGTTTATTTATTAAAAGTTGTTCTTTCTAATTTCAATATAATTATTAATATTCTTATCATATAATTTCATAAGCTTCAAAATTAAATCATTACTACTTGAATTAAAATTTATTTTATCAACAGCACATATTGGTAAAATTTTAGGTGAAGTACCTGTAATAAATAAACCATCAAAACTACACATTGTCTTATAACTAATCTTATCTTCAATTATTTTAATATTATTATCTATGCATAAATCAATCACAGTACTACGAGTTACTCCTGGAAGTACATCATGTAATGGAGATGTAAAAACCTCATTATTCTTAACCATAAATATGTTTGATCTGCTTCCTTCAGTAACAAATCCATTTCTGTCAACTAAAATAGCCTCATAAACGTTATTTGCTTTAATTGCTTGATTTACAGCTTCTCTAAAATTACCATTTATTATCTTTGCATTTGGATTTTGTCTTTCACCAAAATACAATATGGTCTTTACTCCTTCATCATATTCTTGCTCCGAAGGATATGAATGCTTAACAAAATAAATCATTAGATGTTTCTCTTCACTATATGAATCAATTATTAACTTTATATTTCCCGTACTCGTATTATTCACTTCAATTAACTTATTAATATGTTTTTTAATTTCATCCTCTGTATACTTTAAAGTTTTATTTATAATTTTAAAAGAGTTTTCCATTCTTTTTAGATGTCTCTCTAAAAATAATGGTATACCATCTATTACCCTTAAAACTTCATAAACTACTCCATTCTTTAGAAGTATATTATCATTAAATTCTCCTTTATCTTTAACTACTCCATTTTCAATATATTTTTCGTTATGACATTCATTCATTTATTACACCTCTATTTCCTTAATTGTTATTTTAGTAAAGATAAATAACTTCAATCCTTATAATATAAAAAGACGGGTAGTCGCTTACCCGCCTCGTCTTACTTTTTTTATTATTGAGCTAATTCAGTCTCGTAGTACTTAGTTACCTTATCAAATTCTTCATCATCAGGAATTACAAGTTCTCCTTGTTCTCCTTCTGATCTAAATAGGTAAACTGATCCATCATCTGGATTTTGAACTAGAACATATTCCTTATCATCGTGTTCAAAAGCATCTATAACTTCACAAGAAACTACATTTCCATTTTCATCTTCAAGATCCACTACAAAAGATTCATGTTCATGTTCTCCGCATCCGCATCCATCATCACCATGATCTCCACATCCACATGTATTTTCCTTTTCTTCATTATGTCCGCAGTTACAACCGCCTTCGCAACCATTTAATTCTTTATCTAACATACACTTTCCACACAATCAATATTTGATGTGTGAATTCACCTCCTCGGTATAATTTGGTTATGTCTTAATTTTACCCTTAATTCACCAATATTAAAAGTACTTTTTTCTTTTTTATATAGTTATTTTTATAACAATTTCTATAAATCAAGCTAATCAACCATCAAATCTACTAAAGACACACAACTTAAATTCTTAAAGAGTTATGGTACACCAAAATAAGAGGAGTTCAGTCAAATTGGACTGAACTCCTCTAAGTGATTATTTCAATCTATATATTTCACGTAATATTAATTATTGTTGATTAGCAAGTTTTTTATATCCTTCTAATCTTTCCATAGCATCTTTTTGAGTCTTCTCAAACAATGCTTCAGCAGCTTCTGGGAATGCCTTAGCAAGTGAAGCATATCTTACTTCTCCCATTAAGAATTCTCTAAAGTCACCTTTTGGTTCCTTAGAATCTAATATGAATGGGTTCTTTCCTTGTTCTTTTAATGCTGGATTAAATCTGTACATTCCCCAGTATCCGCATTCAACAGCTTTTTTAGCTTCTAGTTGGCTGTTACCCATACCAACTTTTAATCCATGGTTGATACATGGAGCATATGCTATGATTAATGATGGTCCTGGATAAGCTTCAGCTTCAGCTATAGCCTTAAGAGTTTGATTCTTGTCAGCTCCCATTGATATTTGAGCAACATACACATAACCGTAGCTCATCATCATCATACCAAGATCTTTCTTCTTTGTTCTCTTACCACTAGCAGCAAACTTAGCTATAGCAGCAGTTGGAGTTGCCTTTGATGATTGTCCACCTGTATTTGAGTAAACTTCTGTATCAAATACAAAGATATTTACGTCTTCTCCTGAAGCAAGTACATGATCTACTCCACCAAATCCTATATCGTATGACCAACCGTCTCCACCGAAGATCCATTGTGATCTCTTAACTAAGAAATCTTTATCTTTTAATATTTCCTTAGCTAATTCGTTATTATTTTCTTGTTCTAGAGCAGCTATAACTCTATCAGCTCTATCTCTAGTTCCTTCTCCATTGTTTATGTTCTCTAACCAATCAGTTAAGGCAGCCTTAGCTTCATCACTTAATTCAGTTTGAACAGCCTTCTTAATAGTTTCAGCTAATCTTTCTCTTGTAGCCTTAACTCCTAAGAACATACCAAGTCCAAATTCAGCATTATCTTCAAATAATGAGTTAGCCCAAGCTGGACCATGTCCTCTATGGTTAACTGTGTATGGAGTTGAAGGTGCTGAACCTCCCCATATTGATGAACATCCAGTAGCATTAGCTATCATCATTCTGTCTCCATATAATTGAGTTATAAGCTTAGCATATGGAGTTTCTCCACAACCTGCACAAGCACCTGAGAATTCAAATAGTGGTTGTTCAAATTGGCTACCCTTTAATGTTAACTTGTTCATTGGGTTAGCTTTTGGAGTAACGTTCTTTACTACATACTCCCATCTTTCTATTTCATCATGTTGAGTATCTTGTGGCTTCATTACTAGAGCCTTTTGTGGTGCTGGACATACTTGAGCACAATTTCCACAACCAGTACAATCTAATGGACTTACTGCAATTGTGAAATTCATTGGCTCGTCCGTCTTTAATGCCTTAGCAGCTACAATCTTCATGCCTTCTGGAGCATTATTCTTCTCTGCTTCATTTAATAAGAATGGTCTAATTGTTGCATGTGGACATACATATGCACATTGGTTACATTGTATACAGTTACCAGCTATCCATTCTGGAACATTGATAGCAATACCTCTCTTTTCAAATGCAGCTGTTCCATTTTCGAAAGTACCATCTTCCATACCAACAAAAGCTGAAACTGGAAGGTTGTCCCCTTCTAATCTATTCATTGGATCAACGATATTCTTTATGAAGTTTGGCTTATCAGTTGAGTTAGCTACTTCTTCATCTACAGCGTCAGCCCAATCTGCTGGAACATCTATAGCAACTATTGCATCGATTCCCTTATCTATAGCACCATTATTCATATCAACTATATGTTGACCTTTCTTACCATATGACTTTACAACAGCTTCTTTTAAGTACTTAGCTGCATCCTCAACTGGAATGATCTCAGCAAGTTTAAAGAATGCTGATTGCATTATCATGTTTATTCTTCCGCCAAGACCTATTTCTTGAGCTATCTTAACAGCATTTAAAGTATAGAACTTAATACCGTTATTAGCTATATATCTCTTATACTTAGCTGGTAATTTTTCATTTAACTCTTCTGGAGTCCAGATAGTGTTAAGTAAGAAGATACTATTCTTCTTTAATCCATCAAGTACAAAATACTTATAAACATATGATTGGTTATGACATGCAATAAAATCAGCCTTATTGATTAAGTAAGGTGACTTGATTGGCTTCTTACCAAATCTTAAGTGTGATACAGTTACACCACCTGATTTCTTTGAATCATAAGCAAAATAACCTTGAGCATACATGTCAGTATAATCACCGATGATCTTTATAGCACTCTTGTTAGCTCCAACTGTTCCGTCTGATCCTAATCCCCAGAACTTACAAGCCTTAGTTCCTACTGGAGTAGTATCAACATTAGCATCAGTAACTTCAAGTGAAGTATTAGTTACATCATCAACTATAGCAATAGTGAATCCATCTTTTGATTCATCCTTAGCTAAATTTTCATATACAGATATGATATGAGCTGGAACAGTATCTTTTGAACCTAATCCATATCTTCCACCAACGATAACTGGAGCATTTTCTCTACCATAGAATGCATTCTTTACATCTAGGTATAATGGTTCTCCAGCTGCTCCTGGTTCCTTTGTTCTGTCAAGAACAGCAATCTTCTTAACAGTACTTGGAATAGCCTTTAATAATCTTTCATTAGAGAATGGTCTGAATAATCTTACCTTTACAAGACCTACCTTATTTCCATTTTCATTTAAGTAATCAACTGTTTCTTCTACAGTATCAGTTATTGAACCCATAGCTATAATTACTTTGTCAGCATCTGGTGCTCCATAGTAATCGAAACAGCTATATTGTCTACCAGTTAAATTAGTTATTTCAGCCATATAGTTTTCAACTATTTCTGGTACTGCGTCATAGTATTTATTTACAACTTCTCTTTCTTGGAAGTAAATATCAGGGTTTTGAGCTGTACCTCTAGTTACTGGATGGTCTGGATTTAAAGCTCTTCTTCTAAAAGCTTCTACAGCATCCATATCTACTAGTTTAGATAATTCATCATATTCTAAAACTTCAACCTTTTGAATTTCATGTGAAGTTCTAAATCCATCAAAGAAGTTTAAGAATGGAATTCTTGACTTGATAGCTGAAAGGTGTGCAACAGCTGCTAAATCCATAACTTCTTGTACTGAACCTTCAGCAAGCATAGCAAAACCAGTTTGTCTTGCAGCCATTACGTCTTGGTGATCCCCAAATATGTTTAATGAACTTGTAGCTAGCGCTCTAGCTGAAACATGTAATACTCCTGGTAATAATTCACCAGACATTTTATACATGTTTGGTATCATAAGTAATAAACCTTGTGAAGCGGTAAATGTAGTAGTTAAAGCTCCAGCTTGAAGTGAACCATGAACAGCTCCAGCAGCACCTGCTTCTGATTGCATTTCCATGACATTAACTGGACGTCCAAAAATATTCTTTCTTCCTTGAGCAACCCATTCATCAACATACTCAGCCATTGGTGATGATGGAGTTATAGGATATATCGCTGCAACATCAGTAAATGCATATGCTATATGAGCAGCAGCTGTGTTTCCATCCATAGTTTTCATCTTTCTCATTGCCATTATGTTTGACCCCTCTTTCTATTATTGTTTATGTCTATTATTGTTTATATTAGAATTACATTTCTAAAGCTTAGTTTTAGAAATATTAATCAACTATTTTAACATTGTTATTCAGATAGCCTTTTTCCAAGCTCTTTTGCTAAATTTAATTGCTCTTCATTTGGTGATTCTTTAACTGCTAAATCACCTATAACATCAAAACCATAGTCCTTCATTCTAACAACCCAATCCTTCATAAACTGTCCTTCGTCCCATCCATAAGAACCAAAAAGAACAATCTTCTTTCCACAATTAGGAAGCAACTTAAATTGAGTTATAAACGGCTCCATTTCATGCTGTTCTATTCTATTGTTATCCATGGAAGGACTTCCAAAAGCAACTGCATCTGCATTTATGACATCATCAATGTTAGCATCTACAACATGTTTTATTGTTACTTCTGCACCAGCAGCACCTGCACTTTGAGCAATCGTATTGGCAAGTACTTCAACATTGCCACCATTACTCCAGTAAACTATAGATACCTTTTTCATTAACACAGCACCTCATTTACTTGTTAGATTAATAACAATGGTTTACCATTGTTATTAAGTTACTATTTTTCACTATATTATCAATTATACTCTATGTAAATTATTTTTCAAGTTTGATATTACCACATATTGAACAAAAAAGTTCTTATATAGGACAAACATTAACAATATATTAAAAAAACATCACTAATACCTAATATTTCTTATTAATTCTTAATATTTCTCTACTACAAATCATTTGTAGATTTTCACTAAATTTAGAATATTTTCACATATTATTAGATTAACTAAATAATTAATTAAATTATTTTACAAAAAAGAGATGAACTTTTTTTCATCCATCTCTTATAATCTACCATATTTCATTGTTTTATTAGTTACTAAATACTATTCTACTACTATTTGTTTATTACACCCATTATTACGTCAATTATTTTTCCAACACCATTTTTCATTTCACTAGAGTCCATATTTTTAATGCAAATATCTTTTGTTTTTCTAAGGTCATCCAATGATTTTATAAGACTTTCTTTATTTAGACACTCTTCTTCAAGTACTACACTGTAGCCTGCCTTTTTAAAAGAATTAGCATTTAATACTTGATCCCCCCTACTTGCTCTCTTTGATAGGGGTATTAAAATATTAGGCTTTCTTAACGCTAAAAGTTCAAATATAGTATTAGCACCTGCTCTTGATATAATAAAATCTGCATACGCCATAAGATGAGGAAGGTCATCAGACACATATTCAAATTGTATGTATCCCAAAGTCCCCCTTAATTTCTCATCTATATTTCCTTTTCCACATATATGAACTATATTAAACTTTTTTAATAAATCATTAATACTTTGTCTTACGGCATCATTTATAACCTTTGATCCTAAACTTCCTCCAATTATGAAAAGTACAGGCTTATTATCCGTAAAGGCACAAATATTCTTTCCCTTTAATCTACTACCTTGAAAAATTTCTTGTCTGATTGGAGTTCCTGTTAAAACCCCCTTATTGCTCTTTATGTATTTTAAACTTTCTGGGAAGGTTACACAAAGTTTGTCACAAAAAGGTGAAGCAAGCTTGTTAGCAAGTCCAGGTGTCATATCTGATTCATGAGAAACTACTGGAATTCTTTTCAGCGAAGCTGCCATAACAACTGGTACAGTAACAAATCCTCCCTTTGAAAATATTACATCAGGTTTTTCTTTTGTTAGTATACTCCAAGCATCGAAAATTCCTTTTATAACTTTAAAAGGATCAGAAAAGTTTTTTACGTCAAAATATCTTCTAAGCTTTCCACTTGATATACCGTAATATGGAATAGAGGTATTTTTTATTATATCCTTCTCAATTCCATTATTACTCCCTATATACTTTATCTCAAATCCTCTCTTTGTAAGTTCAGGAATTAATGCAAGATTTGGCATTACATGACCTGCTGATCCCCCACCAGTCATCACAATCTTATATTTACTCAAAAAATCATCCCCTTAAATTAAATTCCATTCAAAACATAATATATTAAATTGTTAGTAAACTTAATATATTAGCACCTAAAGAACCCTTCTTCAATTTTTAACTCAATATACAAATTTATATATCTATATAAAAAATTATAACCACCTTTATTATACTAAAGTCAAGCATATTTAGTGATTTATACTTTAAATCGTATAAGAATCTATTTCAATAATAATATTGTTAAGCACTTTAGGGATATGACGAAAACCATACCCCTAAACTTATACCCAACTCTAAAACCTTATACTTTTTATAATAACCTGAATAGTTCTATTGCCATTATACTCATTAATTGACGGGTAGAACAGAATATCCATCTTAAAATCACAATAACTTGAAGTAATAATTTCAGTAAATTTTTCTTTACCGTATATATTAATATATTGTTCTTTAAAATCGTCAAATCTATCAAAGGAAATTCCATCAATTGGATAATAGGAATTCGGTACTTTCATCCTAAACTTCACTATATTCTTTTCTCTTCCCATTAGCCAAATTCTACTTACTTCTATGCCTCGTTCTCCAAAAATAGGTGTGTTATTACCTTTTCCAAACGGCTCAAGTGCATTAATCTCTTCGATTATACCTTCATTTAATAGATTAAGAGGCAGTCTTGCATCTATTCTAACCTTAGGTATTATATCTTCATCAGAAAGCACACAGTTTTTTAAAAGTTCCTGCCTTAATAGTGGCAACGCCTCTTCCCTTACAGAAAGTCCTGCTGCCATTGGATGACCACCAAATTTCTCTATAAGATACTTACATTTAGACAACTCCTCAAACATATTGTACTCTTCAATAGATCTTCCTGATCCTTTTGGCATACTCTTCCCTTTGGTCATTATAATTGTCGGTACATTATATCTTTCTCTAATTCTTCCCGCTACAATACCAGCGATACTTTCATGTATATATGGGTTGTATACAACAAGAACCTTATCTTTATCCATATTATTTTTCTCTATTTGATCAATGACCATCTCAACACTTTCTATAGTTAAATCTTGTCTTTTCTGATTAAGTTGAAACAACTCCTTAGCTAGGTCTTCTGCTCTTTTTTCATCTTCTGTAATAAGCAACTCTACAGATAAATCAGCAGTTTCTAATCTTCCAGTAGCATTAACACATGGTCCAATAACAAATCCTAAATGATAAGCACTTATATTCTTTTCCTTTAGTCCAGTTTCCTTTATTAGAGCTTTAAGTCCAAGATTATTAGTGTTATTTAACATTTCTAAACCTTTTTTTACAATTATTCTATTTTCATCTAACAGATCTACCACATCACAAACAGTAGCTAATGCACAGAATTCTATCAATTTATCGGCTTCTTTTGAGTCTATTCCCATTTCCTTAAGTAAACACTTCCCAAACTTTAATGCTACCCCTGCACCACAAAGCTTTTTAAAAGGATAATTGCAATCTTTTCTCTTTGGATTAATGATAGCATCAGCTATAGGAAGTAAAAACTCTTTTTCTCCATTCTCTTTTTCCTTAAAAGGTATGTCATGATGATCTGTTATAACTACATCCATACCTAAGCTTTTAGCTAAAGCTACTTGCTCAAATGCAGCAATACCATTATCGCAGGTTAATATTACCTCATAGCCCTCTTCCTTTAACTTTTGAATTCTCTCACTATTCATTCCATAACCTTCATCTTCCCTATCTGGAATATAAAAATTATAATTTGCACCACATTGCTTTAAAATATCATATAAAATAACAGTACTTACAACTCCATCACAATCGTAGTCACCATATATGATAATTCTTTTTCCACTTCTTATAGCTGACGATACTATTCTTACAGCAATGTACATATCTTGCATTTGGAAACCATCATAAAGATCATCTAAACTACCTTCTAAAAACCTCTTCACGTCTTTAATCTCTGCAATATCCCTATTTAAAAGAAGCTTTGCTGTAAACTGACTTATACCATTTTCTGAAGAAAGTTTTTTTACATCTGATACATTTCTATTTATAAGAAGCCAATTTTCCTTCATTCTATCCTCCATCACTTTAAAACTTGAATTGTTGGGTTTGTTAAAGTCTTCCTTAATACATTCTCTATTTGATCAATAGTAATACTTTCTTTTAACTCTAACTCGTCATAAACGCTAAAACCATTTCCATACATTATTTCATATGTAGTAAGTCTATTTGCCATAACAATACTTCTTTCTAAATCTAGCGCTCTTTTTAACTTTAATCTATTGATAAAATGTTTAATATGTTCTTCTTTTATATATCTCTTTATTTCCCGTGCACTTTTTATACAATAATCAATAACATATATACTCTTGTCTATATTATCTTTACTACAACTGCATGATATGGAAAATACCTTTATTCCCTTATCATTCTTAATCTGACTTGATATTTCATAAGCTAGAGCATTTTTTGTTCTTACTTCATTAAACAAAAGACTGCTTACACCTTCACCAAACCACATATTAAAAACTCTAAGTGCTTCTATTTCCTGTGGTGAAAGATTTGTTATATCAAAGATATATTGAAGCTTTGCGCCTTTAAAACCTTCAACAACACCATAGAATTTTCCATATTCATTTCTTTCCTGTGGTATAATAACTTCATTGAAGGTTTCTCCTTTAAAATCACCAAAATATCTATTTATTACATCAGTAATCTCTTCAAAACCTTTAGAAGTTACTACAGAAATAACGCAATTTTGTGGTACATAAACTTTTTTGTAAAAATCCCTAAGCTCCTTAATAGTTATCCTTTTCAAACTTTCCTCTGTGCCTATGATTATATTTTTTATTCTCTTTTTATTAAATCCATTAAAAAACACTTCATCTTCACAGTGTTGAGTTATGTCTTCTTTCCATTCCCTACATTCTTGAATTATTACCTCCATCTCATCTTTAAAACCTTCTTCTTCTAAAAGAGGATTTAAAATTATATCTGAATAAAGTTCAAAAGCTTTATCAAAATCTCCTGAGATGCAAGTACCATAATATATTACATAAGGGAAATTGGTCATGGCATTATTAAACCCAAATAATATATCACATTCTTCGTTAATTTTCTTTTCACTTCTATTCTTTGTACCCTTAAAAATCATATGTTCGAGAGCATGAGCAACACCTAAATTAAAACCAATTTCCGAATTGGCTCCACCTTCAAAACCAATACAGAAAGACGTTAAATTTCCTTCTCTGAAACTATATAAAACCTTAACTCCGTTATCTAAAATAATCTTTTTCATTTTTATTCCTCTCACAAATTTATGTTAATGAAGAATATATTAAGTTACTCTAATAATAAACTTAATATAAATTTCTAGAGAATAAAAAACTCCCGAGTATATTTCCCAGGAGTTAGTATTGATTTATTTATTCATTAAGTAATCTACTAGCATTCCTTCACTTAATTCCTTAGCCTCTTCTTCATATCCTAACTTCTTTAATATTTCAAAAGCGAATAAAAGAGTTGTCGCCGGTCCTCTACTTGTAATTATATTTTGATCAACAACCACTGGTTGTTCAATATATATACAATTATCTAACTGGTCTTTAAAGGATGGATATGAAGTAAGAATCTTTCCATCTGCAATGCCTGCTTTTGCAAGAACTATTGGAGCTGCACATATAGCTGCTACTAACTTTCCAGCAGCATAATAGTCCTTAACTAATTCTACTACTTTTATATTGTCTCTGAGATTTACTGAACCAGGCATACCTCCTGGAAGTACTATTCCATCGTAAGTATTTAAATCATTATCCTCTAAAGACTTATCTGCTGTAACTAATATATTATGTGCTCCCTGAATCTCTTTTTCCTTTAAACTACATGTAACACATTCAACATTTGCTCTTCTTAAAACATCCACCACTGTAAGTGCTTCAATCTCTTCAAACCCTTCAGCTAACATAACAAGTATTCTTTTCATGTCATAACCTCCCTATTTTAATAATACCTCTTTAATATAGTCATCTAAACCCATAAGAATCAAGCTACTGCCTCTTCCTGCTCTATTTTGAATATTAATATCATTTATATTTATTTCTTTCTTCTCTTTTTTCTTAGAAAGTAAAATAACTTTTTCTATTGGACTAATACTAATTGCAACTTCATTATAACCTTGCTGTGAAGCTTGCGCAACATTTGAAGGAATAACCCCTCCAAATATAACTTCATCTCCTTCTTTAAGACTTATTCCTGTTACTCCTGATGCAACCTTACCCATTGGATTAACATTATTGTCTTCAAATTTTATACCCATTCCTTTTTTTGTCACTATAACAACATGATTCCCTTCACCAAAGGAAAAGTCTATAGCAACCAATATATCATCCTCATTCTTAAATCTATAAGTAAGCTGATTATTATAGCTTCCTTCGTATTCCTTAAAGGAGGTCTTTTTAACCATTCCATTTTTCGTAAAGAAGTATACTACTCTATTTTCATCAAAGTGTTTTTCAGAAGTTATATTTAGTATTTCCTCCCCATCCTCAAATCCATCTACTAAAGTACTAATATTAATGATATTCTCTAATCCTTGAACCATATAGCTTGGAAACTTGAATATTTTACCTTTATTTGAGAAGGCTAAAACATATTCATTAGAAGAAGTTTTTGTTTTCTTAAAGCTATCACTAGTTATCTTTTCATATACCTTAATATCACCTTTTTTATTAATACCTACAGTGAACTCACAGAAGTTGTATTCATCAACATATTCTACATTAATAATTTCATTCTTAGAAGATACCGAACAAAGTACTGTTCCAAGTATGCTTCTATCAACTGGCTCTAACTTTGGCTCCTCAACTATAAACTGCAACCCTTGTAAAGTTTCGATTTTAATGAACTTTTCGTCCTCTGATTCACTTATTAGTCTAACATCAATAAGCCTTTCATCATTCTTTAATCTCAAACCAACAAGTTTTGAATAAGATGTTATGAACTTATCTAGCGTTGTCTTTTTTATTAATCCCTTTGAAGTTATGAATTTAAAACATCTATCTGAAAGGAGACTTTCTAGTGAATAAACAGCTATTATCTTCTCTTCTTCTAAAGATAATCCCTTTACTAAATCCTCAATTCTTTCTCCTTTATCTTTCCACCTATATTCTGGTACTCCATTACACTTTAACTGATACATATTTCCCTTATCAGTGAATATAATAATACTTTCCTTTGTATTAGACTTGAAGAGAAGTTTTAAATAATCCCCTTCTCTATATTCAATATGCTCAGTAGTAGAATTTAATCTATTATAACTCTTTAGAGAAATTCTCTTAATAAAACCTTCATTTGATAGTGTCACCATTACATCTTCTACAACTATAAGTTCTTCTAAATCTATCTTAGCTTCACTTTCATCATGAACAACTTCGGTTCTTCTATCATTTCCATACTTTTCACTAACCTCTTTTAGCTCTGCCTTTATAACTTTAAATAATTCTCTTTCATCATCAAGAATTTTTTTAAGCTTCTTTATTAACTTTTCTAATTCCTTATGTTCTTTTTGAAACTCCTTGATTTCAAGACCAGTTAGTCTATAAAGCATAAGTTCCAAGATAGCCTCTGCTTGTATATCTGTAAATCCAAATCTTGATATTAGATTTTCTGCTGCATCCTTTTTTGATTTAGATGCTCTAATTGTAGCTATAATATCATCCATAATATCAATAGCTTTAATAAAACCTTCTACTATATGAAATCTTCTCTCAGCTATTTCAAGTTCTCTTTCAGTTCTTCTAGTTATAACTTCTTTCTGATGATTAACATAGTGCTTTATTATAGTTTTTAGCCCCATTGTTTCAGGTTTTCCTTCAGCTAAAGCAACCATATTAAAGCTAATATTACATTGAAGATCTGTTTTCTTAAAGAGATACTTTAAAACTTTATCTGCTATATCTTCATCAGCACTTTTCTTAAGCTCTATTACTGCTCTAATTCCTGTTCTATCTGATTCATCTCTAATATCAATAATAGCTTCTAATGCTTTAGCATGTCTTTTATCTCCTGTCATCTCCGATATATTCTGAAGAAGTTTAGCTTTATTTCTTCTATATGGAAACTCAGTAATCACTATACCTAATCTTCCATTTTCAAGCTTTTCTATAGAAGTCTTTGCTCTTAATGTTACTTTTCCTTCTCCTGTTTCGTATGCAGAACGTAACGAATCCTTCCCTATAATAATTCCTCCTGTAGGAAGATCAGGTCCTTTAATATAATCCATAAGCTCTTTTGTAGTAATTTCTCTGTTGTCTATGTAAGCAAGGACTCCGTCAGTAACCTCTCTTAGGTTATGAGGTGGTATATTAGTTGCTAGACCAACAGCAATACCAAAGGTACCATTAACAAGTAAATTCGGATATCTACTTGGGAGTACCTTGGGCTCTATTTCAGTATCAGAGTAGTTAGGCACCATATCCACTACACCTTTATCTATATCTCTTATCATTTCCATGGCAATTGGTGCAAGTCTAGCTTCAGTGTAACGCATTGCTGCTGCACCATCACCATCAATTGAACCCCAGTTACCATGTCCATCAATTAAAGGTTGTCTTGTTGAAAAGTTCTGTGCTAAAATCACCATGGCATCGTAAACTGATGCATCGCCGTGTGGATGGAATTTACCTAGTATATCTCCTACTATTCTTGCTGATTTATAATACGGCTTATCTGGAAAAGCCTTAAGTAAATATGCACCATAAAGTATTCTTCTATGAACTGGCTTTAGCCCATCTCTTACATCCGGAAGAGCTCTATCCTTAGCCACTTCTACAGCATAAGGAAGATAGTTATCTGGCATTGCCTCTTCCAAAGGAATAGTGATTATATTATTATCCCTAGGTATCGCATTGCTTTTTTTAGTCATCTAAATTAGCTCCTTTCTATTAAAATTCAGCGTATTTATACATGTAGTTCTTTCTTGGTTCAACTACATCACCCATTAGAAGTGAAACCATCTTTTCTGCCTTTGCTGCATCATCTATAGTAACCTGATAAAGAGTTCTAGTTTCTGGGTTTAAGGTGGTTTCCCAAAGCTGGTCTGGATTCATTTCCCCTAATCCCTTATATCGCTGAATTAATGCACCCTTACCAATCTCTTTTTTAGCTATTTCTAAATCTTCATCACTATAGGCATATTTAGCTATCTCTCCGTTCTTAGTGTTCTTATAAACTTTGTAAAGAGGTGGTTGTGCAATATATAAATGACCATTTGCAATTAAAGGTTTCATATATCTATAAATATAAGTCATCCAAAGAGTTCTTATATGGTAACCATCTACATCAGCATCACTCATAATGATTATTTTATCATATTTTAAATCCTCATCTCTGTAATTATCCAACGTACCTGTTCCAACCGCAGTATTAAAGATTTTTAGCTCCTCACTAGCAAGTACATTTTCAAGCTTCTGCTTTTCAGTATTCATGATTTTTCCCTTGGAAGGCATAATAGTCTGAAATCTTCTATCTCTTGCCTGTTTAGCAGAGCCGCCAGCAGAATCTCCCTCAACAACAATAAACTCAGTAAAACTTTTATCCTTCATGGTGCATACAGCTATTTTGCCTGCAAGAGGGGCTGTACCTTTCCCAATCTTCTTCTTTTCAGCTTCATTAATCTTTTTTATCTTTTCTCTTCTTGCTGCTGCTTCTAAAGCATTATTAATTATAGTAGTTGCCAGTTCTTTATTATCTTCAATCCATTCAGAAAGCTTTGTATAAGCCAAATCATTCATCATAGTATAGGCTTCATTATTACCAAGTTTAGTCTTGGTCTGCCCTTCAAACACTGGATTTGTAATTTTTATTCTAACAATGGCAGTCATTCCTTCTCTTAAATCATCACCTTCGAATTCCTTTCCCTTTTCCTTTATAAGCTCAAGTTTTTTAGCCCACTCCTTGAAAGCTCTAGTCATTCCTGTTTTAAAGCCTGTTTCATGAGTTCCTGCCTCTGTAGTAGGAATATTATTTACATAACTTGCTATATATTCAGTGGTTGAATCTGTAAATTGAATACATATCTCCCCATACAGGTTTATATTATCAACAATTCTTTCGCCCTCAAAAAGTATTGGTGTTTCATGTATTGGTGTCTTACTTTCATTTAAATATTCAATAAAATCGAGAAGTCCTCTTTCTGAAAAATATTCTTTTTTAATAGGCTCTTCTTTTCTATTATCTATAAGTTCCAACCTAATACCTTTATTCTGGAAGGCTAACTCTTGAAGTCTTTCATCTATAACATCAAACTTAAAATCAGTAGATGAAAACACCTTTGAATCTGGCATAAAAGTAACCTTCGTCCCTCTTTCACTAGTTTTTCTAACTGTTTCAAGAGATGTTACTGGAGTACCTGGCATTAGTTTCCCTAATTCCTTATCAAAAGCATGTTCAAACCTTTGCTTGTATACATTTCCGCTTTGATATACTTCAACCTCTAGCCATTTTGATAGAGCATTTACAACAGCAGCTCCAACACCGTGAAGACCACCTGAAGTTTTATAGTTTTTATTATTAAACTTACCTCCTGTATGGAGCTCTGTAAAGACCATCTCTACCCCAGATTTTTTCTTTATAGGATGAATTCCTGTAGGTATCCCTCTACCATTATCTATTATTGTTACACTTTTATCCTTATTTAAAATCACTATAGCCTTATCTCCATAACCATTAGTAATTTCATCTATAGCATTATCAAGTATCTCCCAAATACAATGATGGAGCCCTTTACTACCTGTTGAACCTATATACATCCCTGGTCTAATTCTTACTGGTTCAAGCTTTTCAAGAGAGGTTAAATCTGTAACATCATAACTACCCTTAGTTGTCTCTTTATTCATATTTCTCCTCCACTCAATTAAATTGTCATAACTTCTTATCTTTCTGTAAATGGCCTAAATTTTCTTAAAATTTCTTTAATAAAGATAAGCAATTTCAACACTTAATAAAGTTGTGCATCTATAACTTTTAGTCAGATTTCACTTCGTGAAATGACAGCAAACCAATTAAGTTATGAAATTTGTTTATCTATATCAACATCAAATTTATCTATAAACAATATTTTACTTTAGAAACTTATATATTTTCATAAAGAAAAATAAAGGGTTATTATCACATATCTTCTTCATTTCTTTTCTTATATATTCTCTATTACCCTTATATCCTCCTTTAAACTTGTGGAAATTCTTAAAGAATTTAGTTACGTTAAACACAAATACACAAATATGCCTTCCTTTCTATTAAATTAGTATAATTACAATAATCGCCCTTGTCAAACACCTGTTCGGCAATTAAACTAGAGGTTTTTTAAATACTAAACGCCCAATGCTTATGCATTGAGCGCCAAATCTTCTTTATATACTACACTTCGTATATTCCTATTTGTCTTACGTGCTTTGTATGTGACCATTCTTTATTGTTTTTATTTAATATTCCTTGAATTGTAATTGGAATCCATGTTAATGTATAAAATCCATATAATAAAACATATCTAAAGAATATTAAATAGCTCTTCTTTCCAAGAAGTAAATATGTTACTGCAAAGAAACTAATAGTATAAATTATATTAACTGCAGCTATAACTAACATATCCTTATTACCTTGTAGTAATTCAGGTAAAATAAACACACTCAGTGAATAAATAGCTAGCATTGTAAATAGCTTCTTTGACAGCTTATTATCCTTTAACATAACAAATGGAGTTAAAAGGAATTGGAATACACTGAATAACTTCCATACCCATACATAATTTAAGAACATATAACTGATGACATAAATATGCAATCCCTGTTCTGAATAATTCTGTGCTAATGTAAGTACTAAAGACACTGCTAAAAGAAGAGTAACAAAAGGTTGAATTACGTATAATGCGCAATCAAAGGCTATAAAATCTTTATCTTTGAATGCTTTCTTTATCAGCTTAAAGAAGAATCTAGAGGATACATCTGTGAATCCTTGCATCCATCTTTTTCTTTGATTCCATGATTCCTTTAAGGTTAAAGGCTTTTCATCATATACTATAGCATCATGTGCCCAACCTACCTTAGAACCATTAAGCACTAACTTACATGTAAATTCAAGGTCTTCTGTTAAGCAAGTAGCTCCCCATCCAAGCTTTTTCAAAACTTCTAAATCTAAAGCAAAGCCAGTTCCACCTATTTGGTTTGATAATCCAAGATTAGCTCTAGCAAGTTGGAACATCCTATTTGCAGACCAAAAAGCTACAGAATAACTTTGAGTTATCCATGAGTCATATGGATTCTTACTATCAATGTATCCTTGTACAACTTTATAGCCTTGACACATCTTTGAATTCATTTCCTTTAAGAAATTTTGACAAACTAAATTATCAGCATCAAAGATAGCTACTGCATCATATTTTTTGTCCATCTTAAATATCTTATCGAACATCCATTCAAGGGCATAACCCTTTCCTCTTTTTTCTTTGTCGGACCTCTCGAAAACATTAGCCCCATGCTTTCTTGCAATCTCTGCTGTTCTATCTGAACAGTTATCAGCAATAACAAATACGTCATATAACTCTTTCGGATAATCCTGCTTTTGCAAACTATCAATAAGGTTGCCTATTACCACTTCTTCATTATGTGCTGCAACAATCATTGCAAATCGTTTATTTGGCTCATAATTTTTCTTTTCCTTTTTTCGATAAAACCCGAACATTGACAACACAAGATAATACAATGTTAGTATAAATACAAACATCTGGAAGGCAAAGGTTGTTGAAAAAATATAATCTCCCATTGTTTTCACTCCTATTTAAATCTTTTGTTCCATCTTATTATATTATATAAAAAAATTGAGAAAAGTTCAAATTTTTGTAAGTTTTAATTTCTTATTTTTAAACTTACAAACCCTTTTATAAATATATTTCAATAATAGCAAAAAATCAAGTCCATTTATTTATTAATTTTTACATTTTTTATCATTTTCTTATTTTAATAGCTATTTATTTACTTATAAAATCTATATAAATATATTATTAACAAAATTCATTATCAATATATTATCAAATTAACTACTTTTAATATTGCTTTAATAAAATTATTAAAATAACTTGTATAATTAGTAACACTGGTAATCCATATACAAAGTACCAATGTTTTGTCTTATGCCTAAAAACATACATTCCTAAGATTGAACCAATACTTCCTCCTAACAAGGCAGCTAAAAACAGCTGTCTTTCTGATATTCTCCATGTTTTTTTTATGGCTCTGCGCTTATCAATATACATCAAACTAAAACCAATAGAATTTATTAAAGCAACATACCAATAAAGATACTCCTGCATTACATCCTCCTTCTGTATTTATTTCTATATTTTAAATCCTCACCAAAGTATAACTTATCTCATATTATAACTTGTACCATGAGTTTACTGCCATTTATTAAATCGCAAAGTAATAATAGCTTAATTTAAAAAAATACCAATTAATAACGTTTCTTAACATATGACTTTTAAGTTGAATATACTTAGAATTGAGTCACAAAGGAGGTTTAATATGAATGTACTTGCAGTATTACTTTTTGTATTAACAAGTGGTATTGACGCCCTTACCGTTTCTATAGCTTATGGAATGAAAAAAATTAAAATTGGTATTCTAAGTAATATAGTTATTGGAACAATTTCAACCCTTGGTACATTTTTATCTATGTCCTTAGGATATATTATAACAAAATTTATATCCGAAACTATAGCCAATATCTTGGGTAATACAATACTTTTAGGTATAGGAATTTGGTTCTTATTTGATTACTATTCATCAAAACAAAGTAGACAAGCAAAAAATCATCCCCCTGAATCATGTCCTTCTTGCATAGAAATCCTAGAAAAACCTGAAAAAGCTGACTTAGACCATTCTGGCTCTATAGATTTAAGAGAATCATTATGTCTTTCTATTGCTTTAACAATAAATAATATCGGGCTTGGAATAGGGGCAAGTATTCTAGGACTTAATATTACTTTAACAACACTACTTACTTTTATCTTTAGTATTGTCGTAATACCTCTTGGAATGTTATTTGGTAGAAGTATTCTTTCAAAAGTCTTTGAAAACAGTACCTCTTTAATTTCTGGTTTAATTATTATAATTTTAAGCATGTATGAGATAATATCAAAATTAGTTTATTAAATATTATATATAAACAACTTCATAACTGATTGAACTTATATATCCTTCTAAAAAGCCTTGCATGTCGAGGCTTTTTACTGTTATTTAACAAAGTGAAATCTGGCTAAAAGTCAATAGGCATTGAGCCTATTGACTTTTATTTCATTATCCTACTAAGACATCAAATATTATCTGCAGGATATATAATTCCAGTTTGGCTTCTTGCTTTCTCTATAACATCTATAACCTTTAGTGATTGGTTATATGAATTCACTTCAGATTCTACCTTATTATTTTTTATTAATTCAATGAATTCTTTAGCTTCATAATACATTGTTTCTTTTAATTGTGGCACTGATAAATCTTCTTTTTCTCCATTTCTATATATGATTTGAACCTTTTCTGTGTTATTAAATTTATCAATTATCATAGTTCCTTTTTCACCCTGAATTTCACATGGAATATATGAATCAGCAATCTTTGAGTGAATTATAACTGCATCCATATCTTCATATGAAAGAATTAGGCTTCCTTGTCCATCTACTCCTGAAGAAAGCTTTAATGCAGATGCTTGTATCTCCTTTGGCATACCAAAAAGTTTCACTACCGGATATAAACAATACACACCTATATCCATAGTTGAGCCATTAGAAAACTCAGGTTTAAATGTATTTAAAATCTTTCCTTCCTTATAAAGGTCATATCTTGAAGAATACTGGCAATAGTTTGCAAAATATCTTCTTATTTTTCCTAGCTTATGTAGGTTGTTCTCTATAACCTTAAAATTAGGCAAAAATGTTGTTTTCATTGCTTCCATTAATAATACATTATTATTTTGGGCAGCTGCTATCATAGCATTTAATTCTTTAACATTAGATGCTATTGGTTTTTCACAAAGAACATGTTTTTTGCTATTTAGAAATATAATGGATTGTTGTGAATGACAAGAATTAGGACTTGCTATATAAACAGCATCAATACAGTTACTTTTTGCCATCTCTTCTAAATCTGTAAATATATTTGTTATCCCATATTTTTTTGCAAAGTTTGTTGCTTTTTCCTGTGTTCTAGAATAAACAGCATTAAGTCTAAAACCTTCTACCAAACTAGCACATTTTATAAATTCATTAGTTATCCAATTAGTTCCTATTATACCCACATTAACCATAGTAATCCTCCTAAAATTATAAATTACCTTTATTATACACCACATTTAACTATTAATTTAAAATATATCCAAAGTAATAAGTTGAATTCTAGTATTTCTTTACTATTGTTTTTACCAATCATACAATAAAAATATAATGCATTATCTTTACTTTCCCTCAGCTAACCCATATTCATCATTAAAAGATGCATAAAGCCTTATTTAGTATAATATTTGATTTATCCTACATAATTAACATATCATCTTTTAAATAATTTTTAAAATAAATATAAAAAACAAAAGGCTAAATGCTGGATTTTTAATTATATCCTTGCAATTAACCTTTTGTACATTTTAATAAATTATTTTAATATTCCAAAAGCGTATCCTAAAATACCAACAGCAAATAATCCAAATATTAATATAATAGCATTTACTTTTTTCTTTAATAAATTCATACATAAGAAAGTTAATAATAATGGTAATAATCCTGGTAGTAACTGATCTAATATATTCTGAACTGTTGTTATTACTTCTTTTCCGTCTGCACCTTTAACTACTGATACTACTAATGGTACATTCATACTTGTCCACTTTGATACTAACGCACCCATTACAAATAGTCCTAGAATTGAAGCTCCCTCTGTTAACTTTTGAAGCTTATTTCCACCCATATCAGAAACAACTTCTGTTCCTTTTTCATATCCGTACTTTAATCCAAACCACTTTGTTGATAATCTTAAAACATTAAATAATACAAAGAATAGTATAGGTCCTAATATATTTCCTGCCATTGCTAATGATGCACCTAAAGCAGCTGTTACCGGTCTAAATGTTCCCCAGAATAGCGGGTCACCCACTCCAGCAAGTGGTCCCATAAGCCCTACTTTTACACCACTTATTGAAGCATCATCAATTGGAGCTCCATTTGCTCTTTGCTCTTCCATAGCTGCAGTTACACCCATAATTGGATTTGCTATAAATGGTTGAGTATTAAAAAACTCTAGGTGTCTTTTCAATGCTGCTTTTAACTCTTCGCCCTTATATAATTTCTTTAATGCTGGAATCATTGAAAAACAATATCCTACTGCCTGCATTCTTTCAAAGTTAAAAGAACCTAAAAGGAAATTTGAACGAATAAACATACTTACTATATCTTTTTTATCTAATTTCTTTTCACTCATTGCTTTTCCCTCCTTATATAACATCTAATTCATCAACAGCTGCTGATGCTGCATTGTATTTTGGACTTTGTTGAATATAAATTATTGCACCAACTGTACCTAATATACCTAATGCTACTAGGTTAAAACTTGTAAATGCTGCTATAACAAATCCTAAGAAGAAGAATGGCATTAAGTGTTTTGCTTCCATCATATTAATTACCATTGCATATCCAACAACTACTATAAATCCACCTGCTACTTGTAATCCTCTTGTAATAACTTCTGGTATTGCAGCTAACAGTAGGTTAACTCCTTCTGTTCCAGCTACCGCTGCTACTAATGCTGCTGGGATAGCTACACGTATTGCTTGAATTCCTAAAGCTGCTATATGGCATCTTTCTATTCCTGCTAGATTTCCATTTTCAGCATGTTTATCTGCTCTATGTTGGAAAAATACGGCTATTGTTCTTGCAAATATTGTCATTACCTGTCCTGCTGCTGCTATTGGAATAGCTATTGCTATACCTGCGCCTATTGATTGCTTTCCTACTATAACTAATATTGTAGAAACTACGCTAGCTAAAGCTGCATCTGGTGCCATTGCTGCTCCTACATTCATCCATCCAAGAGCCATCATTTCTAAAGTACCACCTAAAATAATTCCTGTTTTAAGATCACCACACACAAGTCCTATTAAAGTACATGCAATTAATGGTCTATGTGTTTGTCCTTCATCAAGCACACTTCCCATACCTGTTATACATGCAATAATTACAACTAAAATAATTTGAATAGTACTCATAACTTAACAACCTCCCAATAAATTCTTCATTATTAAATTTTTGTCATAATATCAACTTTTGGATCAGAAGCAAGTTTTCTTATCTCTAATTCTACTCCCTTTTCATTTAGCTTTTTAAATGCTTCAACATCTTTCTTATCTACTGAAACCGCACCAGTAATTTGAGTTTTACCTTCTTTAAAACACATTCCACCTATATTTACTGATTTAATATCTACTCCACCTTCAACAAGTCTTAAAACATCTGTTGGATTTGTGAATAAGAACATAGTTTTAAAGCTAGCATATTTCGGATTTTTGTAAACTTCTATAACTTTATCAATTTCTAATACGTGAGCTTTAACTCCTGGAGGAGCAACTTGTAGTAAAAGAGTTTTTCTTAAATTATCATTTGCCACCTCATCACTGCAAACAAAAATTCTATTACATCCTGATACCTTTGTCCAAACTGTTGCTACCTGACCATGAATTAACCTGTCATCAATTCTTGCTAAAGAAATTTCCATTTTATAATTCCTCCTCTTCATCACCTTCGATACTTGATTTAAATGATTTTACTGAATCTTTTACAGCATTTTTAGCTGTCTCTACTAATTCTGATACGCTTAGAAAACTTCTTGAACCATATACTTCAAGAAGCATAGGTAAACTTACACCTGTTACTATGTCCATGTTTTCATTGTTTATTGCTATTCTGCTTGCTGCATTAAATGGGCTTCCTCCAAATAAATCAACCATAAACAGTACTCCCTGACTACTGTCTAAACTTTCTATAACTTCTGTGTACTTTTGTACTAAACCATCAGCACCTTCACCTGGTTCAAATGTAACCACGCCTACATTTTCCTGCTTTCCAAATATCATCTCAGATGATCTTACTATTTCTTGTGAGAACTTACCGTGGGTACCTACTACTACTGCTACCATTCTCTTCCCTCCTATATTTTTTCTTTGTGCTTATTTATATAGCAACTACCGTGCCAACTTTGTGTATCAAAAACTTTTAATATTGTAAATTATTGGTATCACTAGTTTTTTCAAAATTAGAAAACGTATTCTTTGATACTGATTCTTTATTTTTGATACACATTAATACTGTTTATAAATATTTTTAATACTAAATACGCATATTAATTCATTAATAATCATATTCAATCATTAATAATCAAAAAAAAGCATACATTTTAATATTTTGTACAGAATTCTAAACTAACTTAAGAACTTTTTATCAATATTTAACTAACTTAACATTTCATAAATAAAGAATTTTTCATCCATTGTTATTGATAGTCTTAATGTATCTTCAAAAACTTTACAAGCTTTATCCACTGAACTAATTATACATTGATTAAATTGAGTTTTATCCCCACTATAATTTAAACCATCATTAATTACCATTCTTTCTAAAGAACATCCTACATGAACAGCTATTTTAAATTTCACAGGATTACTAAACTCTGTTTTTAGTTCGCTCTCTAATACACTTATAAATTTTAGTAATACACTAATTATTTTATGTGGATTTAAATAAGTTAAAAATTGTTTCAAACTATTTTCACATAAGTCTTCTACAACAACATTTTCTTTTTTTGGTGATATAGATATATTGTTGTTAAGAATAACTTCTTTTAAAAATTTCTCACCATTTCCATCAATAAGCATTTCAAGTGGAATAAATGGCATTTCTATATTAGGCTTTTTTATTCCAATTGCAGCTATAATATCATGTTTTTTCCCTATTTCTTCAATTTTTTTATCTAAATCAGATAATCCTACTGTAATAACTGTTATTCTTTCTTCTGTTAAATTGTAGACAATATCTTCAACAAGCTCTTTTAACTTAACTGCTGTTCCTTTACCACTTGAACATATAGTAACAATAACTTTATTACTGTAATCTTTTATTTCCTTTGCGCTATTGGCATAACCTTTAAAGTTCTTTAAAGAATTATAAATATCTTCAAGATTCATACCAAAAATATTAGTCTTTCTTGCAGCTTCAAGCACTAACGGAGTAGAAACCATATCAATAGTTTTTATCCTTATACCTGTTCTTTCCATAATTACTGATTCAAAATTGCATAAGGAACCCATATCTACAAGTAATAATACACCTTCTCCCATATCTATCTGCTTTACTTTTTCAATAATTACTTCTAATATATCTTTTGGACTTACCTCTAAAGGCATATCAACAGAATAAACAATACCTTCTCCTAAAAGTTTATTTGTTACATTAGCCATACTACTTGCTGTACTGTTTCCATGAGCTACTACTAAAATTCCTACCTTTCCCTCACTAACTTCTTCTACTGAACTAAGTAGAACTGTTATATACGCTACTTCAACCTCTGAAACAATAATCTTATAATTTTCGTCTATAAGTTTTTTTATCTTTAAAGCCACTTTGAATTCTTCTGGTCTATCTTTAATAACACTTTCAATATTTGCATAGTTAATACTTTTTTCATTTCTTACTCTTTTGAAAAATGCACTTAAATGAAGACTTAATGCATATACAAATCTATCGCTATATGTTCTTTTTAAATCTTTTTCTGCTATTCTTTTAATTTTTTCTGAAAACTCTAATATATCCTTCTCAACTATCTTAAGGATTCGTTCTCTTTTATCCTTATCCTTATTAAATCTATCATAAAAACTCTTAATATGAATATTAATATCCGTAATTATAAATTTATTTATATATTCAGTATCCATTCCTTCATCTTTTAATACACTTGCTTTGTCTTCTATTATTTTATATAGATTAAATGGAGGTTCATATGGATCTTCTTCTAAAATAACTTTATAACCTTTAGGAGTTACTAATATAGGAGATTCTATTATCCTACCTATTTGTTCTAACTCTTTGCGCCTATTTCCTATATTAAACAATCCATCTTTTATTTTTGAAGGAAGATTTTTAAAATCTAATTCTATACTTTCATCATTACCAATACTATTTAAAAAACCTCTAGCACATATAAGTTGTATATTTGATTTTAATTGCCCTACGTTTCCATATGAAGAGCTCCCTATTAATGCCCTTATAACTTCACTTGATACCTTAATAGGTTTATTAACTCTATGAGATTCTTTTGATAATAGATATTTTATAATATCTATCTTTTCCTCAACAGATCTTTCTTCTAGTGATGGTATATTTATTATTATTGGAATTCTTCTTATGAAAGTTTTAAGCATATATGAATTGGGGTCTTCCGTGGTTGCTCCTACAATTAGTACATTAGCTTTTCTAGTTCTTTCTGTCTCACCTAACTTGTTATAAGTACCTGTATCCATAAAATAAAAAATCATTTCTTGTCCTTCTGGAGGTAACCTATGGATTTCGTCTAAAAATAAAATCCCTCCATTAGCTTTTTCTACAAGTCCATGTTTCTCACAGTCTGCCCCAGTAAAAGCTCCCTTAATATGTCCAAAAATATGTGATAATAATAATTGAGGATTATTATAGTAGTCTGCGCAATTGAATATAATAAATGGCGATTTTTCATCTAACTTTTTTGCATACCTTGCGTAATTATACATCATATTAGCAAATAAGGTTTTACCTACACCTGTTTGTCCAACAATAAGTGTATGAAGACCATTGGGGGGATATAGTACTGCAGCTTTTGCTTGCTCTATTGGATTTTTTAAACTAGCTTGAGCACCTATTAACAAAGCAAAAGGATCTTGATCTTCCTCTTTTACTTCTTCATTGGCAATTATTTCATTTATATTACTAATCTCTATAGGTTCATCTGGTAATTTAACACTAAAAACTTCTTCAAAAGCCGCTTTATGAATATAAAGAACTGGTCTTCCTTTTATTTTTATTATTTTCCCTAACCTATGCAGCTCATTAAGTTCTTTACTTACATTATTTCTTAAAATATTTAAATCCTCTGCAATTTCTGTAGCTGTAACTCCATTGCCTATTAGCAATTCTTCCGATTTCAAATTTCTTGTCTTTTTTTCTAAATAGTCATAAATCCTATCAATCCTCTTCATGTGTACCCCCTTTGTATATAGATAAAGAAATTTATAAATTTTATAAAATACTTATTATTTAGACTGCTTATTTACTAATTTTAACAAATATAAATATGAAAGAAAAGTCGAATTTATTGGTAAATTAATGCATAAATGTGTAAAACCTAAAATAAAATTGAGTAGTCTTCAAGGCTGCTCAGTTTTAGTCCGATTTCACTTTATGAAATAATAGATAGTAAATAAACAGTACCTAACCTTCTAGATTAAGTACTGTTTAATATATTTAAGCTTCTTTTTTTAGAACTTTATTCTTAATTACTTCCACTACACCATCTTCATCATTGCTTTTGGCGATAAATCTTCCATATTTTTTAACACCCTCTGGTGCATTTACCATAACATAACTATGATAGGCACTTTGAAGCATATGAATGTCATTAAAGTAATCCCCAAACACCATGGTTTCTTCATGACTAACCCCAAACTTATCTTGTATAAATTGGATAGCAACACCTTTGTTTATGTCACTTCTTCCTAAGTCTAACCAATTTTCTCCGGATACTGTAACCTGTAATATTTCTCCCCATTTTGGATTCATAATTTTATTTGAATTCTGAGATGCTCCTTTTAAATCATACAAAGCAATTTTTAAAAACTCATCTTTTACTTCTTCTAAGTTATTTACTAACTTGTTTTTATGATAATACTTATTTACTTGTTCCATAAATTTCGGTTCATCATCTTCTATATAAGCAGAATTTTTACCGCATAACACTATCTTGCAATCTTTAATTTTTCTTGCATCTTTTATAATATCCATAGCTATTTTATTAGATAAGGTTTTTGAAAATAGCTCTTTTCCTCTATAGACTACAAATGAACCATTTTCAGCAGCAAACATAATATTATCCTTTGCTTTAGAAAAATTCTCTACAAGAGTAGCATATTGTCTTCCACTTGCGGCTACAAACATAACACCTCGGTTAGTCAAATCCTCTAAAACCTTAAAAAAACCCTTAGGTAACTCCCCACTACTATTTAGTAACGTTCCATCCATGTCCGTAGCTATTAACTTTATCATTTATATTCCCCCTATGCCGTTGGTATTACACTGTCTATTATATCATATATAGATAGTTATATATTTATAGGTAGAAACTTCTAGTAGTATTCTTATAAAAACAATTGAAAAATGTAAACAGCCAAAACAGCACTTATAGCTACTTTCATCAACCCTTGTTCAAAATATGCTAAAACTACTGCAACTATCATACCAATTAATGCAGAATATGTATTTCCAGTTGAAGATAGTATATTAGGAAAAGTCATAGCTCCTAAAACTGCAAAAGGCATATAATACAAAAATGACTTAAAAAACCTTGAGTTCAATTTATTTTTAAAAATTATAATAGGTAGAACTCTTGGTATATATGTAACAAGTGCCATTAAAAATACGGCTATTAATATTCTGCTCATATTTCATCATCCTCCTTTGGAAAGAAAGCTGCACCTATACTTGACGCAATAATAGTTGAAATAACAATACTCCATCCCCCACATATTTTTTTTAAATACGGAATCCAAGTACAAATTAAGCTAATAAATACTGCAGCGATTACAACTATCAAAGCCTGTTTTGACTTTTTTGCTGTTGGGATGATAAGAGCAATAAACATAGCATATAACGCTATTCCCATTGAACTTTGTAACTTCTCAGGCAATATTGAAGTTGATACTGCTCCTAATAAGGTTCCAAAAAGCCATCCAAGATATGGATAAGTTATAGTTCCCATCATATATCCAAAGGTAATGTCTTCTTTTTCTAAAGAAGCAACTGTAAATGTCTCATCAGTGATTCCAAAAGCCATAATGCATCTTTTAACCATTGGCATGTTAGATACAATTTTCTGAGAAAGTGATAATGACATTAACATATATCGGATATTTATAACAAATGTAGTTAATGTAATCTCTAACATTGATCCACTTGCTATTATTAAAGAAGTTCCTGCAAATTGTCCTGCAGATGTAAAATTGGTTAATGATATTAGAACAGCAGTCCAAACTGGCAAACCTCCATTAACTGCCATGAGTCCAAAGGTAAAAGAAACTGGTATGTACCCTAATGCAATAGGAATTCCTTGCTTAATACCTCTAGTGAATCCGTATATACTTTGTTTTTTTAAATTTACAATTTGCTCATTAGTTGCGTTCTGTGAAATACTCAATAATTATAACCTCCTAATTTACATACTTAAATTACCTTACTAAAGATAAACAACTTCAATCCTTAATCAATTCAGGAAAATAGCCTCGACATGCAATGCTTTTTTCTGAATTATAAGTTCAGTTATGAAGTTGTTTATCTATATATACATAAATTCGAACCTTAAAAAATTCATGAAAATAGCCTGGACATGTAATGCTTTTTCATGAATTACAGGTTGAGTTATGAAGTTGTATATCTATAGCTTGAGTCAGGCTCCACTTCATGAGATGACAACAAATCAAAACAAGAGCATCTAACTCGAAAGATTAGATGCCATTTAGCGTAAAATTGTATTTATCTGAGCTATATTTAGCTTTATTTACTTATTAATTTTATTATTCTAAATATCAACATCCATAACTTGAAAAAACGCCTTAAATTCAATATATTTTTACTGTATGATTATAACATATGTTATCAAAGACATATAAAAATGAGAATTACGACATCATTAAAATAACTTGATATTTCTCTTAATTTCTTGTCCTATCTAGAACTATAGTCAATATTAATAATTTTTTAACGTGAAAAATATTAAATATTATCATGGAAATATTACAAAAAATTTATCTTTCTAGACGTTATTTATCTTTAGCTATATTGATCTCTAAGATTTTTGTAATTAGCCTAGCTACTATTTTCTTCAGTATATTTACTCTCGCTTCAACATAATAGTTTTTTCCCACTTCAAGCCAACCTTTTTCTCTCCAAAACTTAGCATCAAGTGTTGATTCATCATTATTTCTATAATAATTTTGATTATATTGAAAAGCTGTCAAACTAGTAATACTTGGTGAATATTTTTCACTTTCAATTACTGCCTTATAGAATTTTGCTACTGCCTTATCTATTTGTTTAAAATATTTTTCTGGTATTGAGTGAATGGAGTTTGTTCCCATGACAATGCCAACTTTACTTGTTATATGAAACCCCCAAGCTGAAACCGCTAAACTAAGAGAACTAAATAGTTGAAAAAGTCCTGCAATACCTGTAGTTGATACAAGCAAAGCCTTCTTGTTATAGAACAAAGGACGATGACATATATAGGCTAAACGATCAATAAAATTCTTCATAATTCCTGAAACATTTGCTACATATGTGGGACAAGCAAATATTACTCCATCTGATTGAATCATATTTTCAGCGATTTTCAGGGTATCATCTTTAAGAGGACAGTGTGCTTCCCCCTTATTAAAACATGAAGTACAACCTAAACACATTTTAATGTCAGCGTCCCGAAGAAAAAGATAATTAAATTGAATGTTATGATCAAACTGTTTTAGTCTTTCTTCAATCATTTTAGTTACTAGAAAAGTATTACCCTCTTTTCTAGGGCTTCCCATAATAGCAAGTATCTTCATTATTTCACCCTACCCTTCATGTAATTTTCTTATCTATAAATTAGAGATAAATAAACTTAATCTCTAGGAAATTAAATTTATTAAATTGTTACATAATAAAATCAATAAGAAGCTAACAAACTTGACAAAATTAATTGATATAAATATAATTGTCGTGACAACTATATTGAAGGAGATGCACAAGATGAAAATGGATGAATCTATGGGTTTTATTCTTAATGTTACTACTAGAAAATTTCTACAGCTCCTATCACTTAAATTTAGCTTATATGATATTACGACAGAACAATGGTCCTTACTTAATCTATTAGAAGACTATAACGGCATAAGTCAAAAAGATTTAGCTAAGCGATCCGAAAAAGACCCAGCAAACGTAACAAGAATATTAGATCAATTAGAGCGAAAGGGATTAATTAAAAGAATACCAAACTTAGAAGATAGAAGATCCTTTTTGGCGTATATAACTGATGAAGGAATTGAGTTAAATAAAAAATTAATTCCTATAGAGCACGATGTTGTAAACATAGCGTTAAATAATTTATCTGATGAAAAAATAGCTTTACTTAGAGAATCACTAAAGGAAATAACTACAAATATAAATAACTATACTAATGACTAAATTATAAAATAGAATGGAGAGATGAATTTTGCAAAAACAAGCTTTATGGAACCGTAATTTTTTAGGTATTTGTTTTACCAACTTTTTTTTATTTATGACTATGTATAGTCTAATGAATACACTACCTATTTTTGTGACAGATGTACTTAAAGCGGACAAGCAACAAGTTGGTCTTGTTGTAACTCTTTTCCTAATCGGTGCTGTTCTCATTCGTCCTTTAGCTGGAAAATGGATAGAAAACCTTGGACCAAAGAAAATTCTTCTGATATCACTTACTTTATTTATGATTTCAAATGTTATAGATATTAAAATAAAAAACTTTTTTCCCCTTCTTATTTTACGTTTTATTCAAGGTATTGGATTCGGAATGGCTACAACTGCAACAGGAACTATCGTAGCAGACCTAATTCCTGACAATCGTAAAGGAGAAGGAATAGGCTACTTTAATATGTTTATGAGTCTAGCAATGGTAGTTGGTCCATTTTTAGGTCTCACTGTTATATCACATTATAACTTTACTATCTTTTTTACTATATGCTCTATTTTTTGCTTACTTGCTTTACTATGCGGAAATATAACTAAAACTCCAGAACATATATCTAATAAAAAAACCAAAACTAATAAATCATTACAATTGAAAGACTTTATTGAACCAACTGGTATTCCTATATCTTTAATTAGTTTTGTTCTTTCATTTGGATACTATGGAAGCATTGCTTTTATTACTCTTTATGCAAAAGAAATTAGGTTGGCTAATGTTTCAAGCTTTTTCTTTGTAGTTTTTGCTGTGATGATAGTGATATCTAGACCATTTTTTGGAAAGCTATTTGATAAACGTGGTGAGAACATTGTTATTTATCCTGGCTTTTTACTATTAGCAATAGGACTAATAGGATTGAGTAAGACACATACACCTTTTATGTTTTTAGCTTCTAGTGGAATAATCGGTCTAGGCTTTGGAGCACTCTTTTCAAGCCTGCAAGCACTAGTATTAAAAGCCGCTCCTGCTCATCGAAAAGGTTTTGCAACCGCAACATTCCTTTCATTTTGGGACTGTGGCTATGGATTGGGGTCATTTCTCCTTGGTCTAATTTCTGTATATACAGGCTATTCCATCTTATGCGTTGTATCTTCTGTAATTATCTTGTTTGATGCTTTATTATATTACAAACTACATCATAGAAAGACAGTTACTTTCGTAGAACACACTAGTAAAGCAGCTTAATTTATACTGGTCTGAAAGGATTTTAAAGGGTATCCCTATTAAAGGATACCCTTTGCCCATTCGGTAGATAAAAAAATTAATCATTTATATTAATTCGCATCTTAACACTAAATCTTTACAAATAACTTCTGAGTCACACACTTTAGAAAACTTCTGTATTTTATCTTCATAGTTAGTAACAACTACTGGTGTTACAATTTCTTTATTATTTTCTTCTATAAAATTAATATCAAAATTTAATAAGTGATCTCCTACTTCTACAAAATCACCAGCCTTAACTATCACTTGAAAACCTTCCCCATTAAGTTCAACAGTTTCTAGTCCTACATGAATAAGAATTTCTAATCCCTCTGCAGTTTCAATTCCGATAGCATGTCTAGTAGGGAAAATTTGTACTACTCTACCTTTTACTGGAGAGAACAATTTTCCGTTCTTTGGAATAACCGCAAAGCCATCACCTACCATCTTTTGAGCAAATACTGGATCAGGAACCTCCGTAATATTTATAATTTCTCCGTTTAAAGGTGAAAATATCTCAACAATCTTTGGTTTTGTATCCACAACCTTTGATTTTGATTTAAATAAATTTTTAAACATACCTTTCATCTCCATTCATATTCAATTTTAAATATTTATATTTCTAGCTTATTTAATAAAAATTTCATATGTTTCTATGCTCTTGAATCATCCAAGGAGATATTAGCAAGTATGTTCTTCTTCTAATGTTCATCTCTCAACTTTTATTGATTGTATATTATTCTCTTGCTCCTGCTCCTGTATATAGCTAATATACTGTCTAAACAGTGATTCAATTAAGATAAAAAACATTGAACAACTTTCATAGCTCAAACCATTGCTTAAATTCATATTTGAAGTAGTTACATATAAGTTGTGTGGTGTCGTTCTCGAAAGCTTGTTATTACTAAGCTTTGTAATAGAAATATATTCAATACCTTTCATTGTTAATTCATTTATACAACTATGCAAAGATGTTGTATTGCCTGATAAGGAAACAATAATAACAACGTCGTTCTCTTTTATACTAGACATTAATACTTCAAATTCACGATATCCCTCAATTACATAAAAATATTTATGTGCTGATAAAAAAGATCGCTTTAATTCTTGTGCAACAGCTATCTGAGCTGTACCCGTACCATACACAAAAACTCTTTCAGCATTATATATTAATTCGCAGATACTTGTGAAATCCTTTTCTTTGATAAGTTTTATAGTTTCATTTAGATCCGTATACAGCTTTTCAACATAATCAATTTCTTCGTTGTCTTTTTCCTCTTCTTGCCACTTTAAATGTACTCGAAATTCACTATAACCCTTAAAACCTAACTTTTGTGCAAACCGGAGAATTGTTGTTCTAGATACATTACATTTTTTAGCAAGTTCATTAATCCCCAGATTACAACATTCTACTTTATTATTTAAAATATACTTTAAGATGTATAAATCATTTTCATTTAATTTATTATAATTATTGTTAACTAATTCTTCTAATCTCATAATACATTTACCCCCTTGTTACTTACATTATATCAATATTTTATCGTAAATAACAAATTGGTACAGATAAATGAAGTAAAAAGTACAAAATATAATAAGATATTTTGTACTTTTTTGTCCATTATAGATAAACCACTTTATAACTATATTCACTTACTGTAATTTCACGAAGTAAAATCTCATTAAAGCTAACGGATTGAAGTTATTTATCTTTAGACAATGAGGATAATCTTACTTTAACTCTGGCCAAAATTCTCTATTAGCTTCAATTAAATCATCTAAAATGTTCTTTGCAACTTTAGCACTTGGAACTGTTTTAGATAATGTGATAGCTTGCCATAACTTTTGGTAAGACTTTTCTGCCCATGCTTCTACTACTAATTTCTCAACAGATACTTGCTGTTCCATTAAACCTTTTTGGAATTGTGGAATCTTTCCTATTACAAGTGGTTCTGGACCATTACTGCCTACTATACAAGGAATCTCAACCATTGCTGTTGGATCAAAGTTTTCTATTGCTCCATTGTTCTCAACAATTAATAACATTCTTTCTTGCGTGTTATAGGCAATTGCACGTGCTAAGTCTACAATGTAAGAAGCATGCTCATCAATATGCAGTGCACAACCCTCAGTTGATTGATCTTCTATTACCTTTTTACATTCACCAAATACAAACTTTTCACGACCATCCATTACTTCATTTGCTCTTGTATATTCTTTATCAGAATGTTCTACTACGTAATCTGGGAATAAGTAGTACTTTAAATATGTGTTTGGTAAAGTACTTGGATCTACTGCATATACATCACGTGCTTTAGTGAATGTATCATTCCAGCTAGCATCTGTATGTTGATTTTCATTGATGTCAACATTATAACCGTATTTTGCTACATGTTCTTTAATCTTTGGCATTAAATCATTGCCTTCTTTATCAGTAATGCTTGACCACCATCCGAAGTGGTTTAATCCATAGTAGCGTACTAACATATCTTTACGAGATTCTAATCCTACAATTTTAGCCATATGTTCTTCAATTCCTACTGGCATATCACAGATATTTAATATCTTTGAATTTGGTCTTAATTTACGAGTAGCTTCTGCTACAATTGCAGCTGGATTAGAATAGTTTAACATCCATGCATTTGGAGAATACTTTTCCATATAATCGATTATTTCAAGTATTCCACCGATTGAACGCATACCATATGCAACTCCACCTGGTCCACAAGTTTCTTGACCTACAACGTCATATTTTAGAGGAATCTTTTCATCTAATTCACGCATTGCGTATTTACCTACACGTATATGTGCCATAACGAAATCTATATCAGTAAATGCTTCTTCTGGATCTACTGTTGCTAAAAATTCAATCTCTGGTGCCTTTTCTTTTAAAAGTATTTCACATGCCTTTGCAATAGTATCTTGACGTTCCTTATCATTATCATAAAATTTAATTTTACGAATAGGGAACCTATCTAAATTATCTAATAACATTAATACAATCCCTGGTGTAAATGTACTTCCTCCGCCTGCAACAACTATAGAAAACTTTTTCATAACCATTTCCTCCTTATACTCATACCCTTTATTTTATTCTTATTTAAAATTCTTCCATCCATTTAGATAAACAACTTCAATCTTTAATCAATTCAGGAAAATAGCCTCGACATGCAATGCTTTTTCATGAATTATAAGTTCAGTTATGAAGTTGTATATCTATAAGTAAACTTTTTAATAAAACACTATTTTAAAATATAACTATACATAAATTCCTTCATAAAACTTACGTTTCTTTTGTAAAACTTTCTTGAAAGCACTTTCATTGATTTTATGATAACAAATAACGAAAACCGTTACAATACAACTAAACCAATCAGTTCTTAATTCCTCTAGTTGTGATTATTCACACTTTCAGGGAATTTTCACTGACTAAATTCTAGCTATTGACACTTTATTATGGTACCAATACTTAAACACCTACTCTTTATTTTTTTATACAAAAAAGACCAGCATTGAGCATTAAATTGATATCTCAATACTGGTTTTTCTAACTAAATTTAATATTTTTGCAAGTAACTTAGCTAAAATTCCACCTAAAATTACTTTTATCACAACCTCTTAACTAGAGCTCACTTTGTGAAATAGAAACAAATTAAAATTCATAATTATTAGATGATATAAAATCACTTTTAGCTTATACAACTAATAAAAGAATTGAGTTAAATATAAAAGTTTATATTTATGTATCTTCTTTAGTTCACCTCTAAACTATCTGGTAACTCTTGAGTGATATTATTTTTTCTTTCCGCAAGTAGTGACGATATGCCTACGGTTATAGGTATAGCGCAAACCAACCCTATGCTTCCAGAAAGAGCTCTTAAGATTTCTGAAGCTATTAATTCTTTATTTATTACTTCTGATGCAGACATATTATAAGCCACAAATAGCAGTATCATTTGTATTGAACTCCCAACATATGCAAGTATTAAAGTGTTGGACATGGTTCCCATTATGTCTTTGCCTATATTCATTCCAGAAGTTATAAGATCTTTTTTTGACATTTTTTTATTCACTTCTTTTAGCTCAAAAATTGCAGAAGATATAGATATTCCTATGTCCATTACTGCCCCTAGAGATCCCATTATTATTCCCGCAAACAGCAATCCCTTCAAATCTATTTTTATAGGGGCATTGATAAGAAGTTGAGCGTCTTCATTAGCAAAGCCAGTGATATTTGCATATTTTCCAATGATTAAAGAAATAACTCCAGCTATAATTACACCACTTAATGTACCGAATAGTGCAGATAGAGTTTTATTATTTAAGCCACTCGTTATAACAAGTGTTGTTATTGATATTAGGACGCAGGTTAAGATAGATGCTCCTATAGGGGAATACCCTTTTATTATCATTGGTATAAATACCTTCCATATTGTGAAGCCTGTTATCACTAATGTAATAAGTGACTTAACACCCTTGAGTTTCCCAATAATAATCATTAATAACGCAAAAATAAGAACTAAATATAGTAGATAGGTGTCTCTCGCCATATCTTCGATGTTTACACCAAGGTAATTGCCATTCTTATCTTCCATTATTAATACTAAAATAGTATCTTTTTCATGAATGTCAAGATTATAAGCTAAGTCAGATCTTATGGTATTTTCTATAGTAAGTACTTTACCTTTGTATTTTCCATTTGTAACTTGCACCGTTATTATTTGCCGTATATCTCCCTTGTTTTCAGATATCCCTGTAGAATTGTTTTCTTCTTTAACCCCCACAACCTTTGCTCTAGCAGAAATGATGTTTGGGTTGTCCAAAGTATCGGCTTTAACATTTAACGTGCTGATATTAATAGTACAAAATATTATAAATAGAAATAACAGTATCTTTTTCAACAATAACCACCCCGTTTTAAAAAATTATTAAAATAATACTCACAACTATTTTTAGATTATAATATAAAAAGTATTAGAATTGTTTGTATTTAAGAAAAGTATACAATTTTTTAACTTGTTTAATTCTCCCTTAAATAGCTCCAACACTTAATTTACTCATTTTTAGTGCTTTTCCAAAATTCTTAATTCAGTTATGAAGTTGTGTATCTATAGATTTTAGTCAAATTTCACTTCGTGAAATAACAGCAAATAAAATGACCGCATTATTTCTTCATAATACAGTCATTTTATTAATGGAGATGATGCACATCACATAATATCGCATTATACTATAATATTTGCTGGATGTTTTATTAAAATTTATCTCTTTTTACGTAATGGGTATGAAGAAGTTCATGACTTAAATATCCATTAGGCTTACCAAGAAATTCTTTATAAACTTTAAGTATATATGGATTCTTATGTGACTTTCTTATAGGCATTTCTTTATCCTCTTCATAAATAGCTCCCGCTCTTTCACACTTAGCATTTATAATAGCTAAATCATTAGAATTTAGTATAGGCTGTCCTCCACCGGTTACGCACCCTCCTGGGCATGCCATAACCTCAATAAAATCAATTTTCATTTCTCCACTTTTCACTATTCTCAGAAGTTCTCTCGCATTACCAAGTCCATGAGCTACTGCTGCAGTAACCTTTTTACCATTTTGCAGCTCAATCTCAGCTATCCTTATACCATTAATTCCTCTAACTACTTCAAAATCAATGTTATCTAATTCTTTATCTCCAGTAATCTCATAAATAGTTCTTAAAGCAGCTTCAGCAACCCCTCCTGTGGCACCAAATATCACAGAAGCACCAGTAGACTCTCCCAGTGGATTGTCAAAATCCTCGTCCTCAAGATTTACAAAATCTATACCTGCCTCCTTAATCATCTGAGCTAACTCTCTAGTAGTTAGTACATAGTCTACATCCTGCATATCATTATTAGAAAGCTCTTGTCTTTGTCTCTCAAACTTCTTTGCTACGCATGGCATTATGGATACTACTACAATCTTTTTAGCGTCTATGCCCATCATTTCTGCAAAATAAGTTTTAATTAGCGCACCTTCCATCTCATGAGGAGATTTACAAGTAGATAAATTGTTAAGCATCTCTGGATAAAAATGCTCAACGAACTTAATCCATCCAGGACAACAAGATGTCATAAGAGGAAGATTTTCTTCTCTTTCTAGCCTACTTAATAATTCTGTACCTTCCTCCATTATAGTAAGGTCAGCAGCAAAATCTGTATCAAACACCTTATAGAACCCTAAGTTTCTTAAAGCTGATACCATTTTCCCAGTAACTCTTGAACCTATTTTAATACCAAATTCTTCGCCTAATGCTACTCTTACTGCAGGAGCTGTTTGAACTATAACGTACTTATCTCTCTCTCCTAATACCTTCCATACGTCATCTACATTATTCTTTTCACTGAGAGCACCTACCGGACAGGCCATTATACATTGACCACAATTAATACATACGGTATTTCCTATACCCTTATCATAAGGTGCTTCCACCTTTGTATTAAAACCTCTTTTAGCAAAACCAATGGCATATACAGTTTGTACATCAGAACAAGTGCTTATACATCTACCACAGAGTATACATTTTTCCGCATCCCTTACTATAGAAGTAGAAGATAAATCCAACGGTTTTGAAATCCTTTCTCCTTCATATTTTATTTCTCTTACATTAAGTTCTTTAGCACAACTTTGAAGTTCACAATTCTCATTTCTAATGCATGTAGTACACTCTCTCTTGTGATTAGATAATAGAAGTTCTACTACCATTCTTCTGACTTCTCTTACCGCAGGAGTATTAGTTTTTACGACCATTCCCTCTTCTGCTTCTAAAGAACATGATGCAATAAGTTTTGATCCTACTTCTACTACACAAATTCTACAGGCTGAACACTTATTAACATCTTTAAGGTAACAGAGGCTTGGTATTTTGATACCTATACTTCTTGCTGCTTCTAATACAGTAGTTCCTTTAGGAACCTGTATTTCCTTATCATTTATTTTAAGCGTTACTATTTCCATCCTATTCACCTCCAACATTATGAAATTATTTCTTTTCAATTGCCTTAAATGGACACTTATTTACACAAGAACCACACTTCACACACTTACTTTGATCTATATTATATGGATGTCTAATCTTTCCACTAATTGCATTCACAGGACATTGCCTAGCACATAAACTACAACCTCTACATTTGTCAGGATTGATACTGTATTCTACAAGTGCTGCACAAACGCCTGCTGGGCACTTCCTCTCTACTACATGAGCTATATATTCATCTCTAAAATACTTTAATGTTGATAATACTGGATTTGGTGCTGTTTGACCAAGTCCACAAAGAGATGCTACTTTTATTTGCTTTGCTAGTATCTCCAATTTCTCTAAGTCCTCTAACGTCCCCTTCCCTGTAGTTATCTTTTCTAAAATTTCAAGCATTCTCTTAGTACCTATTCTACAAGGAGTACACTTACCACAGGATTCATCTTTTACAAAATCAAGGTAGAATCTTGCTACATCTACCATACAATTATCTTCATCCAATACAATCATTCCACCAGATCCCATCATAGAACCTAGGCTGCTTAATGTATCATAATCAATTGGTACATCAAGATTTTCAGTGGTAATACATCCTCCGGAGGGTCCACCAGTTTGAACTGCTTTTAAACTTTTCCCATTAGGTATACCCCCTCCTATATCATAAATAACCTCTCTCAAGGTAATCCCCATAGGAACTTCTACAAGGCCTGTGTTAGTGATCTTTCCACCTAGCGCGAATACCTTTGTTCCTTTACTCTTTTGAGTACCTATACTTGAAAACCAATCAGCACCCTTTAAAATTATCTGAGCTATATTTGCGAAAGTCTCAACATTATTGATAACACTCGGTTTTTTCCACAATCCACTTTGAGCAGGAAATGGTGGTTTTGGATTAGGCATTCCTCTCTTTCCTTCAATAGAATTCATAAGTGCAGTTTCCTCACCGCACACGAATGCACCAGCACCTAGCCTTATATCAATATTAAATTTAAAATCAGTACCTAAAACATTATCACCTAGAAGTCCATATTCTCTTGCTTGTTTTATGGCTGCTTTTAATCTTTCAACAGCTAGTGGATACTCAGCTCTAACATATATATACCCTTCACTAGCACCTATAGCATAACCTCCTATAGCCATAGCCTCTAGCACTGCATGTGGATCTCCTTCTAAGACAGAACGATCCATAAAAGCACCCGGATCTCCTTCATCAGCATTACAAATTATATATTTTGTATTATTAACCTGTTTAGCAGCTAACTCCCACTTTAGTCCTGTAGGAAATCCTCCGCCTCCCCTCCCTCTTAACCCTGATTTTTTAAGAATTTCTATAACCTCTTGAGGAGTTAATTGAGTTAAAACCTTTTCCAGAGCCTTATATCCATCAACAGCAAGATATTCATCTATGTTTTCTGGATCTATTACTCCGCAATTCCTTAGTGCTATTCTTACTTGCTTTTTATAAAATTCAACATCATCTAAGGATCTTATTCCATAGTCTTGAAGAGATTCAAAGTATGCCAGTCTTTTTACTATTCTACCGTTTACCAGATGCTCTTCCACAATTTCAGCTACATCCTTTACATTAACCTTACTGTAAAAGGTTCCCTCAGGATAAACCATCACAATAGGTCCAAGTTCACAAAGACCTAGACACCCTGTTCTTATTACCTCTATTTCATTTTCTATTATATGCTTTTTTAATTCATTCTTTATAGAGTTGGTTATATCCATTGCGCCTTCTATGGAACATCCTGTTCCTCCACATATAAGTACCTGACCACGAAATAAATTCATTCTAACCCCTCCATCTTAGCCATTTAATACTGTATAATCATTTAATACTTTGCCTTCTACTACATACATAGTATATTCATCAATTACATTACCATCCTTAATATGTTCTCTTACCATTTTTCTAGCCCTAGAAGCACTCATTTTCACATAAGTAACCTTTTGCTCACCTGGCATAATAACCTCTACTACAGGTTCTAATTTACATATACCAATACATCCTGTTTTAACTACTTCTACATTAGTAATTCCTAATTTATTAAGTTCTTCAATTATGGTCTCTAGAACATATTTTGCTCCTGCTGCAATGCCACATGTAGCCATACCTACTGTTATTCTAGGATTTTTTCTATCTCTACCTTGATTAACCTTCTCAAAGGTCTTCTTTCTTATTTCATCTAATTCTTGTATTGTCTTCATAATTGTTCCTCCCTCTCTATATACTCATCCAGAATTCTTCTGACATCTTCTAGAGTTACTTTTCCATATACTTTATCATCTATGGTCATTACAGGAGAAAGTCCACAAGCACCAAGACACCTAGTAGCTTCAAGGGTAAATTTCCCATCTGAAGAGGTTTTACCTATTTCTATATTTAATTCTTGCGACAATCTATTAAGAATGATTTGTCCTCCTTTAACATAACATGCAGTACCAAGACATACTCTTATAATATGTTCTCCCTTTGGCTCTAAAGAGAAAAAATGATAGAAAGATGCTACACCATATATTTCTGTCATTGGAATATCTAGTCCCTCAGAAATAATCTGAAGAACTTCTTCCGGTAGATATCCATATAACTGTTGCACAGCATGTAGCACAGGAATTAATCCTCCTTTTACCTCCTTAAACTCCTCAATGATTTTTATTACTTTCTCGTTTCTTTCATCATTGTTACTATTTTCACAACAACACCTATCATTACTTGACACTTCCAATCTCTCCTTTATAATTATTTACCGTTCAAAAAATGTACTAGTAGAAAATACATATCGTCTTTCTATGCTATTATATTGTTTCTTCAGTAGTCATTTATAACATTATTTCCCTTTTAAATTTTTAATATCCTTAAATATAATTTTTCTTACTGTATAAATTTATTGATATTTTCTAATATAAAAGTGAACATTTTTATCATTAATATATATTTTGAAGTATTGTTGTATATGAATAACAAAATTTATTTATAAAGGCTTAATAGTTAAAATGGAACATTATAAGAAGAATACTAATTTAACTGAGGCATTAAATTATCCACTCGAAACTATTCTTAAATCACTACATTACACTATACTGCCATTAAAATTTATACTAATTTATCAATAGATCAAACATAATTTAAACTTCTAGAAACAAAAAAAGGCTATGACAAAGGTATAAAAATACTTTTATCATAGACTCTTTTTCCCTGAATATATTTCCTTACTACTCCATTAATATAGATAAAACTGAGCAGGCCAGATGCCTGTTCAGTTTTAATAGTACAAATGTCGACTAAGTTTACTTACTTATATATTTATCTACTGCCAAGTAAACTTTCAAATTCTTCTCTTACTTGAGGGACTGATAGTCCAACAATAACCTGAATAGCTTTTCCGTTTCTCACTACGCCATGCGCACCAGCTTGACGGAATACATTATCACCTGCTAGTTTAGTTTCATCTTTTACAGATATACGAAGACGAGTTGCACAATTAGTAACATCTTGAATATTTCCACTTCCACCTAATGCTTGTAAAAACTCCATAGCTTTACTACCTTTTTGTACTTCATTACTTTGAGCAGCTACAGTTCCTGCTTGTCTTGCCTTGTAATCAGCTTTTGTATAAAGCTTTGCTTCCTCATTATCTTGTTCACGACCTGGTGTTGCAAAGTTAAACTTCAGAATCGCATAACGGAATACAAAGAAATAAATTGCTGTAAAACATAAACCAATTCCTATCTGTGTTAGATACGTACCTGGATGGTATTTAAATAGTGGCAACCAGTTTTGTGCTGCCCAGTCAATTATTCCACCACCAAAGTTACCTACTACTCCAAAGGCAAATGAAGTTGCTGCTAAAGTTGCTGCTAAGACTGCATGTACACCAAATAAAGCTGGTGCTATAAATAAGAAAGTAAATTCAAGTGGTTCTGTAATACCAGCTATAATTGCTGTTAGTGTAGATGGTATAAGTAAACCTGCAACAACTTTCTTCTTTTCAGGTCTAGCTGTTGCATAGATCGCTAATGCAATACCAGTACATCCAAAGACTTTAGATGATCCATGTAGTGCAAATCCACCTGCAGGGAACATTTCTTTTAATGAATGTGCAGTTGTTGCAAACTCAGGTAAGTG
>NZ_BOPZ01000005.1 GCF_018332455.1 Clostridium polyendosporum
TATTGTCCTGAGCTTAAGAAAGCTCCCTTTACTGCATCAATCTTTTCAAGTTCTTTTGTCCTTGCTAAAGAGTCATCCTTTAACATAAAACGTAATCTAGTTGCGCAGTGAGTGACACTTTCAATGTTGCCCTCTCCCCCAACTAAAGGTAGAATTTGATTTGCTAATTTGCCATAATCCATTAAAATTCCCTCCCTTTTTCTACTTAAACATTTACATTTTTGCTTCACCTTAACAATGTGTTTTTAAAGAATATAGTTTCTAATTATAGGTCAAGCTATAGATGCTATTTTATTTTTGTCTATGATACTAAATTTGGAGAAACAAAAAAACCCAAACCAAAATGATAGAACACCTCTATCCATTGATTTGGGTTTTGCCTGCATCACCAGTAACAATCCCTAAGGATTATTCTCTTTACATTTAAAATTGTATCAAGTTATGTAAACCTTGTCAATAATTTATTTAGATATAATGACTATTTTTCAAACAACTTAAGCTTATTTATTTTAGAGATTATTAAGTTTATACTTATGTTAAGAAATATCTTCTAATTTCTAAATTTTTAAATATTAGTCATTAGTTTTTGAATGTTTAAAAACCAATATAGGAGGCTACTTGTATGACTATTAATCCTATAATAATTATTTCCCTTGATGGCAGTGGAAAAAAGGACTTTGAATTTCTATCTACTCTCCCTAACTTTAAAACCCTTGTAGATAGCGCTTCTTATTGCAGTAATGTAAAAACTGTATATCCTTCTCTTACCTACCCTGCTCACACTTCTATTGTTACTGGAAAATCTCCTAACAACCACGGGATTATCAATAATATTCTCATTCAACCTAAAAGAAAAATTGCCGATTGGTTTTGGTTTAGGAAAGATATAAAGGGAGATACCATTTATGACTTAGCTAAAAGAAAAGGTTATAGGACTGCATCCGTACTTTGGCCTGTAACAGGTAAAGCTAATATAGATTTTAATATTCCAGAGATTTTTTCTAACCGCTGGTGGCAAAATCAGGCTATGGTTTCTATCTATAGTGGAAGTAAGTTCTTTCAACTTCTTATGGATAGAAAATATGGCTATTTAAGAGACGGAAAAAAACAACCTAACTTAGATAACTTCTCAATGGAGTGTATGCTTTATCTTATTGAAAATAGAAAAGCTGACTTTTTAATGCTTCATCTTATAGATCTAGATTCTCAGAAGCATCAGCATGGAGCCTTTTCTCCTCAATCTAAGGAAGCTCTCTTACGTCATGATGAGCGATTAGGTAGAATATTCTCTCTATTAAAAGATACAGGTACCTTTGAGAATTCTACTATTATAGTTCTCGGTGACCATACTCTTCTTAATGCAGACTACGTAATTAAAATAAATAAACTCTTCGCAGAACATGGACTTATTTCCATAGACAACAAAGGAAGAATACAAGATTGGACTGCATATATGAATACATGTGACGGCTCAGCCTACATTTACATGAAAGATGAAGAGGATTCTTCTCTTAAAAATCAGATATTAAATCTTATTCAGAAATTTTCCAAAGATCATAGCGATTGTATAGAAGAAATCCTATCTTCAGAAGAAGCAGTTCTTTTAGGCGGAGATACTCGCTGTACCTTCATGTTAGAATCGAAGGAAGGCTTTTATTTTGTAAATGATATTAAAGACGAAATAATTGAAGCTACTGGAAAGGTACATTACAAAGGAAGTCATGGGTACTCTCCTGGTAAAAATGAATATGATACTTTCTTTGTGATTAAAGGACCAAGAGTAAAAAAGAATTATAATATTGAAGAAATGTCCCTATTAGATGAAGGGCCAACTATAGCAAAGATATTGGATGGAACCTTAGAAGGGACTGAAGGAAGAGTGCTTGAAGAAATATTTTTATAATTTATCTTTGCTAGATTACTTACATCACTTCATTATTTGCAACAAATCAACGTTAATTACACAATTAAGACACAGAAAAATTATGGAATAAATTCTCTATTTAATGCTAGAGATAAACAACTTTATAATTGAAAGGATTGAGGTTATTTATCTTTAACCTAAATGAAACAAGAAATATATTTAACATTATTATAAATAATAGAAAGGTAGGTAAAGCCGTTGATTTAAAAAACTGTCCATCTTTAATCCTATTAAAATTAATAGTTCCTTTAACTTATGAAAATTAGTTGCATAATAGAATATTTATTAAAAAAATATAAACTTTTATAGGTTTACTTTGGAGTTTAATAGGTTTTATCACATATAAGTCAACGGTCCAGCAATTTTATGAAAATAACTATCTCAGATATAGCCAAACTAGCAGGAGTATCTAAAAGTACTGTTTCAAGGTATTTAAATGCCGGATATGTCAGTATTGATGCAAAATCAAAAATAGAGCAGGTAATACAAGAAACTGGATATGAACCTAATAAGTTTGCGCAGAATTTAAAATCAAAAACTTCTAATTTCATTGGAGTTATTATCCCAAGGTTAGACTCATACGCAGTAGCAAAAACCCTCATTGGAATTGATGAAAAATTAAAAGAAAATAACTACCAGATGATTATATCTAATACTAGCCAAAGTATAGATAGAGAAATAGAAAGCCTATATAGTTTTAAAAAGCAGAAAGTAGCAGGAATAATTCTTCTTAGTACTGAAATAACTGAAAAACATCAAGAAGCAATAGACGACATAGGAATTCCAATTATAGTAATGGGTCAGGAACATTATAAATATAATTGTATAGTTCATGATGATTTTAATGCAGCTTATGAGTTAACCAAATATGTAATAAGTATGGGGCATAAGAATATCGCTTACTTGGGCGTACCAGAAAAAGATATATCAGTAGGTATTAAAAGAAAAGCAGGATTTACAAAAGCAATTAAGGAAGCAAATATTTTAAACATCTCCTATCATACTACTAACTTTGCTATAGAAGATGCTTTGACTACAGCAAATACTATAATAAAAAAAGAAAGACCATCTCTTATATTCTGTGCTACAGATAATATAGCATTAGGAACAATGAAAAGTATTTTTTTAAATGGCTTAAAGATTCCAAAGGATATTTCAGTAGTGGGCTTTGGAGGATATAAGATATCTGAGATAATACATCCTTCATTAACTACAGTGAAATTTGATTATCATGGAGCAGGCAATACTGCTAGTAATAACATAATAAAGCTTATTCAAGGTAAAAACATCGATAGAGTACTAGTTTCTAATTATGAAATTATTAAAAGAGAGACTGTTGACAAATTATTATAGAAAAAATATAATATAAACATGGGAACGTTCCCACATTTACTAACTAAGATAAACAACTTTAATCTTTAAACAATTCATGAAAATAGCCTCTGCATACAATGCTTTTTCATGAATTATAAGTTCAGTTATGAAGTTGTTTATCTATACATATTATATACTAACTCACAACACCTTAAAATTACCCTTGGTTTTACTAAAAATTTAGAAAAATCGAGGGTACATTAATAATATTTATTATTCTCTTATAACTTAAAAATCTTTAATTAAAACTAGATATAAATAATTAGAATAAATAAAACTAAGCAGGTATCAAGCCTACTCAATTTCAACTAAATTTCACTAAGCTATAGATAAACAACTTCATAACTCAATTGATTAAGGATTGAAATTGTTTACCTATAACAACAAATTAAATATATTGAAATTATTAGGAGGAAATATAAAATTGAACAAACTTATATCTAATAAATACACTACAATTTTAGAAGCTAAAAAAGGACAATTAGAAGAACTAATTAATACTTCGAAAAATGATCCTTGGAAACCTATATTTCACATACATCCAGAATGTGGACTTTTAAATGATCCTAATGGACTTTCATACTTCAATGGAGAATATCATGTCTTCTATCAGTGGTTCCCTTTTGGACCTATACATGGCATGAAGCATTGGGCTCATGTTAAATCAGAGGACTTAGTTCATTGGGAAAGAATGTCCGTAGCTATTATTCCTACTGAGGATTATGAGTCTCATGGTGCATATTCAGGTAATGCAATAGTAAAAGATGATCAATTACTTCTTTTCTATACTGGTAATGTGAAGTATTCCGATACTGAAAGAGATGCAAATCAATGCTTAGCAATAATGAATAAAGATTATACTGTACAAAAATCCACAAGTAACCCAGTTATAAAAGGCGTACCAAAAGGTTATACTGGGCACGTTAGAGATCCAAAGGTTTGGAAAGATGGCGATAAATATTATATGCTGTTAGGAGCACAAAGAGAAAACCTTACTGGATCAATAATAGTTTATGAGTCTCCTGATGCTGTCGAATGGAACTTTAAAGGTGAATTAAAAACCTCCTTAGAAGACTTTGGATTTATGTGGGAGTGTCCTGATTATATTAAACTAAATGGAAAAGATATTTTAATATTCTCCCCTCAAGGAATAGAGGCAAATGGACACGATTATAAAAATCTTTATAATGTTATATACGCCGTTGGAAAGTTAGATTTAGATAAATTGACTTTTGATATTGAATATATCAAAGAATTAGATAAAGGCTTTGATTTTTATGCACCTCAAACTTTTGAAGATAACTCAAATAGGAGGTTAATGTTTGGATGGTCAGGAATGCCTGAAGTAGAGTATCCATCTGATAAAAATATGTGGGCTCATTGCCTAACCTTACCTAGAGAATTATCATTTGAAGGTAATATACTTAAACAAAAACCTGTTAAAGAATTAGAAAGCTTAAGAAAAGACCATTTAAATATAAAAGGTACTTTAAATAATAATTTAGTAGATATTGAAAATAATAAAACTAGCTATGAACTAGATATAGATTTTACAAATATCAATAGCGATGATATCACACTAAAACTATTTAAATCTGAAAATGAAGCATTTACTATATATTTTGATATAGCAAACAAAGCTGTATTTATTGATAGAGAGAACTTTATTGATAAATTTGCTGAAGAATTTGGACATATAAGATCTGGCGAAATAAATGTAGGTGAAAACCTAAACCTTAAAATTTTTATAGATAGAAGCATCGTGGAAATTTTCATCAATGATGGTGAACTTGTATTTACATCTAGAGTATTTCCACTAGAATCTTCAACAGGAATAGAGATAAGTTCCAAAGGAACTCTTAACTACAATATAGATAAATACACTCTAGAAAGAGGAATATAACATAAGCTCTTGATAACCACTTTAAATTATTAGAGTAAGGAAAGTAAAAACTTCCTTACTCTATTTTACATCTATAATTTAATTTTATGAAATAATCCTAACGCATATAAAATAGAACGGATTACACCAGATTGCGAATAACCAGGCATAGCAATCCCTCTTGCTCTATCTTTACTATACATTAATTCTGGAAGGAGTCCACAAAAAGCACTATTCCTATAATTATGATTAAAGTAATCCCATGCCAGTTGAGGTCTACTTGCTGTAAGTAGTGCTTCCCCCATCCAGAATGTAGGTCCAGTCCATGGCCGCATATCTCCTTCTTCTGTGGTTAAGCTTTCATGTCTCCATATTCCACCTAAAAGAGGATCTCTGAGTCGATTATCAATTTCTTGAAGTGTAGGATTTAACCATTGTTTAGGGAAAATAGGGAATTCCGTAAAGAATAATAAAACCGAGGAATCTAGTAATGCTGTTTGCTTAGAACGAACCACTACACTTTCTTTCACATTATTCTTTTCAATAGCCATGAAAATTTCAACTGCTACTCTTTCATAGTTTACTGCTTCCACCAGGTGGCCTATAGAACGAGCCATAAGTGAGGCTTTTACTATTCCGTAAACTGAGATTCCAGATGTCCACGTCATGTTTTCAAAAGGCTCGTTAAGATGCGGACCAAAGGTTTCCCAAATACCAGCATCTTTGTTTATTAGTCCTGTTTCATCTCTATTATCTATAATCCAATTTGCTGAATGTTCTATAATTGGCCATAAGTCTTTTACAATTTTATCTTCTTTTGTAAGATGCCAAATATTCCATATACCATAAAGGACAAGTCCTGTAGTATCATTCTCAAAAGCATGTTCATTTGGAACACCTGTTGTCACATTATAAGCAAAATAGTAATTACCATCTGGACGTTCCTTTAGAAAATTAATAATACGGTATAATCCTTTTTTAGCTTCTTCTAAATGGCCAGCAAGTGCTAGAGTGGTAACAATCCATATACCATCTCTTACCCATACATTTCCTTGGTATGGCCGAAAACCAATTAGAATAGGGGATCCATCTTCCTGTAAGCTCATTCGCAGCAAACTGTTGCTTGTACGCCAATAGTACTGAAGTTTAGGTGGAAGTTTAGCTAGTGGACCATCAGATATAGTATGCCATTTTTTCCATTCACTTAAAGTGTCTTCATAAAGGTTATCTATATTCCTCATAGCGCAATTTAGTTGAGACACTGCTTCTTCCTTTGTTTTACCAGCAGCAAACAATTGATAAATAGGAGCACTATATCCTTTGTCAGGTACAGATTTCTTCACATTAAAAGTTAAAGCTATTGGGAGAGAACTATGCTCAAAAACTGTACTTGCTCCTCCAGTTAATGCTTTGCCAACATCTCCTGTTTTACCTTCTATAGATGGAATTGTAGTTACTGCCAACCATTGGCAACAAGAAATACGAGAAATAAATATGTTATCAATTCTTTCTGATATATTTTTCAGGTTAACTACAGGGAAAATTTCTACATTCGTAGCGTTGCCTTTTAACGTACTTACCTGAATAGATCTTATAACAACATTACTCCCCCAAGGTGACCATGTTTTTGTTTTTACTACAGTATTTCCCTTATGGGAAGTTACTTCGTAAATTCCCAACCCATCAACATATCGGGTATTATCTAATGAAATAATCTCTCCTACTTGACCTAATTTTTGTTTTACAATACCATATGGATCGTACCAAATCTTTTCCTTTTCATCTTTTACAAAAACATATGAACCCTTATCATGTAAAAGTGCACTCATTAAATCAAAATCCGGAAAAAATATCTGACTAAGCAAGTCAACTGGAATAAATTCTTCATCATATTGCTTTAACCAAGTTAATATACGTCCATTTGATATGGGAGCATGATTATTAGGACTTTCACCAATAAAATAATGCATTTTTCTCCTTTTCCTTTATTTTGTAATAGTACTTATATTCATTATATTAAATAAATAGGTTTAAAATTATAGATTTTATAAACATATTATCTAAGGAATGTTAACATGAAAATAAAGCTGAGTAGGCATCAAGCCCGTTCAGCTTTAGCTAGATTTCACCTTGTGAAATAACATCAAAAAAAATAGGGCATCCCATCTTGGGATCCCCTATTTATATTAACTAACTTCTAGATTATTCAGTTGCAGCTACTTCTTTAACTTCTTCAACTGTATCTTCTTTTACCACTTCAGCTTTATCAAAAACATTTATATACATTTGTTTGATTTCGCTGATTAATGGGTATCTTGGGTTAGCTCCTGTACATTGATCGTCGAAAGCTTGTTCTGACATATCTTCAAGAGATGCATAGAACTTTTCCTTTGAAACTCCTGTTTCTTTTATAGTCATTGGAATATTTACTTTCGCCTTTAATTCATCTATAGCCTTAACTAATAATTCAACTTTTTCGTCTTCTGTGTTACCACCTAATTGTAGGTAATCAGCAACTCTAGCATATCTCCACTTAGCATTTGGATATTTGTATTGTGGGAATGCAGCTTGCTTTGTTGGACTATCTACTGCATTGAATTTTATAACTTCATTGATTAATAATCCGTTAGCAACTCCGTGTGGTATGTGGTGTGCAGCTCCTAATTTGTGTGCCATTGAGTGACATACTCCTAAGAATGCATTAGCAAATGCCATACCAGCTATTGTTGAAGCATGAGCCATTTTTTCTCTTGCTTTTATATTAGTTGTACCTTCATTGTAAGCTTGTGGTAAATACTTGAATATTAATCTGATTGCTTCTAAAGCTAATCCATTAGTGTATTCTGAAGCAAGTACTGAAACATATGCTTCTAATGCGTGAGTTAATGCATCTATACCTGATGCAGATGTTAATCCTCTTGGCATACCCATCATTAATTCAGCATCAACGATTGCCATGTTTGGAGTTAATTCGTAGTCAGCTAATGGATACTTAGCTCCTGTCTTTTCATCAGTAATAACTGCGAAAGGAGTAACTTCTGAACCTGTACCAGCTGATGTAGCAACTGAAATCATCATTGCCTTTTCGCCCATCTTAGGGAATGAGTATACTCTCTTTCTTATATCCATAAATCTCATAGCAAGATCTTCGAATCTTACTTCTGGGTGTTCGTACATTACCCACATAATCTTAGCAGCGTCCATAGCTGAACCACCACCAACAGCTATTACAGTGTCTGGTTGGTAGCTTACCATTTCTGCAGCACCCTTCTTAGCTGTAGCTAATGTTGGATCTGGTTCTACATCAGTAAATACCTTGTAGTCAACACCGATTTCTTCAAGAACTGATGTAACCTTATCAACATATCCTAGTTCATAAAGAACTTTATCAGTTACTATGAATACTTTCTTCTTATTTAAATCTTTTAATTCTTTTAATGCAACTCCTAGTGAACCATACTTGAAGTAAACTTTCTCAGGTACTCTAAACCAAAGCATGTTTTCTCTCCTCTCAGCTACGCTCTTTACGTTTAATAAGTGTTTAGGTCCAACGTTCTCTGATACAGAGTTTCCACCCCATGAACCACAACCTAATGTTAATGAAGGAGCTAGCTTAAAGTTAAATAAGTCTCCTATAGCACCTTGTGCTGCAGGCATGTTTATGATAGTTCTTCCTGTCTTCATAGCAGCGCTGAACTTTTCAATCTTTTCTTTTGCTGTCATTGTATTTGCATATAATACAGAAGTATGTCCATATCCACCAAGTTCAACAAGTCTTACTGCTTTAGCAAGTGCATCATCAAAGCTCTTAGCTCTGTACATAGCAAGAACTGGTGATAATTTTTCGTGTGAGAATGCTTCTTCAAGTTCTACAGATTCTACTTCTCCTATAAGAACTTTAGCTGTTTCTGGAGCATCAACGCCTGCTAATTGAGCTATTTTGTAAGCTGATTGTCCAACTATTTTAGCATTTAAAGCACCATTAACTAATATTACGTTTCTAACCTTATCTATTTCTTCGCCCTTAAGGATGTAAGCTCCTCTTTCAGCAAATTCATTCTTAACTTCATCATATACTGAATCTAATGCGATTACAGCTTGCTCTGAAGCACAGATAACACCGTTATCGAAAGTCTTTGATAAAAGTATTGAGTTTACTGCCATCTTTACGTGAGCAGTTTCATCGATTATAGCTGGTGTATTACCTGCACCAACACCGATTGCTGGCTTACCTGATGAGTAAGCAGCCTTAACCATTCCTGGACCACCAGTTGCAAGAGTTATATCCGCTTCTCTCATTACTATTTGTGACATTTCAACTGATGGCTCATCTATCCATCCAATTATTCCTTCTGGAGCACCAGCTGCAACAGCTGCATCAAGTACTATTCTAGCTGCTTCTATAGTAGCATTCTTAGCTCTTGGATGTGGTGAGAAGATTATACCATTTCTAGTCTTTAAAGATATTAACGCTTTGAATATTGCAGTTGCTGTTGGGTTAGTTGTTGGAACAACAGCAGCAACAACACCTATTGGTTCTGCAACTTTAGTGATACCAAAAGCTGGATCTCTTTCTAAAACTCCACAAGTCTTTTCATCCTTGTATTTGTTGTATATATATTCTGCAGCATAGTGGTTCTTAATAACCTTATCTTCTACTATACCCATTCCTGATTCTTCAACAGCCATTTTAGCAAGCTTTATTCTTGCGTTATTTGCTGCCATAGCTGCTTGTCTGAAAATTTCATCAACTTGTTCTTGAGTATATGTTGAGAATTTCTTTTGAGCAGCTCTGATTTGTTGTAATCTTTGCATTAACTCTTCAACGTTTGTAACCTTCATGATTTTACACCTCTCCTTATTTATTATAAATTTAATTTGAAATCTTATAATTTTAGTTACCTTTGATTCTGAGAATAGAATCCTTTTTTGGTAATACTTGTCTTTATTTCGTATTTTTTGATGATTTATTAACTATATTTAGTATACAATTTAGTTTGTTAAATGTCAAACAAATAATTGTTAAAATTTTTAGTCTTTTATTAAATATATCAGCATAGATTCCCTTTACATTTAGGTATATTTTGTAATATATTGAGTTAATATGAAAAAATCATTGTTATTATTTTAACCATAAATCAAAAAAACATATAAGATAACATAGAAAACAAGCAAAAGATTGCTTGTCAAGAAATATTATGTTAACATCCTTTAACTTTACGTAAAAAATAATTATATTAAAATTTTTTTTATTTCTTATAAAAAAACAAGTTCCAGCACATTTTTCATTATATTTTAAGAGTGTATCAAAAGGATTTTTGACACACTCTTAAACTTATAAGTTATCAGCATGGACAATTTTATAAATTATTAACAAGAACAATTTAGAATTGCTGGCATGGATGTGGTATAGTTTGCCAAAACTCTTACTGTTACAGTACGAGATGTACATAAAGTAGTAGCTTCTTCACTTAAAACAAAACAGAATGTATCTGTTGTAATGCTTGTACATGGACCATCACTTGGTGTACCTGTTGGCACCATTACTCTGCATACTTTAAATCCTCGAATATCAGATCCTTCACAAACCAATACGCCAATGTTAATAAGTCTACCTCTACAAGCATTAGGAACTGTAACTGTTACTCTTAATAGTCTTCCTAAGCATTGTAATGTAGCCGGTATATTGGTAATATCGCTAACATCCTGACAAGCATTGAAAGTAACATCTTGTCGACCTGAACAAGAGCAGTTGCAAGTAACTAGTGGATCATCACAGCTATAATCATCTAACGCAATTTCTTCATCTAATGTAGTAACTTTCTTTAGTTCATCCATTTTTATTCTTCTCCTTATAATATATATATGATATATATAATTACATTTTTAAGTTACCTTAATATATAATATTAATTTAACTTAATTTATGTTAATAGATATTTGTCTTAGTATCTTACCGAAATGTACGGTATCTAAAGATTCCCATAATTGCAATTAGCAATAGAATGACTCCAACGTTATCAGCATTCAAATTACCATTATGTGATTCAAAATTACAATTACGTGACTTAGAATTACAATTACGTGGTTCAAAATTAATATCGGGGTCTCTATCCACATCAACTTTTAACATTACATCCTTAATCTCTTCGCAGGGTTTGAATTTAACTTCAAATTCATTATGCTTGTTGCATGGATCTAAACAAACTGTCTTATCCATCACTTTAATTCCCCTTATAAAAAATTTATTATTCATACGTATACTACAATGTATGAAAGACAATAGCTTAAAGTTACACCCACTAATTGTAAAATGTTCCATTAAAGGTATTTATAATCCTGTTATGATGATTTATCTCAGTATTATGTAAGGCTCATAGTATTTCACTGTTCGCGTGAAAAACAGTTCAAAACATATGGTTATATTACCACAATAACAAGTTACCTCTTTAATATTATATAAAGCCCATAATTTCTTAATGTTCACGTAAAAACCAATTGAAAAAGCTTGATTTTTCATGTTTTTATTGATACCTTTTTATAGGGATTATTTACTTTAGGAGGTTTTTTTATGAGTACTAATGAAACACAACATGTTAAAATTGCAACTGCCAATCCATCAGCATTAGGATTGTTTGGGCTTGCTATGGTTACACTAGTTGCATCATCTCAAAAACTTGGACTTACACAAGGTACTTCTTTTGTAATTCCATGGGCAATATTTTTAGGTGGTTTTGCTCAATTATTTGCTTGTATTAATGATTCTAAAGAACAAAACACCTTTGGAACAACTGCTTTTGGAGGGTATGCATTCTTCTGGTTTGCAGTAGGAGCTTCATGGATGATTAAGGCTGGTGTATTTGGTGAAGCACTTGCAAAAGGGGTAGATGCAAAACAACTTGGATTTGCATTCTTAGGATACTTAATATTTACTATCTTTATGACTATAGGTGCCGCTGAAACTAATAAGGTATTATTCATTATCTTCTTTCTTATTGATTTCCTATTCTTAGGGTTAACACTTAACTCCTTTGATGTTATGGCAGAACTTTCACATAAGATTGCAGCATACTCAGAATTCTTAATATCAATGGTTTCATTTTATGGCTCTGCTGCTGTAGTGTTAAACACTCACTTTGGCAGAGAATTCTTGCCAGTAGGAAAACCCTTTGGCGTATTTAAGAAATAAGAATTAATAGTATAACTTTATTTAAAATAAAACTGAATAGTCATCGAACCTATTAAATTTTGTCAGATTTCACTTTGTGAAATGACAGCATATAATAAAACTCTATTGGATAATCCGGTAGAGTTTTAGTTTTTTATAAAAAAGCTTATTATTTGGATTGTGTTATAAGTCATTTTATAATTTCTTATAGATTAAAGTAAAAATTGAATAGTCATAGGACCTATTCAATCTTAGGCAGTTTTCACTGAGTCAAATTACAATATTGAGCGGAAAGCCCATTCCCCTTTAGGGGTGGGATGAATAGCGTCGGTAGAACGAAGTTCGAGCCGATGTTATTTCTTAAAATAATGTGTGCAATATAATCAACAACATACACAAAATAGTGTATTATTAGTATATGGATAACAAATATAGAACAACAACTACTACTGTAAGTTTAATTAACTACCATTTTGTATTTTGCCCAAGATATAGAAGGAAGATTTTTAATATTCCTAAAGTTGAAGAAAGATTCAAAGAGTTAGTTAAAGAGACTTGTGATGATTTAGATATAGAAATAATAGCAATAGAATGTGATAAAGACCACACGCACATGTTTGTAAACTGTCTTCCTACTTTAAGTCCCTCCGATATTATGCAAAAAATCAAGGGCGTAACAAGTAGAGAATTAAGAAAGGAATTTGCTATATTATCAAAAATGCCTAGCCTATGGACTAGAAGTTATTTTATCTCTACTGCTGGAAATGTATGTAGTGAAACCATTAAGCAATATGTTGAAAATCAAAAAAATAGATATTAGACAGGAGGTGAGTATTGTATGGCTAAAAATGCTCCAAGTTATGTATTAAATTTAAAATTAGAAACTGAATTGTTCCAAGAAGATATTCTTGATGTGAGATTTGAAATTGGAAGAAAACTATATAATTCTGTTTTAGGGGTAGGTCAAAATAGATATATCGAAATGATTAAAACCAAAACATGGAGAGAAAATCAAAAGAATATAGCTGATGTTTATAAAGTTGAGAAAGATTTGGAAAAAGCTAAAAAACTTTGTAAACCTTATTTTAAAATAAGAAAAGACCTACAAGCAAAATATAGCTGTACTGAATACTCACTTCATGAAGTTGTTAAAACAATGCAGCATCATTATAAACGAAATTTAGATTCTTTCACTTGTCAGAAAATAGCTAGTAGAGTTTGGACTGCGTTAGATAAAGTTTTATTTGGAGACGGTGAAAAACTTCATTTTAAAAAATATAATCAAGGTTTAAATTCTTTAGAAGGAAAGACAAATGGAACTGGAATTAGATATAAACTTGATACACATACTTTAGAATGGAATGGTTTAGTTATAAAAGTTCAATCTAAATTAAATGATTATGAAATTAATGCTTTAAGAGATAAAGTTAAGTATTGTAGAATAATAAGAAGATTTGTTAGAGAAAAATTCAAATATGTTCTACAATTAGTTCTTGAAGGTATTCCACCACTTAAAATAGAAAAGGGAACTGGAAGAATCAAAACCGATATAGGTTTGAGGGATTGTGGTATAGATATTGGAACACAAACAATAGCTTATACAACTGACTCTGATTCTAAGTTATTAGAATTAGCACCAAGAGTTCAGAACATAGAAAATGAAAAACGCAAATTATTAAGATATATGGATAGAAGCAAAAGAGCAGCTAATCCTAATAATTTTAATGAGGATGGAACTGTTAGAAAAGGTGTTAAATTAGAATGGAATTTTTCTAAGAAATATATAAAAGCAAGAAACGTTCTTAAAGATTTATATAGAAAACAAGCAGATATAAGAAGGCAAGACCATAATATTATGGCTAACGAAATAATAAACCAATGTGATACTGCTAAAGTAGAAACTATGTGTTTTAAAGGTCTTCAAAAAAGAACTAAAGAAACTAAAATTTCTAAAAAAACAGGCAAGATTAATAGGAAGAAGAGATTTGGAAAATCTTTAGCAAATAAAGCTCCGAGCATGTTCTTGACTATTTTAGAAAATAAGTTAAAAGTTAAAGGTGGATTATATGAGGAAGTTAATACCTATGAGGTTAAAGCCTCTCAATACAATCATTTAAATAGGCAATATAGTAAAAAGAAACTTTCTCAAAGATGGAACTACTTTGAGTATAATGGAAAGAAAATTAAGGTTCAAAGAGATATTTATTCAAGCTACTTAATTAAAAATGTCAAACAAGATTTAAATACAATAGATAATGAGCTATGCATTAAAGATTTTGAAAAGTTTTTAGAACTTCATAATAAAGAAATAGATAGACTTTCTGCTTTAGAGAATCTATCAAGTATAGGTATATAATTTTTAAAGGTTTTGAAATGAGCCTTTATGCTATCGTTAATGAGTTGCGCGCAACTCTTGATAGTGAAAGTCTTAGGGAAACAGACCAGTCTCTATATCTTTCGAGATACATTGGAAGTTTGAGTACCTAAGAACCCCAAGCCTTCAGGCGTGGGAATTTCAGATAAAATAAAAAGTGCAGCTACAAAGCCTCTTGCTAAGTAACAGCACCTTTAATTATTTATCTATATAAACAATATATGTTTTTTTCCATTTATTGTTACTACCTTACTATCTACTCCATAAACTTGTTTAATATTTTCTGGTGTTATTACATCTTTTGCTCTGCCACTTGAAAAAATCTTTCCGTTATTCATAAGTATTATTTCCTCTGAATACATAAGTGCAAGATTAAGATCATGAAGTACGGTAATTATGGTTTTTCCATTATTTTTAAGCTTATTTAAGTGCTTTAGTACTGATAATTGATGATTAATATCTAAATGAGAAAGTGGTTCATCGAGAATTATACACTTCCCATCCTGAGCTATTGCTCTAGCTAAAATAACTCTCTGCCTTTCGCCTCCACTAATCTCTGTTATGAATTTATCTTTTAGATGAAGAGTATCTGTTAACTCCATAGCTGAAAAAGTAGCTTCGATATCTTCTTTACTTTCCTTTTGAAAAGTTTTAAGTTTATGACTCCTTCCCATCATTACCATATCAAAACAGGTAAAATCTAATTCCATTATAGTATTTTGAGGAACATAGTTAATTTTTGATGCTAAGTCTTTCGCTCTTATTTTCCCCAATTCCATTCCCTCTACTTTGAGCTTCCCTTGTGATGGCATAAGGTATTTTATTATATTTTTTAGAAAGGTTGTTTTACCGCTTCCATTCGGACCTACTATTGAGTAAAACTTTCCACTATTAAAGCTAGTAGTCAATCCTTTTAGTATTTGATTAGTTCCTTTTTGATATTGAAGATTTTCTATATCTATAAAGTTCATTTTCTACCCTCTTTTCCTCTTCCACAGAAGGAATATGAAATAAGGAGCACCAAAAAGACTAGTTATAGCACCAACTGGCAATTCCATTGGTGGCATAAGTGCTCTTGATAAAGTATCACATATTATAACAAATAATGCACCAAGTACTGCTGAAAATGGAATGAGTTCTCGATGATTTGATCCTACTATCATTCTTGACGCATGAGGAATAATTAACCCCACAAACCCTATTATTCCACTAACTGAAACTATAGACGCCACCATAATGGAACTTAAAATAATTATTCTTTTCTTAATCTTCTCTCCATCAACACCAAGAGTATAGGCACTTTCATCTCCTACTGCCATGATATTTAAAGCCCTATAATTACTATAAAAAATACACGATATTACTATAACTATCGGAGCAATAAAAGTTATCTGCTTATAAGAAGCACTATTAAAGCTTCCCATTGTCCAGTATATTATTCTTTCCATTGCTTCACGATGGAGTATCATTGAAATAGATATCATTGATGAGAATAAAAAGTTTACTGCAATTCCTGCAAGTAGCAATGTTGTAGCAGGAAGCTTACTTCCAACTTTTGCAATGTTATAAACAAGCATAATAGAAAATAATGCTCCTAAAAATGCATAAATAGTTGTTAATCCAAGTCCACTTGACTCTAATCTAAAAACTATTGATAAGGTTGCACCTAGTGCAGCTCCTGAAGATACTCCTAATACATAGGGATCAGCCATAGGATTTTTAAAAAGCCCTTGAAAGGAAGCCCCTGTAACTGAAAGTCCTATTCCTACTAAGGCAGCCAAAATTATTCTAGGAAGTCTTATATTAAATATTATTTTTTCATAAACAGATGTTTCACCATTCCCTATTATTTTTTCTACTATTATATGTAATGCTTCAATTGGAGTTATTGAGGCAGCCCCAAGGGTTATAGAAACTAGTGCTGCCATAAATGTAATCAAAATAAGCCCAAGAAAAAATGTCTTTTTCTTCATGGAGTACTCCTTTATTTAAATGCTTCTGGATGAAGAATTTTAGCTAATGCTTCTAATCCATCTGATTGTCTTGGTCCTTGTAGGTTTAGCATATTATTATCTATTTCAAATACCTTACCATTCTTAACTACTGATAAATCTTTATATCCATCAGCAGATATAAAATTCTTCTTTGTATCAAACTTATCTGAAAGTACTATTATCTCAGGATTATTTTCCACAATCTTCTCAAAAGAATACTTCCATCCTTGAACATCCTTTGCTATGTTTTCTCCGCCAGCTTTTTCGATTAGTTGGTTTATAAATGTATTTCCACCTGCTGTGAAATCTTGCTTACCGAAACCAACAACATAATAAAGCTTTGGTTTACTTAATCCCTTAACCTTTGCTTCAACCTCTGAAACCTTCTTCTTCATTCCATCTACTATCTCTCGTCCTTTTTCTTTTACGCCAAGAACTTGTGCTATATCCATTATATTCTTATAAGATCCCTCAAAATCTTCTGAACCATAAAGTACTGCAACCTTTATACCTAGCTCGTTAAACTTTTCAATAGCTTCCTTAGGGAAATGTGCTCCACCTATTACTAAGTCTGGCTTAAGCTCAGCAATCTTTTCAACATTTGGTTGGTTTAAACTTCCTACTGAAGGTATCTTTGAGACCTCTGATGGATAATCATCATAATCTGATCTTGCAACTAAAACATTTTGCTTTCCTAAAGCGAATATAGTCTCTGTTGCTCCTGGAGAAAGAGTTACAACTCTCTCTGGTGTTTTATCTAGAGAAATTTCTCTATTATATGAATCTGTTATTTTTATTCCCTTTGATTCCTCTTTCTTTTCTTCTTTATTATTGCAAGCAGCAAATGATAAAGTAAATATAAGTACAAGTAACAAACCTGTTAATTTTTTTATTCCTTTCATTATTGTATCCTCCTTAATTTTTTATCTTATGAATGTATAATACAGATAAACAACTTCATAATTAAATTGACTTACTGCCATTTTACAAAGTAAAATCTGGCTAAAATGGAATATATATCAAGCCTGTTCAAATTTATTAAGGATTGAAGTATTTATCTTTACCACAATTATATTTCAAATTTAAATAACTTCTAAATGATAAATCTTATCTTGTAAATAAGAGAGCATATTCCTAAGAATATGATTGTAGCTCCATATAAAAGCTTTATTGAGTGAACTATGTGCTCTGACTTTATACTCTGTAGTTCATCTCCAATGTATGGTTTATTAACAATTTTGCCAAAATATAAATTAGGTCCTCCAAGTCTTATACCAAGAGCACCTGCTCCTGAAGCTTCTGGATGAGCTGAATTAGGACTCTTATGCTTTAATCTATCTCTAAAGAAAATCCTAATAGAGTTTTTAAAGTTGTATCCTAAAGCTAAAGCTGAAATAGAAATTAAAAACCCGGAGAGTCTTGCTGGAATAAAGTTTACTAAATCATCAGCCTTAGCTGAGAAAAATCCCAAATCTTCATATTTCTCATTTCTATATCCAACCATTGAGTCTAAAGTATTAACAGCTTTATAAGCTAGTGCTAGTGGTGCCCCTCCTAAAAATACATAAAATAATGGTGCTATAATTCCATCTGAGATATTTTCAAGAATAGTTTCTACTGCCGCACGTGTTATCCCCTCTTCATTGAGACTCTTAACATCCCTAGATACTAAATAAGAAACTCTCTCTCTTGCCTCTTTAATATTTCCTTCTTTTAATGGTTTATAGACCTTATATCCTTCCTTAGATAAACAACAAGGTGCAATACTGGTCCACAAAAGTATAACATTTAAACTATGATATAAATATGTATGTATACTACTTGCAATCTTTAGTATTGTAAATATTACGCTAAAAGTCAATGCTACCGTTGAGATAGTTAGAAATGGGCCCCATATATAGCGAAGAGAGGTTTTTGTTCTCTTCCTTTTTGTAACTACCCTTTCAAACCATGCAATATATTTTCCTATAAATCTCACAGGATGAGGAAACTTATATGGATCTCCTAAAATACAATCCAATGCGAAGGCCACCCATATGTCTATCATAAACCTTCCTCCATTATCTTATATATCTTCTCCATATCAAGAGCCTCTCTTACTATATCTGCTAACTTATCATATTCTCTCATCTTATGCTGCCAGTAATCTACGCATTCATGTTCTAGTGGAAGATTAAAAGTACTTCTAACCAGGTTAAGATACTTAATTGTAAACTCTCCATTATCAAAGATACCATGATAGTACGTGCCTATCACTCTTCCCTCATAATCTATAATTCCATCTAGTCCTCTTTCACCTTTTATGAAGGCTTTTTCATCTAGAAGGTTGTCTCCTAATGTCTCTCCCATATGTATTTCATATCCTGTTACTTCAGTATTAAAAAGTTTTTCTATCCCTTTTGAAAGAACAGTAACTTTTTCTTCCTTAAATTCAGTCTCTGTATTTAAAAGCCCAAGTCCCTGTTCCTCTTGAAGATGAGTTTCAAAGCTTTCTTTATCTTTTATGACTTTTCCTAATATCTGATATCCTCCACAAACACCAAAGAGATATTTTCCATCCTTAGACGCCTTAATTAGTTTTTTATCCATACCACTTTCCCTTAATGCTTTTAAGTCACCAATAGTACTTTTGCTTCCTGGTATAATTATCAAGTGATATTCATCTAAATTTTCATGCAGCTCTACAAAGTTTAAGGATACCCCTTTATTTAAAGCTAAGGAATTGAAATCTGTAAAGTTAGACATATAAGGAAGATGTACAACTCCTATCTTTAGAGCTCCTTCCTTATTAAACTTTTTAAAATCTACTACACTATCTTCATCTTCTAAATCTAAAGCAAAGTATGGAACTACTCCCACTACCGGAACTCCTGTAAGTTCTTCAATCTGTTTAAGTCCTGGTTCTAAAAGCTCCACGCTTCCTCGAAATTTATTTATTATTATTCCCTTTATCATTTTTCTTTCCTCTTCTGGAAGAAGCATTATAGTTCCATAAAGGGATGCAAAAACACCACCTTTATCTATGTCTCCTACAAGAAGTACTGGGCTTTTTGCTATTTTAGCCATACCCATATTTACAAATTCATCACTTAAATTTATTTCTGCTGGACTTCCAGCACCTTCTATGACGATTACATCACTTTCATTCTTGAGTTCTTTATAAACTTCCTCTATCTTAGTCTTTAAGTGCTTCTTTACTTGAAAATAGTTTACTGCATCTAAAGTATTCCAGACCTTACCCAAAAGTATTACCTGAGATTTCCTATCTGAAGTAGGCTTCAGAAGTATAGGATTCATTTTTGAAGAAGGAACTACTCCTGCTGCCTCTGCCTGCATAACTTGAGCTCTTCCCATCTCATGCCCTTCAGGTGTTACCCCTGAATTCAGGGACATATTCTGTGACTTAAAAGGCATAACATTTAAACCATCTTGTACAAAAATTCTACAGAGTGCTGTGCAGAGTATACTCTTGCCTACAGTAGAACCTGTTCCTTGAAGCATTATGCTTTTATTTTTCATATTTTTCCCCCTCTCTAAAGATAAACAACTTCAATCTTTAAACAATTCATATTAAATTTGAGCAAATTTTAATTTGTGAAATTGTAGCAATGCTTTTTTATGAATTATAAGTTTACTTATGAAGTTGTGTATTTACTTATTAATCCTCTCAACTACTACAGTGTTTCCATATAGGGAAAGAAAACTATAGCATCCGTGATAAACATTAAAACTATAAAAACCATTCTCACCTAACCCTAGAAGCTCACAAAGTATAACTTTTAGCGTTCCACCATGAGCTACGATCGCTACGGTTTCTTCATCTTTACAAACATCTCTTATATCTTGCAACCCACTTGCAACTCTTGAATAAAACTCCTTAAAGCTCTCCCCTTGTGGAAATACAAAAGCTTTATAGTCACTTAAGAAACTTTCATAATGATCTTTAAACTCACTGCTTATTTGCTTATAACATTTTCCTTCCCAAAGACCGAAATTTATTTCTTTAAATTCTTCTATTTTAATGATTGGAGGATAATTCTTCTTTCTTATTAAATTTTTATCTTCATCTATATCTAATTTAAATATTACTTCTGCACTTTCAACAGCTCTTTTTAAAGGAGATGAAAAAACCTTATCAATGTTAAATTCCCTTAACTTTTCTTTTATCTCTAAACACTGAGTTTCGCCCTGTCTATTAAGACTTAAATCTAAAGAGCCCTGATAAATTCCTCGTGCATTTCCTTCTGTTTCTCCATGCCTAATAAGAATAAGTTTCACAACACTTCACCTCTTTTCATCCATACGCAGCAAGGATACTCTGACTTCCAAAGTAAGAGAGGAGACACTCCTGTATCGCTTACCATATGTAGTAGAGTTACAATCTCCTACCTCTTAGGTTGTGAGCAATTGACAATTCAGTGCTCACCTTTATAGAAAACCTATTTTTGCTGTAAAGCATAGAAGTACTATAATTTCACTAAGTTCAATAGAGGCACCAAGCACATCACCAGTTAAACCTTCAATTTTCTTTTCAACATATCTCCCTAGCCAAAGTACAAATAACGCAACTACTCCAAAGGATATTGCTCCTTTATAACCACCAATAAATAATGTGAGTATGATCCCCATTATAAGTACAGTTATAAATGTCTTTCTTGAGATCTTTCCTATAAATAAATCTCCCAACCCTTCCTTCTCTCTAGCATAAGTTCTTCTGTACATTAGCATTGATACTAGTGTTCTTGCTATAATAGGTGATAGAAGAGCTCCTCTATATAATACAGTTGCTTGTACTTGTAAACTTTGAAATGCTCCAAATCTAAATAGAAGGGCGATAACTACCGCTAGAACTCCAAAACTTCCTGCCCTGCTGTCCTTCATTATCTCTAGAATTCGCTCTCTACTTCTTCCTGAAAACATACCATCTGCAGTATCACCTAATCCATCCATATGAAGCCCTCCTGTTATAAAAACATGGGATAAAACCATGAAAACAGAGGCTATAGTTGTTGGAAAAATCTTTGACATTAAGAAGTAAACAATGATATCAAAACATCCTATAATTAGTCCTACTAGTGGAAAATATCTAACTGCTTCTGCAAAATCTTCTCTTTTTACATCTAGATTTATGTTTATTGGAATTCTAGTCATAAACTGTAGTATTAAAATAAAATTCTTCATATAAATTCATCCTTTAACCTAATTATGAAAAAGCTTCACAAACTCTAGCTTTTTACCCTTTTATTTTTACTGGTATACCTGAAACTACTAGATAAACCTGCTCTGCTTCTCTTGCTAAATATTGATTTACTCTTCCAGCTATATCTCTAAATTCTCTTGATAATTTATTTTCTGGAACAATGCCACTGCCTACTTCATTAGTTATTAAAACCACTTCTCCTTCATATTCCTTAAAGAAGTTTGTCATAGACTTTACTTCATTCATAATCATATTTTCAATATCTCTATAATCTATTTCAGAATTCTCATCAATATTTTCAATAAGAAGATTAGTAATCATTATAGTAACACAATCCAAAATTATACCTTCATATGTGTTTTGTAAACTTCTTATATTTTCTCCTATAGCCTTATAAGACTCCAAGGTATCCCAACGGCTAGGTCTGCTTTCCTTATGTTTTTTTACTCTATCTTTCATTTCATCATCAAAGGGAATAGAAGTAGCAATATACAGTACTTCCTTTTTATCCATCAGTAGACTTTCTCCGAAGGTTGATTTTCCACTTCTAGCTCCTCCTGTTACAACAATCATGATTTTCCCCTCTCTACTTAACAATTCTTATATTTAATAAAATTAAAGCTTTATGAAAGATACTTTATTTGCTGTCATTTCACTAAGTGAAATTTGCCTGAAGCTAAAAGTTGTGTATCTTCAGTAGGCTCGATACCTACTCAATTTTACTTAGCTTCTTCCTTCCATAAATCCTTATAGTTTTCTATATCAACATCACCTTCTTCAAAGGTAGCCATATTATTCATAATTACTGTAGCTGCTTCTATAATATTAAAGGCTAGAGGACACCCTGAGCCCTCTCCTAGTCTCATACCTAGGTTTAATATTGGGTCAAGCCCTATTTCATTGATAGCTCTGTTATAGCCCTTTTCCTTAGAAATATGTGAAGGAAACATAAAATCCTTGGTTAATGGATTTATTTTGTATGCTGCTAGTGCTGCTACTGCTGAAATAAACCCATCAACAACTATAGGTATTCTATAATAGGCTGCACCTAAATATAATCCTACCATTCCAGCTATATCGAATCCTCCAACCTTGTGAAGAACATCTATTGGATCTTCCTTTACAGGTTTATTTACCTGAAGTATCTTTTTAATTACCTCTTTTTTATGGAAGAATTGTTCATCCTTAAGACCTGCACCTCTTCCAACGCCTTCATCTATAGAGCATCCAGTTAAAGCTAAAAGTACTGATGAGCTTGTGGTTGTGTTTCCTATGCCCATTTCACCAGTACCAATTAAGTTATAACCCTCTTCCTTTAGCTCTCTTACTAAATCAAAACCAATATGGATTGCTTTAAGAGCTTCTTCTCTTGTCATAGCTTCTCCCTTTGCAGAATTCCATGTACCTTTTCTTATTTTCTTAGTGATAAGACCTGATATTGTTATGTCTTCTTTTACTCCTATATCCACTACCTTTAAATCACATCTATTATGTTTTGATAATACCGCCACACCAGTAATGCCTCTCAAGAAGTTTATGGTTTGAGTAAGAGTAACTATTTGAGGTGCAGAAGCAACCCCCTCTTCACATACTCCATTATCTGAGCACATTATTACAATTGCCTTTTTATTAACTTCATTGTGTAATTTTCCTGTTATTCCTGATAACCTTATAGCCATCTCCTCTAATGTTCCTAAACTACCTAATGGCTTTATAAGATTATCCATACGTACTCTAGCCTTTTTAACTGCATCTTCATAGAGTGGATAAAGTTCCTTTAAAAAAGTTAATTCTCCCATAGCTTCCTCCCCCAAAAATTATTTATATGTAAAGTTTGTTGCTCTATTTAAACTAAGTAAAATTTAATAGGCATATATCTATTAAATATAAGCCTGATTTCACTTCATGAGATAATAGCTAAGAATTAAGTCGCTACGCCACGCTTTTTAAATTACAAAAATCTATACTTTCCTAGACAATAAAAAAAGACCTTGTTGAAAGGTCTTACAAACGCAACAAATAAACTACTCAATTGTAGTCTTGTGCGGATCCTTTCTCCCTCCGAAAAATTTACCAAAGCTCTTATGGCAGGTCTTCTGACTCTGACTCATTCTACTCTCTGCCCTTCCCAAGGCTCTAAACCTCAGTGGTTATTACAGATTTCGTCCTCATTACAGTAGCGGGGGCTGCAAAGGTCTTTCACCTTTTTCCCTTTTAAACTCTAATTAGAGTACCTATAAGAGTATATTGTATTTTGTTATCATCATTATAGTTCTACTAAAAACCCCAGTCAAGGAAATTATACGGAATAACACTTTAGAAAGTCCTATTATAACCTATGCTAGAAACATGATAATATACTTTTATTTGTATTAATCTTTAAAATAAGCCTATTATATTATCTATGTTTTTATGTTCCTATGTTTTTATGTTTTTACGTTTTTTAAAATATTGAGAAATCTCTCGTTATTTATTCTGTTTTTAATAGCGAACCTTACAAAACAGTCATCTAGTCCTCTAAAGTTATGAGCTCTTCTTATAACAAATCCTTTTTTCAAACATTTATCATATAACTGTTGTCCATTCATATCCTTAAGCTTAATAAGTACAAAGTTAGTATTTGTATCATATACTCTATCAATAAAAGATAGTTTTCTAAGGCCATCTAAGAAATAAGGAATTTCTTCTCTTATCCATACTCTACTCTTTTCAATATAATGTTTATCTTTAAAAGAATATATAGCAGCATGTTCTCCAAAGCAGTTTACATTCCAAGGATTTTGCTTTTTCTTCATGTTTCTAATCCATTCTTCATTTGAGCTTATGCCGTATCCAAACCTTATACCAGGCGTGCCGAAAAACTTTGTTATAGCTCTTACTATGAATAAACATTTATAGTTATTTACTAAAGCCAAAAGACTGCTGTCTTTTGGTGCAAATTCTACAAAGGCTTCATCTGCTATAATCCTTTTATTATGACTTTCACAGTAATCTAATATAACTTTAAACTTTTCATAATCTATTAAATTTCCTGAAGGATTATTAGGGTTTCCTAGTATTAACCCTTCAGTATCTCTTAGCTTATCTAATATATTTTTATAATCATAGTTCATATTTTCATCTAATTGTGAGAATTCAATATTAAGTCCCCACTTACTTGAAAGTTCCTCATACTCTATAAAGGAAGGAACAACAATCAATATGCTTTTCAATGAACTTATAGCTAGATCTAATACTTCTGATGCACCATTACCCAAAAGAATCATTTCTTCATCAATATTCATTCTATCATAGCAATTATGATACTCTCTAATTGCATCCTTTAACCTTCTATACTTATAATCTGGATATCTCATTGAAGCTTCTAATGCCTCTGATATTTTCTCTTTAAAACAGTCTGGAATCCCAAAGGGATTTATGTTTGAACTGTAATCAATAAGTTCTCTTCCTTTAAGCATTCCTTCTGTGTAAATATCTCCACCGTGTGAAGAAAGAATTACTTCTTCTTTCATACTTATCCTTCCCCCATTAAATTTGAACCAGACTTAACTTTGTGAAATCGCAGCAAATTAAACTAATTAATATTCATCTTGCATATTAAGATTTTTAAAACTGATCTTACTTTTAAGTTAAGCTATCAAGCAGTTTTTTCATATCATTTATTCCCTGTTCCTTTTGTCTTCCTATAACTAAGGGCCTTATTCCAAGACTTAGACACGCGAGAATCTTCTCCTTAGTTCCTCCCGCATCACCACTATCTTTCATAACAACATAATCTGCCTCATACTCCTTAAACATTGCTATATTTAGTTCTTCACTAAAAGGTCCTAGGGCAGCTATTATGTCTTTCATCTTAACATTATATTTTACACATTCTTCAATACTAAATGCTGAAGGTATAACACGATATATAAATCTATTGTTTCCTCGTATAGCTTCAAAGTCCTTTATATTCTTAGAACCTGTGGTAAAGAATACACATCCATTGATATGCTTCAGAAACTCTATGCATTTATCAAAAGAATCAAACTGCACTACATCTTTATAATCTGCACATTCTCTTACATATCTTAAATATCGCACGTCGCATACTTCTGCTGCTTCACGTGCATTTTTTGTTACCTCTACTGCATAGGGATGGGACATATCCACTATGTAGTCTATATCATTCTTTTTTATGAAATTTATCATTTCATCTTTGTTCATTCTTAAAACTACAGTATTATCTTTTTTTAACAGTTCATAGCCAGCATAGGTTGCTACAGAAACCAAAAATTCTTTTTTACCTTTTAAGATTTCTGCAAATTCTCTTGATTCCTTTGTGCCTCCTATGATCCATATCAAAGCTTATATCCTCTTGGGGTAACAATAAAATTATTTTTTATATATGAATTACTATTACCTATTAGCACCACTGTCATCATATCAATGAAATCAAAATCTATGCTGTCTAAGGTAGTGACTACTTTTTCATTTCCATCTCTTCCTGAATTTTTAACAAGTCCAACAGGAGTTTTTCCATCTCTGTGTTTTAAAATTATATCCACAGCCTTATTTATATGGTCCACTCTTCCTTTACTCTTTGGGTTATAGATTGCTATTATAAAATCACCTTCTGCGGCACACTTTATTCTCTTTTCTATTACTTCCCATGGAGTCATTAGGTCACTTAGACTTATAGTGCAAAAATCATGCATTACTGGTGCTCCAAGTTCTGAAGCTGCACTAAAGGCTGCTGTTATTCCTGGAACTACTTCAACCTCTATATCCTCTCCCATTTCATAAATTGGGCCTGCCATACCATAAAGACCTGCATCACCTGTACTTATAATACAGGTGTCAAAGCCATCTCTTACTTTATCTATGGCCATTTTACACCTTTCGATTTCCCCTCTCATTCCAGTCTTTATGACTTCCTTCCCAGTAATTAAATCTTTTATAAGCTCTATGTAAAATGTATATCCTACTACTACCTTACAATTTTCTATAACTTCACGGGCTCTTTGTGTTATATGACATAATCCACCCGGACCAATTCCAACAACATATAATTTAGCCATTCTTAAACCTCCTTAGCAACAGACACTGTTACTCCATCTACTGCTGTCTTTCTTATAATAATTTCTCCACCTAGTAGATATGCACAAGGTTCAGCAACAGATGTTACTCCTATCTGGGATTTTACAAAGCTGCTAGATTTAAATTTATGCTGAACCTTTTCTATTTCATCTCTAAGGAATATCTTCAAATCACGTTTTAACTCTTTACATGCTTCAATTAAGCCTTTTTCATCTTTTTTCACATCTACTGTTCCAATATTTTTTATTGATTGTATTGATAGGTTTGAATCATTAAAAACCTTTTTTATTGCATTAAGAATCTCTTCTTTTGTCTTACCTTTTCTGCATCCTATCCCAACATTTAAAACCCTTGGCCTTAATACACAATTGGGCTTATCAAAGCTCACACTATTTTCTGAAGATATAACAATAAATCCATCAGGATTATCTTTACATATATTATGATAGTTTATTTTTACGTCTATTTCCGATTGAACAGCTATTCGTTTTCCCTCTACCATAAGAGCGGTAATTACTTTTGCATCCTTCATGCTATTAATATAAAGATCATACCTCTTTGCGATCACATCAACTGCATCTATACCTCTCCCATCAGATGCAGTCGTAATCACAGAAACTGCATTAATAGCTCCAGCTACCTCATTAGCAAGGTTATTTGCTCCTCCTATATGCCCAGAAAGAAGACTTATAGAATACCTTCCAAGATCATCAACAACAACTACTGCTGGATCAATGGTTTTATCAATTATATAAGGAGCTATAAGCCTTACCGCTATTCCTGTTGCTGATATAAAAATAATACCATCATAACTTTTAAATATATTATCTAGCTTATCCTTATAATTATCTTTAGTATAAATATCTACAACATGCTGCAAGTTATTTTTAATTTGTTCACTAATTAAATATCCGTTCCCAGTGAAACTAATGCAGGCTATTTTCATTTTTTGCCACCCTGCAGCCATGGGTAAATTCAGGATCATATAGCTTTGATCTTTCATATTCACAATCTATAAAATATCCTACAAGTATTTGTGAAAAGTTTTTTATTCCTTCTTCCTTAACCTTAGAAGAAATGTCTTTTAATGTTCCTCTAATGATTTTCTGCTCTGGCCATGTTGCCTTATATACTACTGCCACTGGCACCTCATCACTTCCATATCCTTTTACTAACCTTTCAACCACTCTATCAATATCCTGAACTGATAAGAATATTGCCATAGAACATTTGTGAGATGCTAACTTTTCAAGATCCTCCTCTTCAGGTACTGGAGTTCTTCCTTCTAATCTAGTAACTATAACAGTTTGACTTACATTTGGCAATGTAAACTCTCTTTTTAAAGCAGCACAGCTTGCTGTAAAAGAGCTTACCCCTGGAATCACTTCATATTGAATATTATGTTTATCAAGAAGGTCCATCTGCTCTTTTATAGCCCCATAGATACTTGGATCTCCTGTATGAAGTCTTACAATATCCTTTCCCTCTTTATGTGAAGTTACAGCTACTTCTATAACTTCTTCCAGCGTCATTGATGCACTATTATACTTCTTACAGTTTACTTTGCAAAAATCAAGATGCTTATCCCAAACTAACGAACCTGCGTATATTACCACATCTGCACTTTCAAGCAGTCTTCTTCCTTTTACAGTTATAAGATCCACATCTCCTGGACCTGCTCCAATAAAATAAAACATATTAAGCCCTCCCTGCATTCCTTAAGGGCACATAACAGTTATCAACTGTTATGCCCTTTGTATTTCTCTTAAGCACATAACAATTATTAATTGCTATGCTCCCTATATTCTTTAAAAGTACATAACAATTATTAATTACTATGCTCACTAGATTCTTTAAAAGTACATAACGATTATTAATTGCTATGATCCTTGTGTTTCTTTCATGTAGAGAATAAATTATTAACTGTTTCTTTCCTTGCGAATATTAGAGACATATAATCATTATCATTAAGGATTTCATCTTTATCATATAATACTTTTTCATCCTTCTGAGTGCATCTTCTTACATAAACGTACTTGAATCCATTCTCCTCAAGGATATTAATAATATTCTCTTTGTTCTTATTAACTTTTAATATACAAACACTACTTGCTTTTTTTAAAATGTCATCATCTATCTGGCCATCACACAAGTAAAAATTATCACCTTTTAAGGTAATAGGCTCATTTAAACAAGCAGCTGCTGCATTAAAAGATGTTATACCTGGTATAGTTTCTACTTTAATATCGAATTTAAATAGTTCTATCATAAGATATATGTAAGTGCTATATGTCATCGGATCTCCTAAGGTAATAAATGCTCCTATTTGTCCCTCTTTTATTGTCTCATTAATAAGTACTGCTGCTTCTGCATACCTATCTGAGTTACTTTCTCCCATAGGAAATTCAATCTCAATAATATTTTTTCCCTCTATATAATCACTGACTATACTCCCTGCTAAACTTTCACCCTTACTTTTAGGGATAAATATATAATCGCTATTTCTTAAAGTATTATATCCTTTAAGTGTTATAAGTTCTTTATCTCCTGGTCCAATACCTACTCCATAAAACTCTCTCAAGGTTTTTCCCCCTTTATTATAAATATAGGATTATTTGCTTTAAGCATACCTGCCTTGCCTTCAACTTTAGACGATTGAATAAGTCTTACTTCTACATCTTTATAGTCATTTTTATTCATGCATTGCTTTAATACATTAAAATTATCAAAGGTTATAAAATTACCTACTAATGTACCTCCTGATTTTAACTTACTATCTGCCTTTAAAAATATATCTTTTAAATTTCCTCCGCTACCTCCAATAAAACACTTATTAAAGGAAGGAACTTTATCTATTCCCTCTGGCGCAATGTCCTGTATCACAGTTATGTTAGTATTAAACTTAGCTGCATTTTTCTGTATTAAATCTATGCCTTCTGGTTCCTTTTCAATTGAATACACCTCTGCTCCTTGAAGTGAAGCCTCAATAGAAACGGACCCTGTACCTGCTCCAATATCCAGCAGAACATCTCCAGGTTCTATCCCTAATAATCCTACGCTTATAAGTCTTATTTCAAACTTTGTCATAGGAATATCTCCTCTTATAAATTCATTGTCCTTAATCCATCTCATTTTCAATCACCACCACTGATAAGTCACTTATATTTTCAATATCGTCTCCTATACTCGCTAAAACTATCTTTTCATCTTCATAAGATAAATTAAAACCAGCATATAAAATGCCTCTCACACCTATTTCATAAAGAGTTTTGGATATGCTGTGAGGAGTATTTTTTCTATCAGTAAGTATCACTGATACACTAGATTTAAGAGCCCTATCTAAGCTTTCATTTCTTCCATGAAGACTTATAAATTCCGCATCATGCCAGCTTTTCTTAAGCCTTGTCATCATATATTGAAAGGATGATATTCCTGGAATAACCTCATCAACTTCTATATTCTTATTTTTTAAATACTCAAGAAGACCATAAAAACAAGGATCTCCTGATGCTAAGATTGCTATATTTTCGTCACTATTTATATGGTTAAGCACGTCTTCTACCTTTGTAATTTTGGTTGCTGCTCCCACTAGTTCCTCTGCTATCTTTGATAATCTTCCAAAGGCCACAATTTTTGAGGATACCTTAATCTTTTCTAATGCATCAACAGTAAGATACTTTATGTTTCCTGGTCCCATTCCAATAAGATAAATCATTTTTGCCCCCTAAAGTACACCGTACTCCATTGAGTACATAATAACTTCTATATCATAACTGGTATCTTTTATATATTTTTTTAGCCTTTCAACGCAGCCAATCTTCATATCATCGATTACTTTTTTGTATCCTCTATCTAATATAATTTTTAATGCTTCTTCTGAAGTTACACATTTTTGTACTTGTAATATAAGATCTTGAGGAGCCCCATTAATAGCAAGGTAGTATACTAATGATTCCATTCTTATATCGCACGTTCTGCTATGGGTATTAAAACCACCTATAGAAACCTTGCATAACTTTCCTATGTGCCCTACTAAGGTAACTTTTTTAAAACCTTTATAATAGCAATAGGATATTACTTCACCTATGAAGTTAGATATTTTAACTCCCTGTTCTTTTCTACTTAAACTTTTTGCAACCTCTTCTCCATAATTTCCTGGGTAAAGAATTATTTCTTCAGCCCCACTACTATCTATGCCATCAATTTCTCTAAATATACTTTCTTTTAAGGCCTCCTCTGACATAGGCTGAACTATTCCCTTTGTTCCAATTATAGATATTCCTCCTTCAATACCTATATTAGCATTGAAGGTCTTTTTCCCCACTTCTCTTCCCATAGGAGCATATATTACTATATCCACACCTTCATCAGTGACCTTCCTAATTTCAGTTTCGATCATCCTTCTTGGTACAGGGTTTATTGCAGCTTCACCAACTTCTCCAATAAATCCACCACGAGTAATTCTTCCTATTCCATCTCCCCCGTCTATAACCACTTTATTGTCAGTTCTTTTACTAATCCTTGCGTATATCTGCATGCCATCTGTAGCATCGGGGTCATCCCCTGCATCTTTCACGATACAGCAAGATGCATAGTCTTCACCTAAAAAGGGATCTTCTACCTTTAATTTCAATACAACTTCAGCTGGAGTATCTATTTCAATAAATTCAGGGAAGCTTCCGTTAAAAAAAGCGGTTGCTGCTGCTTTAGCTGCACCAGCAGCACAGCTTCCTGTAGTGTAGCCACATCTTAACTTTTTCCCTTCTTTTACAATATACATGTCTAGTTTCATTATTTTCACCTGCCTACTGCCATATAAAGAAGTGCATTTACTATTGCAGCAGCTACGTTACTTCCTCCTTTAGTTCCTTCAGTAGTTATAGTAGGCATATTGAAGGTTCTTGCGTATTCCTTTGACTCAGCTGCTCCTACAAAACCAACTGGTACACCTATTATAAGCTTTGGTGAAATTTTCCCCTCTTCTAAAAGCTCTCCTATTCTAAATAAAGCTGTTGGAGCATTTCCAATTACAAAAATATCTACTCCCTTTGATGCCGCCATATCTATAGCAGCCATAGATCTAGTTATCCCTAACTCTTGAGCTATTTTTCTTACTTCCTCATTATCTATATAATTATCTATAGTACAGCCTGCCTTCTGAAGCGCTATCTTATTTATTCCTGAAAAAGCCATCTTTGTATCTGTTACTATTCTACAACCTGGCTTTATTGCATTTATTCCTTCTAACACTGCATTATTTTTAAATATCACTATGTTTTCATAGTCAAAATCACCGGTGGTATGTATGGTTCTTTTAACTATACTAAGCTCCTGCTCGTTAAAGTTATGCTCTTTCATCCCAGCTTCAATAATATCAAAGCTTTTATGTTCAATCTGGTTAGGGTTTTTTATATACATTGTTTTTCACCATTTACCCTCTCTAGAAGAATATCAACTAGGAGTTCATTGTATCCTATTGGATTTGCCATGGAAATTTTAATGTCTTCATACTTTTCTTCAACTTCCTTAAGTATTTCAGGAATATCTTCCTTTATATGAATTCCTGGGAATAAGAAATAAGGTAATACCGTAAAGTCCTTAATTCCCTCTTTATACATTTTTTCTATGGTTTCAGGTATACTCGGCTTTGATATTTCCATATAACAGCCTTCTACTAAAGAACCTGTCTTATTTTTAAGCATGTCAACAATTTTAAAGAATACCTCATCTGCCTCCTGTGATCTACTTCCATGTCCTATTACTAATATACCTTTCATTATTTAATTCTCCCTTCAACATAATTAATAAGATGTTCAAAACTTTTTAAGTTTCCTAAGAAATTTATATGAGGATATCCTGCTAAAACATTTTTATATAAATATCCACAGCTCCATTGTTGTTGTCCCATTGCTTTTTGTACTTTATAAATTCCCTCTTCATTTATTTCTGTTATAGACTTATGAAATTCATGGGCAGTTAGTTTATCCCCCTTATTTCCTAAAATACAATCTGAATCTAAGGTGATATCTATATATCCAAACCTTTGAAGCCTTGATGTCATTGAGCTTTTAGCTTGAAATATACCAACCATCTCCTTATCTTCAATATATTTTGTAAGATACATAAACCCACCACATTCAGCATATACACAGCCACCATCTTCTATATAATTCTTAATGGATTCTCTCATAGAAATATTATTAGATAGTTCATCTTTGTATACCTCCGGATATCCACCACCTAAATATAAAAAATCACACTTTGGCAGCACTTTGTCCTTAAGCGGGGAAAAATAAACTACATTGCAGGTTTTATCAAAAAGCTGTAAAGTTTCTCTATAATAGAATGAAAATGCTTTGTCTAATGCAATTGCAACAGTAATGTTTCTTCTCTTATAATTTAGTTCTTTATACTGATGTATGTCTGACATTAGCTCAATTAGTAAATCCATATCAATATTTTGATTTATATATTCCGCTGCTTTTTCAATGATGTTTTCAAGTTCATTGATTTCTCTACTTTGTATAAGACCTAAATGCCTACTTTTAATCTCAAATTCTTCAATCTTAGGAATATATCCTAAGACCTTAAGTTCTGTATGTTTTTCAATTTGTTCCTTTAAAAGCTCATAATATTGCTGAGTAACTTTATTTAATATAACAGCCTTAAGAGTTGAATCCTCAAACTCAGCCATTCCTTTAATTTTCGGTACTGCAGAGAACATTTCACCCTTTGGAGTGTAAACAAGCACAGAGTTAACTTTTAACTTTCTTGAAATATCATAACTAGAATTAATATATGTATTGTATATGCCGTCAAAATATCCCATTGCCCCTTCAATAACAGAATATTCTCCTTCTGCTAATGATAGCGATTGTAAAATTCCTTCTTCCCCTTGTAAATGAATATCTAAATTCCCTGCTTTTCTATGATTATCTAAAGTTTCATATGAATTATCACTTGAAGCGGCAGCTAGAAAAGCTGTATCTATATAATCAGGACCAGTCTTAAAAGCAGAGATATTATAACCTCTTTTCTTTAAAGCCCTTATAATTCCCATAGTTACTAAGGTCTTTCCACTACCACTAGAAGGTGCAGTGATCATTATACTTTTCATTGTCTATACCTACTCTCCCAAAAATATTAAAACTATTTCATATACCTATTTGTGGACTTAAATGAACTATTTACTAATGATATCAAATTAATCCTGAAAAATCCGTGATGTAAGTAACAAAATTAGTAATTATATTAATAATCCACAAAAAATAAAAAATCCCTGTCAGCAAATGACAGGGCAAAAAGTTCGTAGAGTAAAAAACCTCACCATACTGTGGTGAAGTTAGATATTCAAAAGAATTCAAACTACCTGTGCCATTTACCTTCCCTCCGAAGGATTAGAGCATATATCCTAGGTAGGTCTCCTGACTCACGTCTCATTCTCCATTCACCTTCCCAGCATTGTATTTACTTACTCTGCCAGTGGTCTGAAATTCGTCCTCGTATACAGTAGCGGGGGCTGCAGCGGATTTTCACCACTTTCCCTATTAAACTTCTATTAAGTACCTAAGATATTTAATATTCAATTATATTTAGTTAAATAAGTTATAATAACTTTAAAATATAAAAAACATAAAAAATTAAGATTATTTTCTTAAATTCATTAAGTATTTAACTTGTTTATCTTACCACTTATTATATTATTTTATATAAATAATTCAAGAAAATTATGTTGTTATTTAGAATTATTTCTATATTAATCATATAAGTAAGCTTTAAATTACCAGTTAAATTGTAAATATTACATAATTTTGTGAGTATTTACTCATAATTTTAAAAATTTTCAGAATATTATGTTGATTAGTTTGGATATTAATGCTATAATATAAACAAGAAGTAAGTTAATTCTTCTTCTTGCAGATCCTAACTCATAAAGTAATATTAAAACAATCATTAAATATACTTTACAGAAATGAGGTGCATAGTTAATAGGTATTGAATTATATGCTATATGTAGCATATATGTACCTTATAGTATTTGAGTAACGTATAACTATATAATAATATCTATGAAATCCATATTTTTCTTTCAATTAAAATTGTACAAGCTATACAGTAATATGATGGCATTGTGAAAATAATTATAAGAAAGGATAGTAGTATTATAAAAATAATTATAGGAAAGGATGATGAAGATTCAAATAGAGCCAGCCTTTTTAGATGAGTTAGGATTTGCTTAACCACCAATTAGTGTAATTAACTAATTGGTGGTTTTTAATGTGGTGCCAGCCTCTTTACATTTACATTTCATCTATAAATTTTTATGTTTTTTATTATTACTATATGATAAAATTTTTTTCATCAAATAAGTAATAATTCTTATGATTAAATAAACTATAAAAATATAAAGAAATCCATTCACACCTGCTACAATATCTGCAAACTCCATATTTCCTCTTTTAGTAATTTTTTGCCCTATTTCAATTCCAAAGACTATAACCATCAACACTGTAAAAGTGTATATAAATGAAATAGCAGTTATACTGTACTTAGCAAGCCATCTGAACACCGACTGTGTTGCAACGAAAATCAACATTCCAACAATACCAATTAAAATAAAATGAAGTTGCTTGTCCGAAAAATTATATCCTGCACTATGAGCTTGTTTTATTATTACATCATGAATATCATTAACGGCTTTCATTAAAACTTTAATTATACCTACCATAATTCTCCCCCATACTTTTTAATTATTATTATATCGTACTAAATATGTTTTTTAAATTATTATTCGAATTTCTCAATAAGAAAAAAGCGGGGCCGTATATATACACAACTTCATAACTGAATTTATAATTCACATATATAAGTTCATGCTAAACTAAGAATTTTAAGAAAAGTATTACATACCAAGTCTAATTCTTATAATTAGTTAAGAATTGCACTTATATACCCTTAGAAAAAGCATTGCATGTCGAGACTATTTGCAAACATTTCGCAAAGTGAAATCTAGTTAAAAGTTAGTAGACTCGATACCTATTAACTTTTATTTGTCATGAATTGTTTTAAAATTGAGGATGCTGATCTTTAATAGTACCTAATATATGGACAATTTATTTTAAGGTACCTAAATGGATTATCTATTATTATACTATTTGATTGAGGTCTTTCGAATCTCCATATAACACTTTGAAAATCACCTTGTAATTCAGGGATATTAATACCTGCATACATTAGTTCATCTCCACCATAAATCTCTCCATTACTTAAAATGTTATAATCCATTTGTACCAATTGATAATCTATTTCTGGATCCAGTCCCTTTAATCTTAAGCTACTAAAAGGTGCATTTGCTTCAGCCAATACTCTGTAATAATAGACGACAAACTCTGCTTTATTTTCTGAAACAATCATCCAAGCTGTTTCATTTCCTTCAAAAGGACTAAGAAGACGATAAAATATGCCAAATTGAACTAGTTCTCTCATATCCTTATAAATAGTGACCTGCTGTTTTATAATTTTCTTCTCAACTTCCACTAATTTTGTAAGATCAACTTCATATCCTAAATTGGCTGACATAGCTACATCTCCACGTATTTTCAGTGAAGTAATCCTTTGTGTTTGATGATTTGGAACTGCTGAAACATGAGCTCCCATTGTAATTTGTGGGTATACAATACTGGTTCCATACTGAATTCCTAGACGAGCTATTGCATCTGTATTATCACTAGTCCAAACCTGCGGCATATAATAAAGCATACCAGGGTCAAACCTTCCTCCACCTCCCGAGCAACTTTCAAATAAAATATCCGGAAAAGTTGATGTAATTTTATCAAGGATTCTGTATAATCCAAGCATGTATCTATGTGCTGTTTCTCTTTGTCTTTCTGGAGGTAGCGAAGCCGATCCTATCTCTGTCATATTTCTATTCATATCCCATTTTACGTAACTTATATTAGCACTAGCAAGAATGTCTGAAATCACTTTAATGATCATATCACATACTTCTTTTCGAGATAAATCAAGAATCAACTGATTCCTAGATTCAGAACGTGGTCGATTAGGAACATGAATAACCCAGTCAGGATGGTTTTTATATAATTCACTATTAGGTGATACCATTTCTGGTTCTACCCATAAACCAAACTCCATTCCTAAATTATTTATGCGATTTGATAGACCATATAGACCTTCCGGAATTTTTGCTTTATTTACAAACCAATCACCAAGGCAGCAGGTATCTGAGTTCCTTTGACTAAACCATCCATCATCCAAAACAAAAAGTTCTATTCCTAATTCTTTTGCTTCTTTAGCAAGGTTTAATAAAATTTCAGAATTAAAATTAAAATACGTTGCTTCCCAGTTGTTAATTAATATCGGCCTTATCCTATCTCTATACTTTCCTCTACAAAGACGGGTACGATACAATTTATGATACGTTTGAGACATTTTATTGAGGCCACAATCTGAATAAACCATTACAACTTCTGGTGTTTGAAAACACTGTCCTGGTTCCAGTAGCCAACTAAAATCAAAAGGATTAATTCCTACTGAAACACGACTGGTTCTGTACTGATCCACTTCAACCTGAGCTAAAAAATTCCCACTATATACAAAACTGAATCCATAAGCTTCACCTTGATGTTCATTAGAATCTTTTCGAAGTAAGGCAATAAATGGGTTTTCCTGATGACTACTAGCCCCCCGCCTGCTTTCAATAGAGTGAATTCCTGTAACAAGTGACCGTCTCTGAACCTGTCTCTCTCTTGTATGTGCTCCTGAAAGCTGCAAAAAATCAAAATAATCATCTTTAAAATCGACATTCATACTTAGAGCTCGGAGTATTTTTATATTTTCCTGTCCTCTATTAATAAAGCGCACTGATCTTGTAATTACATCAAAGTTTTCATAAACCGTATAAGAAAGTATAATGCTCAATCTTATTAACTCATCAAAAAGTTCTATTTCTAAAGTTTGAGCTTCATATTCTGCCTCCACATAAGTAGACGGAAGCCCTTCCAATTTTGCTTTTCCTTGAAAAATTTTATGCTGCTTATATATGGCATTAGATATAGTAGAACCATTGTTAAGTTGTATCTGGTATGCTGGTGAGCGAAAATCTGAATTTCCATAAGCGGGATATTCTTGAGGCAGTGTATCTAAAGAAAAAGTACGATCAGACGGATCTGTATCTGGTGAAAAACTTCTGTATTTAACTTGTAATATTCGCGATACATCAGAAGATCTTATTTTCTTTCCCCAGTATAAACTAGCCACATATCTTGATTTAAAAAGTTCCATAATATAACTTGTATCTTTTGCCTTCAAATGAAATATTTCACTTTTTTCATTATACTCAATTCCCATACATTCTTAGGTTGTAAAGTTTTTAACTTTGCAACCTGTTTAACCTCCTTTATATACAAAAACACTTTTATATATAAATATGTTTCAAATTTCTATATATATCCTAAATTATAGCCCTATCCTTTTGTTGTTGTTTTTAGGTGCCAGCCTCTTAACATTTACATTTTGTTACGAGACAACAATAAACTTACTGCTGGCTCTGTATTGTTTAAGTAATTTGAAATTTCTTTTATAGTATATTTATTATTTATGGCCTCCTTAATAAAAGCTAATTTTTGTCTTGTTAAGCCTCTCCTCCTACTTCCAGATAATATAAGATTTTTTTGTACTTTATCACAAAAGATTCTATTACTTATATCGTTAAGCGATTCTCTTTCCATACAACTCTTATTTTTATCAAAAGTTAGAGTTATCTCATTTACATCCCATTTTTGAATTAATGTATCCTTGATTATTTCATAGTCTTTCTTATTATCGCAATTATCTCCCGCTACAGACATAAGCTGTAGATATTTTTTTATACTCTTAGTTCTATTATTTGAAATTATACTAAGGATAAAATGTGTATTTACAAAATCCTTTATTCTATTGATATAAAAATAATGACTACTCCATTTATAATCATCTACTCTATTAACCATATTTGCCCTTACAGGATTCCTGTGTATATATCTCAATAACCATAATAAATTTGCATTAGATTCAACCCTCTTACAGTTATATCTCGATTCAAAAACATGACCAGTTCTTTTATATTTTTTATTAAAATAGTGCGCAAATACATTATTAATATTGAACATAATCTTATCAAGGGGATCATTATTTAACTTAATGATCATGTGATAATGATTATCCATCATAACAAACGCAAAAACCTCAAAATCAAATTTCTTATTATACTCTTTTACTTGGTGAATAAAAAAACCTTTACTCTCATCCTTGTCGAATATATATTCTCTATTATTTCCTCTCTGATAAACATGATAAATTGCTCCTGTACTTAATTGTCTTGGTAATCTCGGCATCACTCTCACCTCGTTACCATTATCGCCATTTCTTTAAATCCTATTCAAATGTAAATGTAAAGAGGCTGGCACCTAAGTGAAAATAATAAATATACTAATATTAGAACATGTGTAGACTTCCACTCGACTACACAGTATTTTGTGTTAGATTTGATTATAAATCTATTTTAAATGTTGAACTGTTTTTCTTTAATATGTTCTATAATTATGTTAAAGATGGGTGATTTTTATGGATTATCATGACCAAGACCATTGTGATAATGATCGTTGTTATAAACACCATCAGGGCTGCTGTTATAATGATTGTTGCTATGAACATCGTTGTAGATGCATATGCCCTCCAGGTCCTCCTGGTCCTCCTGGTAGACCAGGTAAACCAGGTCCTCCTGGACCTAAAGGTGACAAAGGTGATAAGGGTGATCAAGGCGACAAAGGCGATAAGGGTGATCAAGGTGACAAAGGCGATAAGGGTGACAAAGGCGATAAGGGTGATCAAGGTCCTCCAGGTCACAACTTAATGGATTGTTGTTTAAAAGCGTTAAGTGCTGTATTGAAAAAACTAAAAGACCTGAGTATATCAGTTCAAATTACTGCAAATGGAACCCAAAATGCAGTACCATCATCTGGTGCTGTTCCTTCTGAAGTAACAGATACTCTTGTACTCTTTGGCAATACAATAATTCCATTATGTGGTATAGAAAATATTCAATTTACAGAAGCTGATGCTACTAAAGTTCAAGCCATTATTTCAACATTAATAGCAACAAAAAGTAATATTCCTGAGGGTTGTCAAAATACTTGTGGAGAACAATTACGACAAAGGATAGAATCAGGTGGAAACTTAGGAAAGCTTACTACTAAAACTCACGAGAATATAATAAGTAATTCTGATAAACCAATTGTTGCAACAGGATTAAGCACAGTACTATTGAGGGAAGGTTCATCAGGTGGTACCCAAAATAAATACCATTTAGTTTCCCTATGTCAGGTATCCGCTCTTGAATATATTCCTCCTCCCCCTCCTCCTCCAGCTTAAAGGCATGTTAGTTATGGTATAATTACCCTTAATAATTCTAAATTTAATAAACTAACTAAAAAACCGTACTGAATTCAGTACGGTCTTAAAGTTTATTAGTGAAAATTTATCCTTCTTAAATAACTTTCTGAATTTCACTATACAATTATAAATAACTCTTCAATGTAAAGAGGCTGGCACCTACATCGTGTGACTTTAATCACAGAATTTAATTTTAATATGTGCTAGGATAAAAATTATACATAATGATAACTGTTAAGGAGTGATTAAGAATGTCTTTTGAATCGATATACGCTAAAGATCCCAGCAAACTAAACCAAGTTGAGCTAATAAAACTTGAGAAGGATGGTTTAGATGTAATTGAAACTATAATAAGTAAGTATTCAAAGGAAGGATATAATTCCATCACAGAAGATGATATGAATAGATTTAAATGGGCTGGAGTTTATGAGCAAAGACCTAGAAATGGCTACTTTATGCTTAGGGTACGTATAAACTCTGGAATACTTAATTCAGAACAAGCACGAACCTTAGCAGATATAGCACAAGATTACGGCCGAGGTATTGCAAATATAACTACAAGGGGTGCAATACAGTTTCATTGGTTAACTGTAGAACAGCTTCCTGATATCTTTGATAGGCTTAAAGCTTGCGGCCTTAGTTCTTTTGAGGCTTGCGGTGACTGTCCAAGAACTATAATAGGAAATCCTTTGGCAGGCATAGATAAATATGAACTTATGGATACAACTGAAATCATAGAACAGGTGAATACTTTCTTTTTATTAAATAGAGATTTCTCCAATTTGCCAAGAAAATTTAAAATTTCTATATCTTCTAATATTCACAACGCAGCTCATGCTCAAATTAATGATCTTGCCTTTACACCAGCTGTTAAAAATATAAATGGTGAAGAAGTAGTTGGCTTTCATGTTTGGGTAGGAGGTGGGCTTTCATCAAGTCCTCATCTATCTAAAAAACTTAATATCTTTGTAAAACCAGAGGATGTGCAAAAAGTAGCTGCAGGCGTCTGTACTATTTTCAGAGACTATGGCTATAGAGAAAAGCGTCAGCGTGCTCGTTTAAAATTCTTGGTTGCAGATTGGGGCATAGATAAATTTCAAGAAAAGTTATTAGAAATCATTGGTGATATTCCTAACTCTGGCGATGATAAATTAGTTTCTTGGAATTCAGCGTATTATTTTGGAGTTCATCCACAAAAACAAGAAGGTAAAAGCTATATTGGTATGAATGTTCCACTAGGGGAACTTACTTCTAATGAACTTTTTGAGCTTGCAGAAATCTCTGATAAATATGGTGACGGTAAACTTCGTACAACATTATCTCAAAACATAATCCTTTCCGGAGTAGATGATGAAAATGTACAAACTTTATTGAAAGAAACAATTTTTAAACATTTATCACCAAATCCAAATAGTTTTATCGGTCATACTATTTCTTGTACTGGAAAAGAATTCTGCAACCTTGCTATTGTTGAAACAAAATCCAGTGCTAGAAAAATTATTGAATATCTTGATAATAATATCAAGCTTGATAACCCAATTCGTATTCATTTCACAGGTTGTCCTAATTCCTGTGGACAAAAGCAAATAGCAGATATCAGTCTTCAAGGCGCCCTTATAAAAACTGATACTGGAAATGTAGAAGGATTCTCACTTTCAATAGGAGGTACTTTAGATCCAAACGCTAAATTTGCTGAAGATCTTAGATGTCGTATTAAAAGTGAAGATGTGCATTTGGTGCTTGAGAAACTGATATTATTTTATAAAGAGAATCTAACACCTAATGAAACCTTTAATCAGTTTGTTAATAGAGTAGGTACATCAGTAATCATAGAAAAAGTTATCAAAAAACTTAATTAGCAAAACCCCTGATTCTTTTCGTGTATTTATTAATAGGTAAAGTTGCACCACCCCAAGAAACAACTTGAGGCTGTGATAGAAGTAATTTAAATGAAACTTTAGCTAAGTAGCTTGCAAAAATATTAAATACAGCTAAAAAACAGTATTGAGATGTCAGTATAATGCTCAATACTGTTTTTTTATTGTAAAATAAATGTACAATTTACAGACTTGTAAAATGAGCTACTTTTGTCACAATCCCAACTTAAAACACACCTTAATTTTCACTTAAAATCATTATAAGACCTGAAGCTGGGTTATTTGTTCTTTATACTCACATAACGTACTCCACATGTATTTTAGCTTCTAGATGATACTAAAAGCATTAATAAATAATTTAATTTTTCGTGTCTACTAATATTGGTATAAATCCACAATAAGAGCTTTATCGCCCCAAAATACGCTATCTATTTAGTCTATTATCGTCACAAATCGACAAAAAATGAATATCATGTAGTGATTATATAAAGGGAGGCGATTTATAGTGGTAGTTAAATCTTCTCACTGTTGTTTCCACTATAGTGCATTAGGCGATTCAATTGCACTTGGAGTTGGTGCAACGAATAACTATGGGTATGTTAATTACTTTAGAGACTTTTTATCAACATTATATAATTGCGTAGACTTAACAAATCATGCAGTCGTTGGTCTTTCAAGTGGTAACCTGCTCAATCAGCTTAAACAGAATACCTCAATCAGAGAAGACGTAAAAAATGCTAGTGTAATAACAATTAGTATTGGGGGAGCCAACTTATTGAGATGTATAACTAATGGAAATATTAACGATGCGTGTGCTACTAACGGTGTTTTAGCCTTTATTCAAGACTGGCCACAAATCATGAATGAAATTCGTAATTCCATTGTATCTAAAGCCGAAATACTGGTTATGACTGTATACAATCCTCTTACAGGTGTAAATCCTAACTACAACAAAGTAGAAAACTATATCCAACAGATTAATTATGTAATTAGTCATCTGGGTTACCGTTTTATGTATAAATATAAAGTCGTTGATGTCCACGAGCATTTTCAAGGTCTATTTCCTGACGGAAATTGGAAAGTCTGCACTTGGACACATTTTTGCGAGCCCAGCCCAAATCCACACCCAACAGATAGTGGTCATTTAGAGATTGCTCGATTGCATGAAATCATATACGGTGAGAATTACTGTTATCATGATTAACTAAATGACTTACGGAATATGGCACTACGAGATACTAAGTTTGATAGTTTATAAGAAAACCGTCATTAATTTGACGGTCTCTTTGTTTAAGCAGATTTTACTGTATTTCATTATCTATGTTGTATTTCCTGTATAGAAATCTTTGAAATATTTTACGGTGTGATTTCACCAAAACATTCTTGCATCCTATCCCAAATAGTATGAACAGCTTGTATAGATATTTGTTGTCCTATACTTGCATAAATCAGTGCTGAAAATAGGTTAGAGATAATCATACGTTCTACCTTACCAAGCGTGTCTATAGCTTTTCCTAATATTCTATGTATTTGTTTTAAATAAGTAATTTCTGTTGTATCATACTCAAAAAACTTAGTTTCAGCTGTTTCCATTTTGTTTTTCTATTTCTAAAAGTTTTTCTTTTACATCCAAACCGCATGCGTAACCAACCAATTTACCATTAGAACCAATGACACGATGACAAGGAATAAAGATAGGAATTGGATTTTTATTGTTTGCCATACCTACTGCACGAGAAGCTTTTATATTGCCGATATTTTTTGCTACATCTTTGTAGCTGTAGGTTTTACCATAAGGAATTTCTTGTAATACACTCCACACCTTTTGTTGAAATTCTGTGCCTTGTGGTGCAAGTGGCAAATCAAATGTCTGCCTTTTTCCAGTAAGGTATTCTTGGAGTTGTTTATTTGCTTTTTTCAGTAAAGGTGTTTCAATAATATTTACATCTTGAGGAATGCTTTCTTTCAAGTGCAGATGAGTAATCGCCGTACCATTCTCTATAATTCCTATTTTACCAATTTCCGTTTCATAGTAAAATCCATTATTCATATCTCTACCTCCTGCATATCTGTGTTTTCTCTGTAATATATTTTACTCCATTATTTTGGTACTGTCTTTCGAAATACAAATTTCTAATTGAAGTAAAAATTATACATTACTTATGGAATAATAAAAAAATAAGATAATGCAAACCACTTCCAGCTATATCCAATAAAATAAAATACCCACATCTCTACTTTTAAACATAGAAATATGGATATTTTTATTACGAGTATTTTTATAGTTTACTTTTAGACATACTTTACTTCTAAATTCTCTGAAAGTTATGCAATTTTTTCATTAGTTATAGGAGACCAAAATGTTAGAATAAGGACTACTATTAAGTTTCCAATTGCGGGGATTATTATTGTAAGTCGCTTGATATTTAATGCAACTTCAGTGGTCTGCTGTGGTGCTTTTGCAACATAACCGGTAGCTGCCTTAAGTACAAACATAACAGAGGAAATATATATCTTAGTATAACCCTCAAATGTAAATGTAAAGAGGCTGGCACCTTACCTTTATTTCTTATCTATCAACGCAACACACTCCACATGTGCAGTTTGTGGAAACATATCGACTGGCTGTACTTCCTTAGTTTCATAGCCAAGTTCCTCTAATATAGCTAGATCTCTTGCTAAAGTACTTGGATCACAAGAAACATATACTATTCTCTTTGCATCAATTGAGGATATAGCTTCTAGAAGTTTTTTATCACAGCCTTTTCTTGGAGGATCTACTACAACTACATCGGCCTTTATTCCCTCAGATATTAAATCTGGTATTACTTTTTCTGATTCCCCTACAAAAAATTCTACATTATCTACTCCATTGTCCATAGCATTTATTTTTGCATTTTCTATAGCCTCAGGTACTATCTCTACGCCATAAACCTTCTTAGCTTTTTGTGAAAGGAATAACGTTATGGTTCCTGTTCCACAATAAGCATCAAAAACAACTTCATCACCAGTAAGATTTGCATATTCTAATGCTTTGGAGTATAAAGCCTCTGTTTGAATAGGGTTAACCTGAAAGAAAGATAATGGAGATATATTAAACTTAAATTTTCCTATATAATCACTTATAGTATCTGACCCCCACAGAGTTATACACTTTTCTCCTAAAATAACGTTAGTAGATTTAGAATTTATATTTTGCACTATGCTCTTAATACCTGGAATATTATCTACCATCAAATTTATGAACTCTTCCCTATGAGGAAGTTTCTCTCCATTAGTTACTACAACTACCATAACTTCTTCTGTTTTAAATCCTCTTCTAACCATTATGTGTCTTATAATTCCACTTTGATCATAATGTCCATCTACATTATATGGCTTAATATTGTTCTTTTTAATCCATGTTCTTGTAAGAGTTACTACCTTATCGGCAATTTGATCTTGAATGTGGCAACTCTCCATATCAATTATGTCATGGGTTCTTGGAGCAAAGAACCCTATTTGTAATTCTTCATTCTTTAAACCTATTGGAAGCTGCACCTTATTTCTATACCTATATGGATTTTCCATACCTATAGTGTTATGTACTATGTCTTCATTAAGCTTCCCTATCTTGACAATGCAGTCCTTAACTCTTTCAGTCTTAAAATCAAGCTGCTCTTTATAGGTTGTATGCTGAAGTCTGCATCCCCCACATCTCTTATATATTGAACATACAGGGCCTACTCTCTCTGGAGAAGATTTTAAAATATCTATAAGCTTACCATAAGCATAATTCTTCTTCACTTTAACTATCTTTACTTTTACTTTCTCACCCTTTAATGCATCTTCTATAAAAATTGGGAAACTCTCATCTATCTTTGCAATTCCTTCACCTTCGTATCCTTGAGAAACTATCTCTAAAATGTATTCTTTATTCTTTTCAACCAAGTAAATCACCTTTTCCTTATTTATTACATCTAAATTTTCCTTCAAAAACATTAAGCTGTCAATAAAATCATCCATTGTTATAATAAGTTTATATAAATTAAAATAATACAAAACGAATCCGAAGAGGTATCGAGCATATTAAAGATACATAACTTTAATCCTTAGACAATTCAGTTATGAAGTTGTGTAGCTAGCTTGAGCTAGATTTCACTTTAGGAAGTGATACCAAATGAAAAAGTATGCAGCTTGGCGAACTGCATACTCTATTGAGGTGCTTATTCTGGTTACCTTTCTACAAAGGTTTCACACTCAGTTCCATTATCTGAGACTGCATGTGGGCCATATATTTGCACATTTGATGCTGTGCAATCTTTTTGTTTATTATAAATACAATTAACTGATTCACAAATTATATTTGGACTAATCGTTATTTCACTTGCTGAAAATAACTGAGCAACCTCCCCAGTATAGTTTGTATTCGCCATACTTGCTAACGCATTTTTAAAGCTTTTAGGTGCATAAGTTGAACAGTCAGTACACTTACTTCTATGCGCATCTGAACCTGTAATATGTATGGTTGCTGCTGTACAAAACCCTCCCCCAACATTGTTAACACAACTCTCAACGTTACAGCTTAGTTTAGCCATACCAATCACTCCTTAAACTTTTGTATGTAGATAAACAAATTTTTTCTCAATGTGGGGTCTAAAAATAATTAAAACTAAATTATTTCTTTAAAATTCATGAAGAATGGAACTTCTTTATGATTAATATATTTATAGTATTTACTCATCTTATGTAATTAATACCTTAATTGATAAGTTTGCTATTTTTATAAATATTAAGCTTTTATCTATAAAAAAAGCACCTTTTAACAGGTGCAAGACTATAGGAATCAGTTGCCATTATATCCCTATTATTATTTTCACATATTCTCCTATTAATATACATACAAAAACTAATATTTATCTTAATATATTTGTAAATTTTTTGTGAACTTATCGTAAAACTTTAATTACTTTAATTTCCTCCTGAACATTAAACCATATATTCGATATTATGTAATTAATTAAGTGTACTTAATCCTCATTATAAATCAAAATTCACCTAAACTATTTCGTTGGAAATTTTTAAAGTAAGAGTGAAAGAACCTCAAAGCATTTTCCTCTTGTGGAGTTTCACCTTATCAAATAGCAATAAATTAAAAAATGAGCAGCATTATGCTACCCATTTTTATAAAACAATATTATTCTACAACACTGATCTTTAATAAGTTTGTAGCACCAACTCCAACTGGTACTCCAGCAGATATTACTACTGTATCTCCAGCTTTAACAAATCCATTTTCTTTAGCTACATTAACTGATCTTTCTATCATTTCATCTGTAGAGTTTACTCTTTCAGCTACGATAGGATATACTCCCCAACATAAAGCAAGCTTCTTAGCAACTCTTTCATCTGGAGTTACAGCTACTATTGAACAGTCTGGTCTGCATTGTGATATTCTTCTAGCTGTTGCACCAGTTTGAGTTGATGTAATGATTGCATTAGCCTTTAACTCATATGAAGCATTACAAGCTGCTCTGCTTATAACTCCTTCTATAGCTGGAATATGTTGTTTAGCATGAGAAACAGCTACTTCATAGCTTAATTTTTGTTCTGCTTCTTCTGCAATTCTTGCCATTGTTTCAACTGATTCTACTGGCCAACTTCCGTTAGCACTTTCTCCTGAAAGCATTATAGCATCTGTTCCGTCTAGTATAGCATTTGCAACGTCTGAAACCTCAGCTCTTGTTGGTCTTGGGTTTCTCATCATTGAGTCAAGCATTTGAGTTGCAGTTATTACTGGCTTTCCAACAGTGTTACACTTTTCTATAATCATCTTTTGAACTGATGGAACCTTTTCTATTGGAATTTCAACTCCAAGGTCTCCTCTAGCAACCATTATACCGTCTGATACTGCTAGAATTGCATCGATGTTGTCAACACCTTCTTGATTTTCTATCTTTGAGAATATTTGAATGTCTGCTCCGCCATTTTCAACAAGAATATTTCTTATAGCTTCAACGTCAGCAGCTTTTCTTATGAATGAAGCAGCTATTAAATTTACTCCGATTTCACAACCGAATTTAAGGTCTGCTATATCTTTCTCAGTCATTGCTGGTAATTGTATTGAAACTCCTGGTACATTAACTCCCTTATGTGTTCCAACCATTCCAGTATTCTTAACAACACAGTTTATCTTATTTCCTTCTACTGATTCAACTTCTAATCCTACAAGACCATCATCTATAAGTATCATATTTCCTGGCTTAACATCATTAATTAAATTTACATAAGTAATTGAACACTTTGTTGTATCTCCTACAACTTCTTCTCCACAATAAATAGTGAATTTTGATCCTGCAGTTAATTCTACCTTGCTTGGTTCAAACTTCATTGTTCTTATTTCTGGTCCTTTTGTATCAAGCATTACTGCTATTTGCTTATTGTATTTCATAGATAATTCTTTAACCATGTTTATTCTACCTGCATGTTCTGCATGATCTCCATGGGAAAAGTTATGTCTTGAAACATTCATACCTGCTTCTATGATTTTAGATAAAATTTCTTCCTTATCACTTGCTGGTCCAATAGTACAAACAATTTTAGTCTTTCTCATTATAAACACTCCTCTTTTTTTATTAAGGATACTCAAGTTCAAATATGAATTTGTTTATCCAACCCCAAAATATACAACAAATTTATTATATTTAAACACACCATTATTATGACATGTATTTAACTGATTAATATGAAAGTGCAGTAGCTATTTCATATAGCTTATCATCAAACTTTCTTTCCATAGCTAAAGCTTCATCTATATCTTCATCCATTATTTGGTTGTCCTTTATACCAACAACTCTAGAAGTTTTTCCTTCTAAAAGCAGCTCAACAGCTCTAGCTCCCATTTTTGAAGATAATACTACGTCAAAAACAGATGGACTTCCACCCCTTTGAATATGACCAAGGATAGTAGCTCTTGTTTCTAAACCTGTAACTTCTTCAATATATTTTGCTAACTCCTCTGCTCCACCTACACCTTCAGCTAACATTACTAGGTTGTGCATCTTTCCTGTAGTTTTTCCTTCAAGTATTGTTTTACAAAGTTCATCTCTATCAAATTCCTTTTCTGGAACTACGATAGCTTCTGCTCCACCTGCAATACCAGCATATAAAGCTAAATCTCCACAGTGTCTTCCCATAACCTCAATAACTGATACTCTTTCATGAGAAGTTGAAGTGTCTCTTAATTTGTTTATTGCATCTACCACTGTATTTAAAGCAGTATCAAATCCTATTGTGTAGTCTGTATATGCTAAATCATTATCTATAGTACCTGGTAATCCTATAGTCTTAACTCCAAGTTTTGATAAAAGCTTAGCTCCAGTAAATGATCCATCTCCACCTATAACTACAAGAGCATCTACTCCATAAGCTTTCAATATATTTGCTGCTTTCTTTCTTCCTTCTTCAGTTCTAAATTCTTCACATCTAGCAGTTCTAAGGATTGTACCACCTCTGTGAATAATATCTGATACACTACTTCTATCCATTTTGAAAAGTTCACCACTAATTAACCCTGCATAGCCTCTCTTAACACCCATTACTTCTAGCCCATTATGCAAAGCCATTCTTACTACCGCTCTTACTGCAGCGTTCATTCCTGGTGCATCTCCTCCACTTGTTAAAACAGCAATCTTTTTCATAATACTTCCTCCTCTACACTTTTGGGACATTTGTAGTCCCACACGTGCTAAATCTTACCCACATTTACTAATACATTAATTTTACCTAAATTATCTTAATTTTTCAACTTTAAACTTTTCCTTTTTCGTGCAAATAACCTTTATTTATCGTCTTTTATGTAATTTTTATCGAGTATTTTCTTAATTTTCAATATATTGTCTAAAAAAGACTATTTTTCTGACAAAATATTTCATATTACTACGATTTTATTATGTCCTTTTTATAATTATTTTATATATTATTAAAAAAAAATCGAATATTGTATATATTACTAAAAATCATATACTTTTTTTGTACTTTTTACAAATATTTTTTGTAGAATTTATTAAGTCTATAATGTTTGATTATTTTTGATTATTGTTGATTATTGTTGATTATTGCTGACTGCTTTTAATTGTTTTAGTTATTCAATTGTTAAAAAGAAAAACTCAAGGTTTACCCTTGAGTTTAATCTATTACCTTAACATTATCTACCCCAAATTGATTTACTAAAAATTCAACAACACCACTTTCTAAAGATACCCACATTTCTCTTACTAGCCTGAAGTTCTGCTTCTCTTTTGAAGTAAAAATATATATTGGAGTATCCCCTTTATATGGTTCTAGCAATTGCTTTAACAACTTAATTACATCCCTAGCTACATTTTTATCTTCTACTCTTATATAAACTTTTGATGTATTTATCTTTTCTAAAGGCTGAATATCTTCACATATAAGCTTTGGAAGTTCATCTTCTTTAATACTTACTCTTCCCCTTATCACCACTAAATGATCAGGATTAATAAGAAGATTTACTTTCTCCAATGTTTTAGGAAATACTATTACCTCGATAACCCCTGTAAGGTCTTCTAGCTTCATAAAAGCCATTATGGTGTTATTTCTAGTTACTTTTCTTGAAACTTCTGCTATTATTCCGCCAAGTACAACTCTTTCACCATCGTTTATAAGTGCTACTTCATTAACAGTTGAAGCAACTTGATCTTCATCATGCTCATCCTCTAGTATCTGATTATTAGAACTTAAAATTTTATCTATTTGCGTTGTTGTCTGGAGTTTTAGGCTCTGAGTATATTCATCAAGAGGGTGACCACTGATATAAAGTCCCGTCATTTCTTTTTCCATTGCAAGAAGATACTTCTTATCAAATTCCTTTATATCTGGATATTGAAATTCAGGAACTTTAATTTCAGAATCCAATCCTCCAAACAAGCTAATCTGACCTTCTACATTTCTTTTCTTCTGATTTATTATTCCATCTAAAATTTTCTCATATACCGCTAAAAGCTTTGAACGGTAGATTTTAAAACTATCAAATGTACCTGCTTTTATTAAACTTTCAACAGCCCTCTTGTTTATAGTTGATAAATCTATTTTATTGCAGAAATCCATAAGGGATTCAAATACATCCTTTTCCTCTCTGCTCTTAACAATACTTTCAACTACATTTATTCCAACATTCTTTATAGCTGCCAATCCAAATCTTATAGTATCACCTTTAACAGTAAACTTTGTATAACTCTCGTTAATATCTGGTGGAAGCACCTGTATTCCAAGACTTTCTGCAAAGCTTATGTAAAAGGCTACCTTTTCACTTGATCCCATAACAGAATTTAACATCGCTGCAATATACTCCGTTGGGAAATATCGCATTAAATATGCAGTTTGAAAGCCTACTACTGCATAGGCTGCTGCATGTGATTTATTGACATATAGTGTTAAATTAGGGAATTTAACCCTAAACTCCATATTTCTATAGAGATCGGACTATATCATTACCCATTATATTATTATGGGTACAGGGCACTCGTGGGTTTTTACCATCCATCAAAATAATATTTTGATTAGGATTCCATAACCTAGTCTCTGAACCTTCCGCCTATTACTAGTCGGCTTGGCTGCGGATAAACCAATCCTTAAGCTTTTTACTTTACCTTGAGAATTACCTCTTGCCCTTATATCTATTACTAGCATAAGTTAGTACTTAAGCCTCTAAGGTCTTCCCCGCAATTCACCCTGTTTTCTTTACAAATCACTTTGTAAAGGCACTCTTTATTTCTAACCACTTGTTATATTTTCTTTCTAAACAAATTGTAGAATCATTATATAGATAATCAAACAATAAATTAAACTCACATTTTGCACTTATTCTTAACTCTTTAATTTCATTAGTCTTTGTATCTCGTATTGAATAATGATTAGCTGGTAAAAAATCTATAACATCTTTTAAGAATTCAGTTGTACCTAACATTGAAAAAGCATATATTTTATATTGATATTTTTTTACAATCCCATTTCTTTTAAAATATGATGTGTTGTGTGATGAAAAGATTGATCCATCACCATCAAAATACCCACGTATAAAGTGTCTAATTAAATAATCTGGTATCTGTGGCACTTTACTTATTAGGAATAACTTATTGGGTACAACCCCTAATTTTCTTAAATCACTACACATTTTTTCAGATGAAAAATTTAATACGTATCCACCCTTCGAGTTTTCAAATCCACCTTTTTTACTTTTTCTTATTTCCCCAGTAAAACCTATAATATCTTTTATTCTTTCTATTATATCTCTATCCTTTTATATCTCTATCCTTTAACTGTAATACAAAGTTATTAAAGTGATTGTCTCCTACATAACCATCTGCATATAATAATCCTAAAATATATGCCTTGTTTTCATCATCAATAATATTAAAATACTCCTCATTCAATGTATAGCGGTTTTTTCTTTTTGTATTAATACCACTTTCAGTTAAAACTCTAGCAACTGATCCTTCAGAAACTCCAAGTAAGTCTGAAATCTCTACAAATGTGAGTTCTTTTCTATCATAATAAATATTTATTATTTTCTTCTTTAAATCTTCTGTAAGATTTCTATAATGTATCTTCTTTGTTGCTACCATAAAATCACCTCATTAATAGAGCTAACTATATGATAAGATGATACTTGGAAAATATACCTATGGTTATTAAATTACGAATGCATAACTTGCGAAGTCCATCATGGAATCAAATATTTTATTGGCAATCTCTTCTGAAATTCCATTTCTTAAACATCCTGGTACTTGAACATTTTCATCTTCATCTACAATTCCGTAAATAAAGTTCTTTCTCTCCTCTTCCATAACCTTGTGTTTTTTCTTAGACATAGCTCTTCTTACAAGGTCACTTCTCCCAAGGGAATAACCCCCAAGTTTTCTAACTATCTCCATTACCTGTTCTTGATAGACCAAGCACCCATACGTGACCTTTAATATTGGTTCAAGTTGTGGTGTTAAATATGTTATTTTCTCAGGACGTCTCTTATTTTCAATATATCTTGGTATTTCTGCCATTGGACCTGGTCTGTAAAGGGATATTCCTGCTATAATATCTTCTAGTGAATCAGGCTTTAATTCCTTCATAAAGGAAGTCATCCCTGCTGATTCAAGCTGAAATACGCCAACAGTTTTTCCTTCCCCCAGCATCTTATAGACTTCTTTATCATCAAAATTAACTTTATCTAAGTCTATATCAATTCCTCTATTTTGCTTAACCATCTCTACAGCATCCTTCATAACTGTTAACGTACGGAGGCCAAGGAAGTCCATCTTTAATAGTCCAAGCTCTTCCAAAGTATTCATATCAAATTGAGCTACTATATTTTCTTCATTCTTTTGTAGAGGAACATATTCAACCAACGGTCTTGATGCTATAACTACCCCTGCTGCGTGTGTAGAGGAGTGTCTTGGAAGCCCTTCTAGGTCCTTACTAACATCTATAAGTTCTTTTATCCTTTCATCACTATCATAAATCTGTTTTAACTCTGGATTTAAAGACAGCGCCTTATCTATAGTTACTCCTAGTACAGAAGGTATCATCTTTGCAATCTTATCAACCTCTGCATAGGAATAATTCATTGCTCTTCCTACATCTCTTATGCAAGCTCTAGCTGCCATAGTACCAAAGGTTATTATCTGTGATACATTTTCAACTCCATATTTATCTACTACATAATCAATAACGTCTTGACGTCTTTCATAACAGAAGTCAGAATCAATCTATTTTACCCTCTTTTTCAAGATACTTTAACACTACTTTTCATAGTGGGTATAGACTATATCTTCACCTACCGACCTTCACGGTTTAGGTTGCCCCGCTTCGAAGTACATAAGTACCCCTACGTGCCCTTGCACTAGTCGTTGAACCGTCCTCTCTTCAAGGATTGGCTGCGTGGTTATCCAGTAGAGTCTGACTACCTCAAATCTCTGTGATTTTTATGGTCAAGCCACCATCGCACCTAGATATCATCTCAACCTTATGCTGTGGTTCACAGAGCTCTCAGGATTTTCCCGCAATTCGAGGCTCTTTAAGCACAATATTTCTACTGTGCACGACTAACATCAACTATAAAAAAGTTTCTTTAAATCTTCATATTTCTTCATCTTTCTATCAAGATATATAGTTGAAGTTTCATTTACATTATTTATAGTTGATATTTAATCTGGCATACTTACTCTTTCAGGATTTAGGAACATTAGTTATTATCCATAGGCTCTTTATCCCATGCTCTGGAGGTTTCCCTCATTTTCATCAATTGGTCAATTCCAACTCAGATTGGACTATATCATCTTATCAATGGAAAATAATTACTCTTATTATTCTCTAAAATCAAAAGTTTATGCAAACATATTTTCGCATTGACAAGCTGGGCTCTCGTGGAATGATTTATTACTTAGCTATTCATCACTCTAGTCTCTGAACCGTTCTGGTACCTTTATGCCTTTCCCAGACTTGGCTGCTGATTAGCATGCTATATTAAATAGTTTAGCCTTCCAGCATTTCACCCAGTTTTATGAGCGCCACCATTAACGCTCAAAGAGCAAGCTGTATTTTATGGAGTCAATCTTTGTTATTCCTAAGGTATATGCTACTACTGAACCTGCTGCACTCCCTCTTCCAGGACCTATGGGGATACCATTTTCCATTGAATATCTCATAAAGTCCCATACTATGAGAAAGTAATCTACATACCCCATCTGCTTTATCACTGAAAGCTCGTAATCAAGTCTTTCTATATATAAGTTTGCTTCTTCACTAACCTTACCAAAGCTAATTATCTTATCTAAATCGAAAGGCCTCTTTAAAAATTCCTTAAATATTTCATATCTTTCAATTAAACCCTTAAAACAGGTTTCTCTAAGATAATCAAAGGGATCTACCCCTTCTGGAAGAGGAAATTTTGGAAGCTTAGATTTGTGGAAATCATAATCAAAATCACACTGTTCCGCAATCTTCACTGTATTCTCCAAAGCTTCTGGCACATATGAAAACATATCCCACATCTCTTCAGGAGACTTTAAATAGAACTGATCTGATGGATACCTCATTCTATTTTCTTCATCTATGGTCTTTCCAGTTTGAATACAGAGGAGTATATCATGAGAACGAGAATCCTTCTTTTCTATATAGTGAACATCATTAGTAGCTACAAGAGGAATATCAAGTTCCTTAGCAAGTTCAATCACCATGTTGTTTACCTTTCTTTGCTCCTCCATACCATGGTACTGAAGTTCAAGGTAAAAACCATCCTTAAAGGTACTTTTATAAAAAAGAGCTGCTTCCTTAGCTTTATTTATATTGTCTGCTAAAAGGCTTGATTGAATCTCTCCTCCAAGACAAGCACTAAGAGCTATAAGGCCTTCACTATGTTCTCTTAAAAAGTCATGATCAATCCTTGGCTTGTAGTAAAAGCCATCTATGGAAGCCTTAGAAACTATCTTCATAAGGTTTTTATATCCCGTCTCGTTCTTTACAAGAAGTACAAGATGATGAGTTTCATTATCTCTATCATTGCGCTTGATATACATAGACTTTGGAACTACATATATCTCACAGCCTAAAATTGGCTTTATTCCAGCCTCTTTTGCTGCCTTATAAAAATCAACGCATCCATACATCACTCCATGATCACTAATTGCAATACTATCCATTCCAAGCTCTTTAGCTTTTGCTATTATATCAGGTATTTTACCAGAGCCATCAAGAAGACTATACCCTGTATGGAGGTGAAGATGTGTAAATTTTTTACCACTCAATACTATATCTCACTCCCTTCCTAAAAAATATATATAATTATACCTCGAAGAAATTAATCTGTATATGAGAAAAACCCCCATCCTAATACCCGTTCTTTTTTTAGTAAAACATACCCAACTTCTGAACATATGCTTTAAATCTTAAGTAATAAAGCTTCCTACAAAGTAGGCTGAAAAATAATAGTAAACTTTCTTATACAAAAGAATCACTCACCTCTTAGACAGAGTAAGGATTTAAATAAACTTCCTTAGGAGTAAAGCTGCATCCTCTGGCGCTACTGTATTTATAAATACACCTGAGCCCTGTTCAAAACCAGCCTGAAAACTTAATCTTGGTATGATTTCTATATAAAAATGAGTAGTTAATTCCCTATCCTTAGAAAAGTGATAGCATATATTCATAGGAATATCCCCTATAGCTTGGTTTATAGATTTAAAAAGTCTCTTAAGTAGTATAGTTAATTCGTCAAAATCATTATCCTTAAATTCTAAATGATAGGAACTTTTATGACACTGTGGTACTATTCTTATTTGATATTGAAAAGCAGAACCATAAGGAGCATAAGCAATAAAATCACCTTCGCTATCTATAACACGAACTTTTTCTTCAAATTCCTTCTCAACTTCCTCGCATAAAAGGCATTTCTCTCTTTGAGCTTTTCCATCTGGAATCACATTAAGCGCAATTATCTGAGAATGAGGGTGCTCCAAAGAAGCTCCCGCCCCCCTCTTATAATTTTTCAATATTTGAATGTATTTTATATCTTCATCCTCAAAGCATTGCTGAACCATTATCTTATAAGCCTGAAGAATTTCTTTAAGTTCTTCATTAGAGTATTCTGATATACTTTTGCAATGATCTCTTCCTTCTACTACTACATAATGATAGCCCTTTATTCCACTTCCCTCTAGAGTAACTACAGGATATTTATTAGGAAATACTCGTACATTCCAAGGGTCTCCCATAGTCAAAACCGCCAAAGGAGTTTCTTCTTCATTACCTTCACAAAAAGGGCAATCTATTTTCTTTAATACTTTTTCTAAAGAAACCTCCTCTTCCTTAAAATCCATAGGCCTTTTGCCTCTCTCTTTAGCAATTATAACCTGTCTTTTATTTATTAAATCATTACGCAATTCATTCATAGTAATCACCCTTACATTTATTAATTATTAACACCCCCTCTAATTTTAACATAAATTCAAAATATAGGGGTTAGTCTCAATATATACAAATTAAATTAGACAGGCATTGAGCTCTTCTACGCTTTACCGAGTTTTTTTTTTGCTCTATAGGAATTTATATAATCGTCAAGTTATGGATAACTTATAACACAATCCGCATAGTGAACTTTTTTATTAAATGGCAACAAATAAAAAAAGTTTTAATGTTAAGATATTTCTCTTATCATTAAAACTTTCTATTTTAAACTTTTTATACCCCATAATCTACAGTCTTTGAACATTCACACATTGGTCTTATAAACTGCAGAACATTATTTACATGAAAGTCACAAACTGCATATTTTTGATAATCTTCTCTTGAATCAAATCTTGTTATTAAAGCTATATCAAAGCTTCTTTCACTTTTTATAACGTCTACTCCAACTTCAATATCCTTTAATTCTGGGATTTGTCCTCTCATACTTTCAAGGATTTTCCTTGCCTTTTGAATATTTTCCTCTGAAGCTTCCTTTAACTTAAAAAATACTATGTGCGTAAACATAAAATAGCCCCCTATGTTATTACTCTATATTTTTCCTGTTCTTAACTCTTCAGCAATTTTCTCTATCTTTCTAAGCCTATGATTTACTCCAGACTTGCCTACAGGAGGATCAAGCATTTCGCCTAACTCCTTCAGTGATTCATCTGGATATGAAAGTCTAAGTTCAGCGATTTCTCTTAAGTTCTTAGGCAATCTAGCAAGTCCTATTTCATTTTGAATAAGTTTTATGCTCTCAACCTGTCTCACAGCTGCATTAACTGTTTTACTTAAGTTTGCCGTTTCACAGTTAACAAGTCTGTTTACATTGTTTCTCATTTCCTTCATAATTCTTATATTTTCAAGTTCTAAGAGTGACGTGTGCGCTCCTATTATATTTAATAGATCAACTATTTGTTCTCCTTCTTTTAGATAAACAATAAAACTGCTCTTTCTTTGAATCACTTTTGAATTTAATCCAAACCTATTTATAAGCTTGCTTAAATCCTCTGCATATTCTATGGAATGAGTAACAAATTCAAGGTGGTAGGTTTTTTCTGGATTACTTATGCTTCCACCACCTATAAAAGCACCTCTAATATAAGTTCTTGCATTTTCTTCTGATGATACAACTTCTTGATCTATTCTATAATCCAAGGTCATTATTCCATCAATTTCCATTAATATTCCTGTTTCCTTTAAAAGCTCTTTAACTCCCATTTCCTCAGTAATTAGAACCATATAAATGTTATTTTTCTTTAACGAATTGCTCTTTTTAACCATTAACTTTGAATGAATATCAAAGTGGTCTTTTAATAACGTAAACATCAATCTTGCAGATGCTGGATTTTCTGTTGTAATCCTAAAACTTATCTGTCTTCCACTGAAGGCTAATGTTCCACTTACCTTCATAATTGCAGAAATCTCTGCTAAAGCTTCTTCTCTAGTTAATTCAGTATATCTACAAATCTCTCCTTTTACCTTCGATGAAAATGACATATATGCTCCTTCCTTACTACCTTACTTCCTCACTTTGTTCTTAATGCGCTGTGATAAGTACATATACTCCAGTATCTTTTTTCTGTCGTATAAAAGTTTGTTCTCCATTATAGTTTCCATCAACACCTCTGCCAGGTGTTCAGAATCATGTCTAATTAACCCATTTCTTATATTAGCAAGATTAACTTTAACTACATCTATATCTAGTTTTTCTAAAACTTCTTCATCTAATTCAACAACCTCTGAACCGTCCTCTAAATACTTTTGTCTAAGTTCATCAGGTATGTTGTCTACATTAGCTATTATACAATTTACAGCTTCTTTTCCACAGTAATCTATGATAGTTTTAACATGACCTGAAGCCTTAAATCCATCTGTCTCTCCTGGTTGTGTCATAATATTAGAAACATAAATCTTATATGCCTTACTCTTTCCTACTGCTGCCTTAATATCTTTAACCAGCATATTAGGTAAAACACTAGTATAAAGACTTCCTGGTCCTAATATTATAGCATCTGCTTCCCTTATTGCAGTTAAAGCATCTGCTAAAGGTTTTGCATCCTCTGGAACTATAGTTAATTTTTTAATCTTACTTTTTTGATTTAATGCCTCTTCTGGAATTAAGGATTCACCCTCGATAATATTGCCATTTTCTAATTCTGCTTTAAGTTTCATGTTTTCTAGGGTAACAGGAAGTACTTTTCCGGTTACAGCTAGTACAGAACTCATCTTTTGTACAGCATCTTCAAAGGTTTCTGATATACCATCCATAGCAGCTAAAAATAGATTACCAAAGCTTTGATTTTCTAATCTTCCTCCCTTAAACCTATATTGAAGTAGTTCCTCCATAAGAGGTTCTGTATCTGCAAGAGCAAGAATACAGTTTCTTATATCTCCAGGTGGGAGTATTCCTAAATCTTGCCTAAGATCTCCAGAACCACCACCATCATCAGCTACAGTGACTATAGCTGTTATGTTAGAGGTATAGTACTTTAATCCTCTTAACATTGTGGAAAGCCCTGTTCCTCCACCTATAACAACAATCTTTGGTCCTTTAACTAATAGTCTTTTTTCATATATAAGATTTTCAATCTTTTCATTATCAAAGGAAACCTTTATATATCCTTTGTTTATAAGAGCTATAATAGACTTCATACCTTCCGTAACTGAAACATATATGACAAATATACCAGTTATATTTAAGAATATAAAAAATATCTTATAGGAGATATTATAAACTCTATGCTGCACAAGTTCATTAAGACCAAAAGATATTATCAGTATTCCTAATATGGCATAAAGTATCCACCTCTTAACCTTTATGCCTGGTTTTAACCAATCTATAAGTTTCATAGCTTCTTTGCTCCTCTATTTACATCTTCATTTATATCCCTATGGTCTATAGATGACTTATATCCGTCATTAGATAATTTTTCATGTAAAGCATTTGCAATAGATACAGAACGATGTCTTCCACCTGTGCAACCTATTGATATTATAAGTTGTCTCTTACCTTCTTTAACATAGTTTGGTATAAGAAATAAAACCATATCCTCAAGTTTTTCAAGAAATCCTTTTGTTTCTTCATGCTCTAAAACATATTTTCTTACTGGCTCATCATTACCTGAAAATGGCTTAAGATCTGGTATATAGAATGGATTAGGTAAAAATCTTACATCAAAAACCAAATCCGAATCAGTTGGTATTCCATACTTAAAGCCAAAGGATAATACTGTTATAGAAAGCTGTTTTTCCTCATGTGTACCATCCCCATATAAAACGTTTATCTTCTCTCTTAAATCTCTTATAGCATATCTTGATGTATCTATTAAGTTATCAGCTCTATTCTTCAATTCTCTAAGTTTCTTTCGTTCTTCGTCTATTCCAGTTATTACTCTGCCTGTTGGAGCCAATGGATGGCTTCTTCTTGACTCTTTAAATCTCTTTACCAACACTTCATCAGAAGCTTCAAGGAAAAGTATCTCATACTTAAATTCATTTTCCTTCAAGTAAATAAGACTTTCAAAAAGATCATCAAAGAAAATTCCACCTCTAATATCTATAACTAAAGCTACCTTATCAATCTTACCATGACTTTGAAGACAGGCTTCTGCAAATTTAGGTATGAGTTTTGGAGGTAAGTTATCTACACAAAAATATCCTAAATCTTCAAGGCTTCTTGTTGCTTCAGTTTTACCAGCTCCTGAAAGACCTGTTACGATTACAAATCTCATAAGATCCCTCCTTATTGATTTATACTTTACTAAATTATATCATAGAAAACCTGTTTTATTTACAAATAAATTATCATCAAGTTCTATTTTTTATTAGACTTTTTATGACTATATAAGGCAAAAAGGAATTTTGCTGCATGCAAAACTCCCTTCTCATTATTATTAAATACCAAAAGTTATTTTAGCCCTTTTATATATACCTTTTTATCTTTTAAAAATGCTATAATCATCAATAATAGTGGAACCCCCATTAGTAAAGATCCATGGAAATATGGAGGTATAACCTTCGAACCTAACTCATAGTGTTCAACAATACTTCCTAGATTAACAGACATAAGTATAGCTGCTGCTGATATAAACAATATTATCTTAGGTCTATGCTTTAGTGATAAACCAAATAAACTTATTGACATCTCAACGGTGGAATAAAGCCATATTAATATCTTAAAAAAATTTACTACCATGAGAATTATAATCGCTAATATATCTAATCTTTCAATAAACTCTCCAATAGTTATAGTTCCAATAGTGGTCAAGATAGGAAAGGTCAAATTTTCAAAAACATGCAATGAGTTGACCATAATGTTTACCCCCATAGTTGCACTTAAAATAATTCCACTAAAAATAACTGAAAAAAAAACAGGTTTTCTAATTTCTTGTTTTTCTTCTTTCTTAACGTTAGGATATAAATTCATAAAGTTAATGGTCTCTGAAAAAGGCACGGGCATTGTCTCCTTCAAGACATTTTCAAAAATAATTCCCCACCCATGACCTAGTACTGGCTTTAAGTTACCTAAGTGAAGTGATTCACCTGTACCTAGAAAAAGATAAATAAAAAAAAATATAATAATAATTAGTGGAAAAAATAGCTCTGCCAATCTTCCTATAACTTCTACCCCATGATAGGCAGCATAGATCATTGGTAGCATTAAAAATACTGATAAAATTAACTCAGGTGTTTCATGTAAAACAGTGGTATGTATCAAAAATCTTATATCAGCAATTACTCTTGCTACGACATATGTAAAATACATAATATAAATAAATGTGATTATATCTCCAAACCTCTTTCCTAACAAATAAGTTAATATTTTTTCAAAGGATATGTCAGCCGGATTCTTTATGTATAAATATGTATATATAAATGATAGCAGCAACCCACCTACCATCCCCACCAAAACAGCAATCCATGCATCCTGCCTAGCACCTACACCTAATACTACTACAGAGCTTCCTAATTGAAACAAAACCATAATCATAAATAATTGTTTCTTACTAATATAATTATTATTCAATACCCTCACCTCTTTTGGGTTATTCACCCTTTATAGGATTTAGTATAGTACCTGTGTCAACTATTTTAATTTTAACTTTAACTTCTACTGGAACTTTAGAAAATCCTTGTTCATTCCAAGTACTCCTAACCTCTCTCCAAAGCTTAGGATGTTGTTTTAGTATTTCATTGCCAAAGCCAAATATATCAGAATTAAACTTCTGCTTAACTTCAGTTATAGCTCTCTCTATTCTTTGTCTAACATCATCTTCCATAAATTGTTCGATTTTTTTAATAATTGCGGGATCTTTTATTTCAATACGCTCATTTACCTCCGCAATATCAGCTTCAATCTTTTCATTAACGATAATTTTAGGTTTACCACCATCATTAACCACCCTAATTTTTGAACTAAATTTTTTAACTTCCAAGCTTACTAATGCAATATCTTCATAATAAGTTATTCTAATTGTATTTTTAATCTTTCCTAGAATACCATTAATAACTGAACTTTGTTCTTCATTAAGCCATCCAATAAGTTTATCGTTTTTAAATACAGCTACTGTTCCTATCTGAATTGCTGCTGGTACTTCAGATGATTCTACATTCTTTTTAGTCATACCGATATCTTTTTTTCCTTGTAGTAATACTCCCGTTAATACAGGCTCTTTCCCCTCAGCACTTATAGTATTTAATAGTTCAACCTTTTTTATTGTTACACCAGGAGACCAAAACTTTTGTGTCATTTGTAAAGCAGAAGATATTTTATTTGCTGGAATCTTATCTAAAGGAGTAAGTGTCTTTAACACTTCTGAAGCTTCACATCCCTGTGCTACTAATAAATAATAGTTATTTCTTGATTCCCGATCTCTCATAAAATAATCTAAAACTTCATGAAGCCCATCTCTAGCTACCTCTTCTCCAAAGACTAAGATCCTAAGGTGTCCAAAATACATCTGATTAGGAACCTTTATTGTTAATTTTCTAAAAGCTTCAGATATGCTTCTTCCTTCCGCTGAGTATACAGTTATTGGTGTTGTATACCCTCCTGTTTTTGCTGCAATTTCAGAAGCATTTATAATCTGTGAAGTAAGTAAGTATTTATCTTCCTTTTTGTCAATTCCAAAAGCAAAAATTGGCTTTAGGTCTTTTAAAGATTTTCTTCCCCAACAGCCTGTGGAAGATAATGACAATATAAAAGCTAATACTATCAAGAAAGTTCTTTTACCCATATTATTACTCCTTACTTCTCTTTAGTTAATTTTTTTCATGCTTAAGTACTTTATTAGAGGGTAATCTTAATGCTGTATCTTTCTGAGCTGATACTTTAAAAGGAGCTAACGAGCTTAAGTAAGGAACTCCAAAAGATTTTAAGCTGCAAAGGTGAGTAAAAAGAATAATTCCTCCTACTCCAATACCAGGTATTCCAAATACAGAAGCTAAAAGTATAAAAATAAATCTTAACATTCTAGCTGAAATCCCCATATTAACACTAGGCGAAATATTATTGGCTATAGCTGTTACAGCTATGGCTATAATTAATATAGGAGAAAAAATTCCTGCTTCAATGGATGCCTGACCAAGAACCAACGCTCCTACGATAGAAATGGTAGTTCCTATTATTCTAGGCATTCTTATAGCGGATTCTCTTAAAATCTCAAAAATCATCTCTAATAAAACAACCTCCACAGGAGCAGGAAATGGCACTCCTTCTCTTTGGGCCAATATACTAATAAATAAAGGTGTCGGAAGCATTTCTTGATGATATTCCAATAATGCTACATACACTGCTGGTGTTAAAAGAGAAATGAAATAAGCTGCATATCTTAATAATCTTATAAAACTGCTTATAATAAATCCATTAGTATAATCCTCCGGGGATTGGAAGAAATGAACAAACAGTGCAGGTACAAGCAAGGCAAAGGGAGTGCCATCAACTAAAATTCCAACTCTTCCTTGTAATACCCCTGATGCTAAAGAATCAACTCTCTCTGTATTGTAAACAGTTGAAAATATACTATATTTTGAATCCTGAATTAACTCTTCAACAGCACCACTTTCTAATATATAGTCTACATCTATTTTATTTATTCTGTTTTTCACATCATTAACTATGGTCTCATCAGCTAGTCCATCTATATATACAATTGCTATATCTGTATTTGATTCTTTTCCCAATACTACTGTTTCAATTCTAAGATTTTTATTTTTAATTCTTTTTCTTAAAAGAGCTGTATTTGTCCTTAAAGTCTCAGTAAACCCTTCCTTTGGTCCTCTTACTAAAGTCTGAGAAGTAGGTTCATTAACTCCTCTACCTGGTGCTCCTCTTGAACTGGCTAAAAGAACTTTATTATAGCTGTCCAAAAGAATTACAGTATCTCCAGATGAAAGTCCTAGGTAAAGGGCATCTATATCCTCTACTTCTTTAACATCTGCTACAGAAATTGAAAAATCCTTTAGGATTTGAAACCACCCTTTTTCTCTTAGATCCTCCCCCTTTAAATCTACTTTTCTTACTTCAAACATTAACGCCTTAAGTATAAATTCTTGAATAAAAGTCTTATCAGTAATCCCATCAACATAAATCATTGCTGCCTTAATCTTATCTTCTTCACCTATAATGAATTCCCTTACAACAATATCACTGCTATTTCCTAGAGCAGTTTTTATGGTACTTAAATTCTCAGCTAAACTAGTACTTAAAGTTTTTGCCATATATATCATCACCTTACTCTTTTGTTAATATGCAGCTCTGTTTATTTCTATTATTTTCAATGTTTGTCCAAATTATACAAGGAACAAATGGGTATACTTTGCATTAATAATCTATACTATCAATTCTATGTAAATAAATCCAAAACAAAACTCAATAAGCATCGACCTTGCTCAGCTTTAGCTAGATTTCACTTTATGAAATGGAGACAAATGAAAAGAAGGCGTTCTAACCTTGAGTGAAACACCCTCTTTTTATTTAGAGATAAACAACTTTAATCGTTAAACAATTCCTGAAAATAGCCTCGACATGCAATACTTTTTCTAGGCTATACAAGTTCAATTCTTAATTCAATATGAACTTGTATGGCCTGAATTATAAAGTTTAATTATGAAATTATAAATCTATAAATATAGATTTATTTAAGTTGATCTACAATATGGTCTACTGTACGAGCAGCTAATGCTACAACTGATAATGTTGGATTAGCGCCTCCTACGGTAGGTAATACACTTTTATCAGCTACATAAAGTCCGGTTACTCCATGAATCTGGCCATACCTATTAGTAGCTGAAGTATTAGGATCATTCCCCATTCTACAAGTTCCCGCTTCATGAAAGTCAAATCCTGGAGGCTGCAAACAAATCTGTGAAACTAACTGTGCATCCATTGCTGAAGCTACTTGTTCTAAAGTTCTAGTCATTTGACGGATTACATACTGATCATTTTCACTATAGGAAAACTCAGCTTGAATTTCAGGCACTCCATACTCATCTAATTTTGTAGGATCTAAGAATATTCTATTTTCATATCGTGGCTCTACACTTCCAAAGCCTTGTAAAGTAAATTCCCACTGCTCTCCTGAAGGTCGTTTATAGTGATACCAATAATACCCATTCGGTCCTTTTAATTGTATCTGGTATGGGCGTTTAAATGCTTGAGGAACTAGAAGACTAATTGGTCCAATAAGATCAGAAAAATTACTAATATTTACTTTTCCTGTAGCTGTAATAAAAGAATGGTTAATTAAATAATGACCAATAGTGCTACTTCGTATTTCTGAATTTAATAAAATACGAGGAGTTTCAAGGGTACTTGCTGATAAAATAACAGTTTTGGCTTTAAGGAAGTACGGTTTCTTCTCCTTAGAAAATACCTTTACTCCTGTAACTTTATTTTTTTCTATTAGCACTTTAGCAACACGAGCATTTACAGCTAAATCGAATTGCCTATTGTTCAAAGCTCTTCCAAAGAAAGAATTAGAATCAAAAAACACGTTGGAGTGTATTTGTGCATAGTTTGTTGGTACAAGATCAGTAGCTAATGGAACTGTCGTTGCCTCAGTAAAACCCTTAGTAATTAATCGATTTAAAAGAATTTTATTGAATGTAGATTGTTCTGAATATATCTTTGAAACATTCATAACTTCCTCGGCAATATAATAGTAGTCTGCTATTTCATCTGATGTAATCGGCCAGTTCTTAAATTCTTCAGAGTAAAGACGTGGACAGGCACAAGTCCAAAATAAACTTCTTCCCCCAAGAGCTATAACTTCTGCTGCACCTGAAAACTCAGGAAGCTGCATTTTATATTGTTTTGATATTTTAGGATTTAAAAGATATCTGTCAAAACGCTCCATATTCATGGTGGCAATGTTTTGTGCATGTGTAGGTAATAAAAACCCTCCTGCTTCAACAATACCAATTCGCTTACCGCTGTTTTTCCACTGCTCACACAATCTCCAAAGTGCGGCCCCTCCCCCCATACCAGTCCCAACAATGATTACATCATAATCAGTTTTAGCCATTTCATCTAATGAAACTTCTGGAATCCAATGGTCCATGTAAGATAAAGTAACTGGACTACAAGGAGGAGGTACATTTATAACATTATTCATCTGGTTACCTAAATAATCATTTTCTATTTCATTACCTAACATTTGAAATCCATAAATCCAATGGTAACACGGCACCATTACTGGTATAGGCATTTGTCCAAACATATTGTCTCTCTGATCTTTAAAATTATCTATATGTTCTAAGTATTCATTTAGATTGAAGTACATACATGCACCTCTATAAATTAATTATATATAATTTTATGCAGCAACTTAAAAAAAACTACCTGTTTTTGAAATAATAGTTAGCGACACATACTATTTAGGCATTTTTCTATTCACATTTCTACTTTTAAAAAAACTTATAATCGCCAATAATGCTGGAATAATCATCATTAAAGGTATGTGTAAGTGCTTAGTTACAACATCTAACCCTACATAATAATGTTCAGGAACACTTTTTCCCATAAATCCAGACATAGCCACTAGTACTACACCTAAAAAAAATATTATTGGAACCCTGTTTTTTGAAGGTGAATTGGATAAATCTATTAACATTTCAACACTAGAATAAAAAAATGTTAGTATCTTAAAAGAACCACCTACCATTAACAGAATAACTGCCATTACATCGAATCTTTCAAGAAATTCTCCAATTTTAACCATACTTACAGTGAGTAAAAGAGGAAACGTAGAACGTTCCATAACAGATAATGAAATTACTGATATATTCATAGCTACAGTAAAACTTAATAAAATACCACTTAAAACCATTGATGAGATAACTGTTTTTCTTATGCTTTCTTGAACATTTACCTTTGAAAATAAATTCATAAAAACAATTGTTTCTCCAAAGGGTATTGCTACTAATACAGGAAAAACAGTCTTGAAAATAGTTCGTGCTCCAACACCAAATATAGGCTTTAAACTTTCTAGGTGAACTAACTTATTTACAGATACTAAGATATAAATAGCTATAAGAGTTAAAATAACTATTGTAAAAAATATTTCACTTGCTCTTCCTATAATTTCTGCTCCATGATAACAAGCATAAATTATAGGTAAAGTTAAAAGTATTGTTATTACTATAACAGGAGTTTCAGGCAAAACAGTTGCTAAAAGTAGCAGTCTAAAATCAGTAAGTACTCTTGATGCAATATACATAAAGAACATAATATATATGAACGTTAATATACTGCCAAAATTCTTTCCTAACACATTTGTCATAATTTTTTGAAAAGAGGGGACAACTCCATTTTTCATATAAATATATGTATATATAAACGCTAACAATATCCCGCCTATCATGCCCATTAAAATAGCTTCCCATGCATCCTGCCTAGCAGATATACCTAATGGTACTACTAAGGCGCTTCCTAATTGATATAAAACCATAATCATAAAAAGCTGCTTGTTGCTTATTAAATTATTATTCAATAACCTCACCTCTTTAGGGTTATTTAATCTCTATTGGATCTATTATAACTCCCGTATCATTTACCCTTACCGTTACAATAACTTCTACAGGAAGTTTAGCAAATTCTTTATCCCAATTATCCTTTACCTTTTCCCAAAGCTTAGGATGCTGTCTACTAATTTCTAATCCAAACCCAAATATATCAGCATGAAAATCCTGCTGAACTCTTTTTATAGCATTTTCTGCTCTTAACTTTATAAATTCTTCTACATATTTTTCAAATTTCTTAATAACTTGAGGATCTTTAATTTTAATATCATCCGTTACCTCTGCAATATCGCCTACTATATCTTCATAATAGATAATTTTAGGTTTACCTTTATCATTTACTACCTTTATTTTGCTCCTTAATTTTTGTATCTCTAAGCTTATCGGATAACCTACATAAGAATATACTCTAATTGTATTTTTAACCTTTCTTAATATGGAATTAGTAATTGAACTTTCATTTTCATCAAGCCATCCAACAAGCTTATCTCCCTTAAACACTCCTATTGTCCCTACTTCAATATATGCTTCTTGTTCTATTGTTTCAACATTCCTCCTCGTCATTCCAACGTCCTTTTTACCTTTCACCAATATGCCTGTTAGTATAGGATCTTTAGCTTCAGCACCTACATCACTTAATAGTTCATACTTTCTTATAGTTGTAGCAGGTGACCAGAATTCTTGAGCTGTTTCTAAGCTATCATGTATTTTTTCTGCTGGAATCTTCTGCAATGGAGTGAATACTTTAAGTACATCCGAGGCAGTTCCACCTTTTGCTACTACAATATAAAAGTTACTTCTAGCGTCACGATTTCTAATAAAAAAGTCTAAAGCATCCTTTATTCCTTCCCTAGCAAAACTCTCTCCCAAAACCAAAACTCTAAGATGTGGTATATTTACTTTTTTAGAAACTTTTAATGTTAATCTTCTTGAAGCCTCAGATATGCTTGCTCCTTCAGCTTCAACGGTAATTACTGGCGTAGTTCCAGTTTTTTCCTTGCCACTAACCTCTTCTGGATTTATAATCTGATAAGTAATTAAGTAGTGATCTTCTTTCTTATCTATACCAATACCAATAGCTTGAAAATTTTCATTAATCTCTCTTTTCCCCCAGCACCCCATTAAAGAAAAGAAAAATATATTAATTAACATAATACAAAAGATTTTTTTATACATACCTTTTACCTCTTACTTTTAAACTTTTTTCTTAATAACCTTTAGTATTTTTCCAGAAGTTAATCTTATTATCGTGTCTCTCTGTGCTGGTGCATTAAAAGGAGCCAAATAACTTAAATAAGGTGTACCAAAGGATTTTAATGCACAAAGGTGAAAAATATTTATAAAAGATCCAATAGCTATACCAGGTATACCAAAGGTGGCCCCTAAAAATATGAAAATAAACCTTAGCATTGCAACTGAAAAACCCATATTAATAGTAGAACTCATATTGGAGGCTATACCTGTAACTGCAATAACTATAATTGTTATAGATGAAAAAATACCTGCTTCTACAGCTGCCTGACCAAGAACTAATGCTCCTACGATAGAAATAGTAGGTCCAACTAGCCTAGGCATTCTTACAGCTGCCTCTCTTAATACCTCAAACATAACTTCTAATAGCATAACTTCTATTGATATAGGAAATGGAACTGCTGCTCTTTGAGCTGCTATACTAATAAATAAAGTTGTTGGCATCATTTCATGATGAAAGCTTAAAAGTGCTACAAGCGTTCCTGGTGTTAATAGAGTAAGAAAATATGCGGAATACCTTAGAACCCTTTTAAAACTACCCGTAAGAGATCCAATGTAATAATCCTCACTTGACTGAAAGAAGTGAATAAACAATGCAGGTACAAGCATAGCAAAGGGAGTACCATCAACTATAATTCCTACTCTCCCTTCTAATATTCCAGCAGATAAAGAGTCCGGTCTTTCTGTATTGTATATAGTAGGATACGGACTATACTTTGAATCTTGAATTAACTCCTCAATCGCACTACTTCCTATTACATAGTCCACATCAATTTGATTAATTCTACTTTTTACTTCATTAACTACTTTATCATCTGCTAATCCATTAATATATGCAATTACTACCTCTGTCTTTGATCTTTTTCCAACTACCACAGTTTCAATCCTAAGATTTGTATCCTTTATCCGTCTTCTTATAAGAGCAGTATTTGTTCTTAAAGTCTCAGTAAACCCTTCTTTAGGTCCTTTGATTAAGCTCTGGGAAGTAGGTTCCTCAATTCCTCTCCCCTGCCATCCTCTTGAGCTTGCTAAAAAGGCTTTATTGGAATAATCTATAAGAATTATAGTATCTCCAGATAAAAGACTTAAGTAGAGAGAGTCCATATCCTCTGCTTCTTTAATATCTGCAACAGAAATTGAAAAATCCTTTAAAATTTGAAACCAGCCTTTTTCCCTAGAACAAATCCCTCTCAAATCTACTTTTCTTATCTCAATCATCAAGGTCTTAAGTATAAACTTTTGAACAAAATCTTTATCTATAAGCCCATCAACATATATAACTGCAGCTTTAACCTTCTCTTCTTCTCCTATAATAAATTCTCGTATAACAATGTCGCTACTATTGCCTAAATCACTTCTTATGGTATTTAAGTTCTCAACCAAACTATCACTTAAAATTCGTATCATATATATCACCATCTCAGCCTTTATTAAAGATAACTAAAATTGATATTTAGTTAGTATTTACGTTTGAACCTTACACCACTAAAGTGGCGTGACTCTTAGGTAATCTCTCCTTTAACTGATGGATAAAATCTATCTATCCTTGATATTACTTTATAATTTCATTTAGCTTTATATCTCAAATTTCTATCAAAGTTGTTTATCTGTAATTTGTAAATAAAACTATAAACCCACTCATATGTTCATTACTGTAACTTGTTTTAGTATTTTCATGTTTAGTCCACATTATTCCACAGTATATTAAAGCTAAAAAAATGGCATCAAAAAAAGGCTGCTAACTTAGCAGCCTTTTAATCTTCGCCTATTATCCTAACCTCCGGATGTAGATCCACATCGAACCTTTCCTTTACAGTTATCTTTATATGTTCAATAAGATCAAGTACATCCTTCGCTGTAGCTCCACCCTTGTTTATAACAAAACCTGAATGTTTTTCTGAAACAGCGGCACCACCTATAGTAAAGCCTTTTAATCCAGCATCCTGAATAAGCTTTCCAGCAAAGTATCCTGGTGGTCTTTTAAATGTACTACCAGCAGAAGGATATTCTAGAGGTTGTTTTTCTTCTCTTTTTCTTGTTAGTTCATCTATTCTTTGTTTTATTAAATTATACTCTCCTTTTTTAAGTACAAAAGTTGCACTCAAAACCACATATCCCTTTGACATTATAGCGCTAGTTCTATAACCTAGTTCCATTTCTTCTTTGCTTAAAGTTATAATATTGTTCTTATCATCTATAACTTCTGCTTCTTTAATAACAAAAGAAATCTCTCCATCATAAGCTCCTGCATTCATGAACACAGCTCCACCTACACTACCTGGGATACCACAAGCAAATTCAAAACCTGTAAGACTGCGCTCTAAAGCAATTTTAGATACATCTGAAAGTAGTGCACCGCACTCCGCTACAATCTCATTACAATTAACAGATATGTTGTCAAGTTTACATATCTTTATAACAACACCTCTTATTCCACCATCTCTAACTAGAATATTAGAACCATTTCCAATTATAATGTATGGTACATTATATTCCTTGCAGAGACCTATGGTTTTAACTACTTGTTCCTTACTTCTAGGATTAACAAGTATATCAACAGGGCCACCAACTTTAAAATATATGTGTTCACCCATTGGAGAATTTAACTCTATATCATTTTCGTCATAAACGCTTAAAAGCACTTTGCTAAAATCTACATAATGATTCATCATCCAAACTCCTCAAAATTATTTTTTACATTCAATTAAATAGTATAAGATAATTACTGCCCTTTAATCAAGGTTTAAGTCTAAATTTTTTCCTTTTTTGATTAAATAAGTTAATTTTTTTATGTTTTTTACAAATTATCCCAACTATTGCATTATTAATTATTTTGTTTTTAATAAAAATAAACAACTTCAATCCATACTCAATTCAGGAAAATAGCCTCGATATGCAATGCCTTTTTCTGAATTATAAGTTCAGTTATGAAGTTGTTTATCTATATTACTTCTTTTTCACAAATTTAGGAATTAAGTTTACCTTTGATTCTTTGATGAGAAGTAACTCCTTATACTTTCTGCAGCTTTTTTATCTATGCTTGGTGTTTCTAAGAGTTCTTCATAAGTAGCCTTCTTAATGTTCTCTACACTACCAAACTTTATAAGAAGATTCTTTCTTCTCTTCTCTCCAACATTAGGGATATCCTCCAGTATAGAGTGAAGGGTTCTTTTGTCTCTTAAGGATCGATGATAAGTTATGGCAAATCTATGTACCTCATCCTGAATTCTTGTTATCATATGAATCAGGTTAGAGCTTCTTCTTAAAATAATCTCCTGATTATTAAAGATAAGACCTCTTGTGTGATGCTTATCATCCTTTACCATGCCGCATACTGGAATATCTATGTTAAAATTCTTTAAAACCTCCAGTGCAACATTTATCTGTCCTTTTCCTCCATCCATCATTATGAGGTCAGGAAATATAGAAAATTTCCCTTTGGAAAACTCAAGACTTCTTTCTTGAATCGCCCTTAACTCTTCTAACCCGTGTAAGAATCTTCTTTCCAATACTTCTCTCATACTATCGTAATCATTTGCTCCTTGAACAGTTTTAATTCTAAATCTTCTGTAATCAGAATTCTTTGCCCTGCCCTCTTCGAAAACTATCATGGTTCCTACAGAGTCCATCCCCTGGATGTTAGAAATGTCATAAGCTTCTATCCTCACAGGTATTTCCTCTAACTCTAACAAGTTTGCTAACTCTGTAAGTGCCACCCTGTTTATTTCCTTATCCTTAAGCATTTTATCCTTAAATTGCTCTAGAGTAACCCTTGCATTATTTTTCACCATTTCTAGCATTTCTTTCTTTTCGCCTCTTTTAGGAACTTTAATCCAAACTTTTGAGCCTCTTTTTACAGTTAAAAATTCCTCTATAAGTTCTAAATCCTCTAGTTCTGGTACATAAATATGCTTAGGAACTTGAGCAGTTCCACCATAGAAAGAAGTGATAAACTCTGATATTAGTTCACCTATTTCATCATTAGCTCTATCCTCAAACATAAAGTGTTCTCTTCCAGTAACTTTTCCTTCTCGTAAAAAAAAGATTTGAATGCAAGTATCCTTCTCATCACTAAATATGTGGATAAAATCTTCATCAGCTTCTTTTGCAGTGAACATCTTTTGCTTTTCTCCTATGGCTTCAACAGCTAAAATCTTATCCCTTAACTTTGCAGCCTCCTCAAATTCAAGATTCTGAGCTGCCTCATCCATCTGCTTGCTTAATTCTTTGATTATATTAGCATCTTTGCCACTGAGTATATTTATGATTTCATTGATCATATCTATATACTCCTTTTTTGATATATGTCCACCACAAGGAGCTTTACACTGCTTTATATGATAATTCAAACAGGGTCTCGTAAGTTCTCCATCTTCAGCTATTACCCTTTTACAATTTCTCAATGGAAATATTTTCTTTATAAGATTAATAGTTTCATATACTGCTGTCGCATTAGTATATGGCCCAAAATACATATTTCCATCCTTAGCAAAATTTCTAGTTACATAAACTCTTGGAAAATCTTCATTAGTAGTAATCTTTATAAATGGATAGAATTTATCATCTTTTAATGCAATATTATACTTTGGGCTGTACTTTTTTATTAAGTTACACTCTAATAGCAGGGCTTCCATCTCAGAATCAGTTACAATATATTCAAACTCTGCAATGTTTCTAACCATAGCTTTGGTCTTTTCCGAATGGCTTCTTGAACTTTGAAAATACTGTCTTACTCTATTTTTTAATACCTTTGCCTTACCAACATATATTACTTCTCCAAGGGAATTTTTCATTATGTAAACTCCTGGTTTATCAGGAAGTGTTTTTAGATGGTATTCAAAGTCAAAAATTTTTCTCACCTCCTGCTATTATATAAATATATCATATCTTTGTTACCTTCCTAATGCAGTTCTTATTACCTTTCCTGCTGCTTGAGCTGCCAATCCTCCACCAGCACCTCCATTTTCCACAATTACTGCCACTGCAACCTGTGGATTATCTGCTGGAGCAAAACCTATAAACCATGAGTGTGGTTCTGCATCTCTTCCATTAGGAAGTTGGTAGTCAGCGGTTCCTGTTTTACCTGCCGCATTTGTTCCTTTAAATACTCCCCAATCCCTATTAATTCTCTCATCAACAAGATTCTTCATATAGCCCTTAATTATATTAGAAACATCTTGAGAAATAACAGTACTTATAGCCGTAGATGGAATTTTTCTTACTAATTCTCCATCTTTATTTACTACTTCATTAACTAGTTTAGGCTCCATCATAATACCATTATTAGCTACAGTACTTGCTACTAAAGCCATTTGAATTGGAGTAGCCAATATTTTACTCTGACCTATTCCAGACTGAGCTATACTCCCTTTTTCATAATCCTTAAGTTTTGGAAATCTACTATCTTCCATAACAATTCCATCTGATGGAAGATTTTTATTAAATCCATACTTTTCAGCAGTTGCTTTAAGCTTATCGTTTCCTAATTCTAATGCAAGACCTCCAAATACAACATTAGAGGACACTGCTAAAGCTTCTTTTAAGCTTATACTACCATAGGCATTTCCATGTAAATTACTTAATGATTGTTTTGAATTGAATACTATTTTTCCATTATCATTAAAAGTTCTATTTGTTACTCCACTTATATTTTCTATAGCAGATGTTAAAGTTACAATTTTAAAAGTTGACCCTGGAGGATAAAGTCCCGATACTGCTCTATTCAACAATGGAGACTCTTCATAAGACTGTGAGTTAGCCTTCTTCATAACTTCAGCAAGATTATTAGGATCAAAGGTTGGTTTTGATACCATTGCAAGAATTTCTCCTGTCTTAGGATTTAACACCACTATTGATCCTTTATTATCTCCAAGGGCATCGAAAGCTGCCTTTTGTACTTTATCATCTAATGAAGTAATTAAACTATTTCCTATCTTTTCTTCCTTCTTATTTCTATCTTTAAAAGCTTCCATTACATTTAGAGACTTTAAGAAACTTTGAAGAGTTAAACTTTTATAATTAGTTAAATCATTATCATATTTATTTTCAAGACCAGTTATTCCATACGTAGGATTTACATATCCAAGCACATGTGAATAAAGTGCTCCACCCTTATACTCCCTATTTTGTATAAGAACATTATTTTTACTTGAAGCAGTAAGAGCATTTTTATTTCTATCGTAGATAGTGCCTCTCAATACTTCATTTCTCTTTGCCCATAATCTTTTATTTTCAGATTTTTCTGCTATTGCAGGTGCTTTAAAAAGCTGAAAGTAGGCTATATATGATATAAGAGCAATTATTAATACAAGATATACTACAAGTACTTTTTTTATGTTATCTAATATATCATTCATACTAGCCCTCCTCTGATATCTTCTGAAGTATCCCTAACGCAAAAAACATAGTAAGCATTGAAGTACCACCATAACTTATTAGTGGGAGAGCAATACCTGTTAATGGGATTACAGCATAAACTCCTCCTATAATAACTAATACCTGCATGGCAATCATAGCACTAAAACCCACTGCATTAAGTTGAGAAAATCTATCTTCTGCACTTAAAGCCGCTCTTATACCCCTATAAAATAAAAGAAAATAAAGCAGCATTATACCTATACCGAAAACAATACCTAATTCTTCACAAATTACAGCAAATATAAAATCTGTTTCATTAACTGGTACAAATCCAGGATAACCTTGTTTTAGACCTGATCCAAAAAAACCACCTGAAGATATAGCAAATAAACCTTGAACTATTTGATAACTTTCGTTATTTGCATATTTCCATAAGTCTTTCCATATAAGAACTCTTCTTCTTACGTGACCAAAAAGGCTATAACTAACTACTGCTCCACCAGCAAACAACAGAAGTCCAGTTACAACGTACTTAAATCCTGAAGTTGCGATGTAAACCATAGTGATAGAAATACCAAAGAAAATTAATGCCGAACCTAAATCCCGCTGTAGTACCATACAACCTAATGAAGCCATAACCACTAAAGCTGGTTCAACAAGTTGCTTAAAATCTCCTGAGAGGGTTTTTTTATCATCATAGGTCGATAATGCTGAAGAAAGGTATAAAACTAAAAATATCTTTCCAATCTCTGAAGGTTGAAAGCTAAAGCCTCCAATTATTACCCAGTTCTTTGCTCCATATACCTCTTGTCCTGCAATAAGAGCCATAGACATAAATATTAATGTTACAGCTAAGTATATATACTTATACTTAACGAAACTCTTTAAATCAGGTAAAAGTACAACTATAAGAATATAAGTAGTTATACCCGCAACAAACCAAATAAGCTGCTTTACAGCTACTTGGGGATTAAGTCTATATAACATCGCTATCCCTATAAAGGATAAAATAGATGCAAAAATTAGAAGAAACTTATCTCCATCAGGAAAAAATCTTCCTAAGACAAAATGTCCATAAAAAATAAGTATTATAAGTACTCCACCCATAATTAAAGCCCCTTTATCTATGGTGTCACTTAATAATGCCAAGTTAATAAAAAGGGCTATACAAAGTAAATATGAAATTATTAAAAGTCTTTTTTCGTATTTTAATGAACCCATAACTTCACCTCATCACAACAAACAAGTTAATAACAAATTTTAAACTTCAAAAAACATCTAATATAATAATTATTTTCTGAAATCTATTAAATGTTAAACGTGCTTATTTTTAATCTATAACTTTAAAAATAGTGCTTCCAAGTCTAATTTCATCTTCTATCTTTAATCTCACTCTTCCAGAGATTCTTTGTTTATTTATAAATGTTCCATTAGTACTTTCTAAATCTTCAAGGAAGAATTCATTATTTCTAACATATAATTTAGCATGATAACCTGAAACAAATTGATCATGAAGAACTATAGAATTGTCCTCCTTTCTTCCAAGGGTTATGGTTGTTCTTACAGGTATAATAGAACCAATTTTCAAGCTCTTATTTTCTCCGGATTCTAGTACCTCTAACCCATGAGCCCTTCTCCCAGTAGATACCTTTTTTCTTCCTCCACCTTTAACATCCTTGTACATAATTTTTAGTGAATAGTATATAATTGCATAAAGAATAATAATAAATATTACACCAAAAACAGCACTCATTAACTTTGTAAAACTCATAACTTCACCTCAAACAAATTATTTATATAAATCTTTTATTATATTTTTACTATTTCTTTATATTGATTATACAATAAAAAAAGTCTAAATTCATGATAACATTGTTATGTATACGTTTATAATTGTAAAAAAAAATATAACTCAACCATTTCGTTGTCTGCTGAAACTGCTGTTACCTGGTTGAGTTACATTTACTATTAATTCTTTAAGTTTTTAAATAATTGATACCTCATTAAGATCCCAATTATAAATCTACTATCTCTTTTCTTTCAGCTTTAAGGTTTCCCATCTTTTTTCTTCTCTCATCTAGCTCACTATATACAGCATCTAAATCTATATCCATATCTGCCATAAGAACTGTAAGATGGTAAAGTAAGTCACAAATTTCACTAACTGCGGTTGTTTTTCCTTCTGGATTTTTTCCTTCAATGATTACCTCAGTAGCTTCTTCTCCTACCTTTTTAAGTATCTTATCTCTTCCCTTTGAAAAAAGATAATTTGTATATGATCCTTCTTGCGGATTTTGCTTTCTATCTAAAACTAACTCATAAAGATCCTTAAGTACATCTTTTCTTTCCATAATTTCACTCCAAATTATAATACTTTTCTATAAAAACAGCTCTTTGCTCCTGTATGGCAAGCAGGTCCCTTTTGCTCTACCTTTATTAAAAGAGTATCCTCATCACAATCTATTAATATCTCCAATACCTTTTGAAAATGTCCTGAGGTTTCTCCTTTGTTCCAAAGCTTATCTCTTGAACGGCTGTAAAACCACGTGGTTTTAGTTTCTAAAGTCTTTTTATAGGACTCCTCATTCATATATGCTAGCATAAGAACTTCATTTGTTGAAGCCTCCACTATGATTGTAGGAATTAATCCTTTTGAAAAATCCGGATACATTCTCTCACCTCGTTTATAATCTCACTGGTATCTCATATTTTCTTAAGTGTTCTTTTACCTCTTTTATTGAAGCTTCTTTATAGTGGAATATTGAAGCTGCAAGAGCAGCATCTGCTTTAGTGTTTTCAAATACATCTCTAAAGTGCCCTATAGTTCCACATCCTCCAGAAGCGATTACTGGAATGTTTACTACATCACAAAGAGCATTAAGAAGCTCACAATCGAAGCCCTCTTTAGTGCCATCAGCATCCATGCTTGTTAGAAGAATTTCTCCTGCTCCTCTTTTTTCCACTTCCTTAGCGAATTCAAGAGCATCTATACCTGTATCAATTCTTCCACCATTAATTGTGATATGCCACTCACTACCATCTTGTATTTTTCTAGCATCTAAAGCAACTACAATACATTGACTTCCAAAGATTTCAGCCCCATCTGTCACAAGTTGAGGATTTCTAACTGCTGCTGAATTTATAGAAACTTTATCTGCGCCTGCTCTTAAAATAGTTTTTATATCATCTAGAGAACTTATTCCTCCACCTACTGTTAACGGAATAAAAACTTCTGCTGCAGTTCTCTCAACCACATCAAGCATAGTTTTTCTTCCTTCATGGCTAGCAGTAATGTCTAGGAATACCAGCTCATCAGCACCTTCATCATTATAGTATTTTGCTATCTCAACAGGGTCTCCAACATCTTTTAACCCTAAAAAATTTATACCTTTTACTACCCTGCCCATTTTTACATCTAAGCATGGTATTATTCTCTTCGTAAGCATTTCTTTAGCCCCCTTTAAGTAAATTTAGGCTCTTTTACAGATAAACGATTTTATAACTAAATTTAGAATTAAAGTTATTTATCTTTAATTCTAGATATACAACTTCATAGCTGAATGTATAATTCATGAAAAAGCATTGCATGTCGAGGCTATTTTCATGAATTGTTTAAGGAATGAAGTTGTTTATCTTAATTAAGAACATACTGCTATAGCTTCTTTAAGATCTAATGTACCTGAGTAAATCGCTTTTCCAGTTATTGCACCATAAACTCCTAAAGCATTTAGATCCTTTATATTCTCAATATCCTTTATTCCACCAGAAGCAATGATATTTATATTAACTTTTTCTTTTAATTCTTTTAACATATCAAGGTTTGGTCCTTCAAGAGTACCATCTTTAGATATATCAGTAACTATTATAGTTTTTACTCCTAAAGTTTCAAGTTTAGCAGCAAATTCTAAATATCCTACCTCTGTTACTTCAACCCATCCTTTTATTGCAACCTTGCCATCTTTAAAATCAATACCGACAGCAATTTTATCTCCATATTTTTTTACAGCTTCCTTTAAAAATTCTTCATCCTTTAAAGCCGCTGTTCCAAGAATAACTCTTGATACACCTATAGAAATAAGCTTTTCAACAACTTCCATATTTCTTATTCCGCCACCAACTTCAACAGGGATAGAAACACTCTTAACTACCTCTTCTATAGTGTCTAGGTTCTTTTGACTTCCACTAAAAGCTCCATCTAAATCTACCATATGAATGTATTTTGCTCCACTTCTTTCAAAGGTTAGAGCCATCTCTATTGCACTCTCTGCAACTACGTGAGTTGAACTTTCTTCTCCCTTGTAAAGTCTTACACACTTTCCGTCCTTCAAATCTATTGCTGGTAAAATTATCACTTTATCCACTCCTTTATGTTTTCTAGCATCTTTAATCCTATAGTACCGCTTTTTTCTGGGTGGAATTGAAATCCTACTACATTTTTATTAGATACTACTGCTGGTACAACTACCTCATATTCAGTATAAGCATTAACATTTTCCATTTTCGTGTCTGCATAGAAAGAATGTACAAAGTATACATAACTTCCTTCATCTATTCCATTTAAAAATGGACTCTTCTCATTAAACTTTAAATTGTTCCATCCCATGTGAGGAACCTTTTCCTTTATTTGAAGCTTTTTCACATGACCTTGTATAAATCCTAAACCCTCTGTAAATTCTACTTCATCACTTGATTCAAAGAGAAGCTGCATACCAAGACATATTCCTAAAAGAAGTTTACCTTTTGCAACCTCTTCTTTTAAAAGCTTATCTAACTCTTTTTCTTTAATTCTCTTCATTGCTGCTGGGAAAGCCCCAACACCAGGAAGTATTATAGCCTTACTATCACGAATTTCTTGTGGATCATCAGTGATTTTTGACTCTATTCCTAAAGCTTCAAGAGCCTTTTCTACACTTCTTAAATTTCCCATACCATAATCAATAATTGCTATCATATTATCACCTCTCAGATTAAAGAATACCTTTTGTAGACATAACGCCTTTTATCTTTTCATCCTTTGTTACTGCTTCTCTTAGTGCTCTTCCTAAAGCTTTAAACAACGCCTCCACCATATGATGGTGGTTTCTTCCGTAAAATACTTTTGCATGAAGAGTTATGCCGCCATTAGTTGCTAAAGCTCTAAAAAATTCTTCTACTAATTCAACATCAAACTCTCCTATAGATTTTGACATATCGAAAGGAGCATCTAGAACTAAGAATCCTCTTCCACTTAAGTCTAAAGAAACAAATCCTAAAGCTTCATCCATCGGTACATAGGAAGTTCCATATCTTTTAATTCCACTTTTATCTCCTAAAGCTTGAGATAACGCCTTACCTAAAGCAATTCCAATATCCTCTACAGTGTGGTGACCATCTATCTCTAAGTCACCTTTACACTTTACCTTTAAATCAATAAGAGAATGCTTTGATAGTAAAGTTAACATATGATCAAAAAAGCCTACGCCTGTTTCAATCTCATAGTTTCCTTCACCATCTAGGTTTAACTTTATATCTATATCAGTTTCACCAGTTTTTCTTTTAACTTCTCCTACTCTCACTATCTTCACCTCTTATCAAAATACTCTTAACACTATTAAAAGTCTTTAAATCTTCCCTAAAATAAAACTGACAGGCATCGACCCTGCCCAGCTTTAGCCGCATTTCACTTTATGAAATGGCAGCAAGTAAATTATTCATTATCAAATCTTACCTTAACAGAATTACCGTGAGCAGTTAAACCTTCATGCTTTGTAAAAGTTATAACATCATCTTTCACTTCCGCTAACGCTGCTTTTGGATAGTATAAAAAGCTTGATTTTTTTACATAATCATCAACGGATAGAGGTGAATAGAATCTTGCAGTTCCAGTTGTAGGAAGAACATGGTTAGGACCTGCCATATAATCTCCTAATGGTTCAGGACAGTAAGAACCTAAGAATATTGATCCTGCATGTTTTATCTTTCCAAGAATATCAAATGGTTTTTCTACCATAAGTTCTAAGTGCTCAGGAGCAATTTCATTGCTCAGTTCTATAGCTTCATCTATAGAAGATACTAACAGAATACCACCATATCTTTGAAGTGAATCCACTATTATATCTTTTCTTTCTAATTTCTCCACTTGAATAGCTAGTTGTTCTTTAACCTTTGCAGCTAACTCAGCACTTGTTGTTATAAGAACTGAAGAAGCTAATCTATCATGCTCTGCTTGAGACATCAAGTCTGCTGCTAAGAATGATGGATCTGACTTTTCGTCACTTATTACAAGAATTTCACTTGGTCCTGCAATCATATCAATATCAACTGTTCCATAACATAGCTTCTTTGCTAAAGCAACATATATATTTCCAGGTCCCACAATCTTATCTACCTTTGGTACTGTTTCTGTGCCAAAGCTTAGAGCTGCAACTGCTTGAGCTCCTCCAATTTTGTATATCTCATCTACTCCTGCTAATTTTGCAGCAGCTAAAATATCTGGATTTACCTTACCATTTTTTTGAGGTGGTGTCACCATACATATTTTACTTACACCAGCAATCTTTGCAGGAATTACATTCATTAAAACGGAAGATGGATATGCTGCACTTCCTCCTGGCACATATACTCCTACTTTTTCAAGAGCCATAACCTTTTGACCCATAACAATTCCGTTCTCTTCAGTCATCATCCAAGAGTTTCTTACTTGCTTTTCATGATATTTTCTTATATTAGATATGGCTTTATTAATAACACTTATAAGTTCAGGAGCTACCAAATTCATAGCTTCTTCTACTTCTTCTTCTGTTACCTTAAGATTTTGAAGCTCAACACCATCAAAATCTTTTGTGTATTTTAATAAGGCTTCATCACCTTTTTCTTTAACATTTGCTAGGATTGCTTCTACACTTTTTAAAGCCTCGTGATTATCTTCTCCGCCTCTTTTCTTTAAAATCTCAAAGAAGCTTTTTATCTCATCTAATGAAGAATATATTTTAATCAACTTTCTTTCCTCCATTTTGTTTAATATAATTTTCGATTCTATCTACGATATCTAAAACTTCTTTTTTCTTCATCTTCATACTTGCTTTGTTTACTATCAATCTTGCACTTATATCACATATTTTTTCAAATATAATAAGTCCATTTTCTTTTAATGTAGATCCCGTTTCTACTATATCTACGATAGCATCTGCAAGTCCTAAAATTGGAGCAAGTTCTACAGATCCTTCTATTTTTATAATTTCAACATCTTCTCCCTTTTCTCTGAAGAAATCATGTGCTACCTTTGTATATTTAGTAGCTATAATTTTCCTATGATATGAAGGAAGTTCCTTAAAAGATGGAAGAGAAGCTAAAGCAAAGAAACATTTTCCCACTGATAAATCAACAACTTCATAGAAATTTGTTTGATTTTCTAAAATAGTATCCTTGCCCACTATGCCCATGTCCACAACGCCATGCTCTACATAAGTAATTACATCCTGAGCTTTTACTAAAACAAATTCTACTGGGAAGTTATTACTTTTAAACACAAGCTTTCTACCTTTATCCTTAAGTTCACTTGTATCTACCCCGATACCATCAAATATCTTAATAGCTTCCTTTTCTAGTCTCCCTTTTGTTAGTGCAATCCTAATTCTCTCCATAAGTCATCTCTCCCACAAAACTTTCTTCTCCATCAATCTTATATTTAAATATACCTTTCTCAGTAACCTGAATCAAGTTACCGATACCCGCATTCTTACAGCACTTAATTGCGTCTTGTAAGTTATCTTGAAGAGATAAGTTCCATTTAATATTGCCATTATTTAAACTGCCTAATAGCTCTAAAGCAGTTTTAAGACATTCTTTGTCAAAGTAAATAATGCCCTCTTCGTTATTAAAATCATTTATCTGCCTTTTTTCAGTTAATACTTTTAGTATATTATCAATATTAAGTCCTAAACCTGCTGCTGGAGTAGCATCTCCAAACTCACCTATAAGACTATCATATCTACCACCGCTTAGTATTTCTTCTCCAAGCTCTCTTACATATCCCTTAAATACTGCTCCAGTATAATAATCAAAATCTTGAATCATTGCTAAATCTATTGATATATACTGAGAATATCCTAGATTATTTAAAGTATCATAAATGTATCTTAGTTCGCTTAATGCATTTAATGCTTTTTGTGATTCTATAAGCTTTTCAGCTTCATCAACAATCTCAATTCCTCCAAAAAGCTGTGGAAGCTTCTTTAAAAGTTCATAGCTTTTCTCATCTAATTTATCCCTTTTGGAATTTAAGAAAGAATATAATGAACCGATATTTCTATTCATTATTAAGGTTTGAAGTTGAAGCTTTTCTTCATCATCAAACTTCAATTCTTCTGTTAATGCTTTATAGAATTGACTCTGTCCTATCTCTATCTTAAAACCATCAATTCCAGCTTCTTTTAATGCATCTATAGCAGTTAAAAGTAGGAGAATCTCAGCTCTAATATTTTCGGCTCCTATAATTTCTATACCACATTGAGTTATTTCATTATTCTTACCATGATTATGCTCATTTGCTCTATACACCTGTCCAAAATAGCTTAATCGAACTGTTCCTTTTTTTATCTTAGTTGAATATACTCTTGCTATAGGAATTGTAAAATCAGGTCTTAAGGTAAGAATTCTTCCTTTATAATCAACAAGTTTATAAATCTTCTCATCATCTACAGGATGATTTGAGAAATTGAAGACATCATAGAATTCTAATGTAGGTGTCTGCAGTTCCAAAAAACCATACCTTTGAAATACATTTCTAATATTATTAGTAATAACATTCTTTGCCGCACATTGTTCAAACAAAATATCATTGGTGCCTTCCACCACGTATTTTTTCCACTTATTCATCAAATGGGCACCCCCTTCATTCATTTACCACTTCATCGCTTTATTGTACTAAAATATATTATCATTATGTTACTCTAAATATCCATTAAAGTCAATAGATTTAATACAAAGAGGAAGCAATTTCTTCATTAAGATAACAGGTATTATTACAACAAAATGATTTGTTAATGAAATTAATTTATAACTCATTATATATCAACTTTTCCTCTTGTTATTTTCTCTACATATCTAAAATAATATTCTAGCCTAATATGCTAAGTTACTTTTATATAAACATAGATACACAACTTCATAACTAAACGCAGTGCACGTCGAGGCTATTTGCTGCCATTTCACGAAATGAAATCCGGCTCAAATTTAATAGGCTTAATGCCTATTAAATTTTATTTAACATGAATTGTTTAAAGATTGAAGTTGTTTATCTTTAGTAGTTTAAACGTACAATCTGACTAAAGCTGAGTTGGCTTGATGCCTACTCAGCTTTATATTTTAAAATTAATCTTTATACTAACTTAACTGCTTTAACAACTTAACGTCAGCTTTATTATAAATATCTCTTTAAATATCTACCTGTATAAGAAATATCATTTGCTACTACTTCTTCTGGAGTACCAGTACAAATTATAGTTCCACCTTTATCTCCACCTTCAGGCCCTAAATCAATTATATGATCAGCACACTTTATCATATCTAGATTATGCTCTATAACCACTACTGTATTACCTGAATCCACAAGCCTTTGAAGGATACCTATTAACCTGTTTACATCATCTATATGAAGTCCTGTAGTTGGCTCATCAAGAATATACAGAGTTTTTCCTGTACTTCTCTTTGAAAGCTCATAGGCAAGCTTTATTCTTTGTGCTTCTCCACCAGAAAGCTGAGTTGATGGCTGCCCTAATCTAATATAGCCTAAACCTACATCATGAAGGGTCTGAAGCTTGTTCTTTATTCTAGGAATGTTTTCAAAGAAATTTAAAGCTTCTTCTACAGTCATGTTAAGTACATCATCTATATTTTTACCCTTATATTTGACTTCAAGAGTTTCTCTATTATATCTCTTACCTTTACATACTTCACAAGGGACATAAACGTCTGATAGAAATTGCATCTCTATCTTAATGATACCATCTCCACTACATGCCTCGCACCGACCTCCCTTTACATTAAAACTAAACCTACCAGGCTTATATCCTTTCATTTTAGCTTCAGTCGTGTTAGCAAATAGCTCCCTTATGATATCGAAAGTTCCAGTATAAGTAGCAGAATTTGAACGGGGAGTTCTTCCTATCGGACTTTGGTCTATATCAATTATTTTGTCAATATTGTCATAACCAAGAATCTCCTTATGTACTCCTGGTATAGTTTTAGACTTATTAATAATTTTCGTTAGTCCCTTATAAAGAATTTCATTAATAAGAGTGCTTTTACCAGAACCTGATACTCCTGTTACCATAGTAAGTGTACCAAGAGGGAATTTTGTACTTACATTCTTAAGATTATTTTCTTTAGCACCTTTAATGGTAATGAACTGACCATTTCCTTTTCTTCTTTCTGAAGGAATTTCAACCTTTTTAACTCCATTTAAATATTGTCCAGTAATAGAATTCTCACAATCCATAATCACGTCCAATGGTCCAGCAGCAATAATTCGTCCGCCACGTTCGCCAGCACCTGGTCCAATATCAACTATGAAATCTGCTTCCTTTATGGTATCCTCATCATGCTCAACAACCACTAAAGTATTACCTAAATCTCTCAAGTGCTTTAAGGTTGCAATTAATCTATCATTATCTCTTTGATGAAGTCCTATACTAGGTTCATCTAGTATATATAGAACACCCATAAGTTGTGATCCTATTTGAGTAGCAAGTCTTATTCTCTGTGACTCTCCTCCAGAAAGGGTTCCAGCATTTCTTGCTAAGTTTAAATAATCCAATCCAACATCAATTAAAAATTGAAGTCTTGAGTTTATTTCCTTTACTATTTGATGACTTATAATTTTATTCTTTTCTGAGAACTCTATTGAATTTACAAAATCTAGCTCCTCTTTAATACTCATTTTAGTAAATTCATTTATATTCTTTCCACCAACAGTTACAGCAAGAGCTTCTGGCTTTAATCTCGCTCCCTTACATCTTGGACAAGGATTATTACTCATATACTGCTCTATTTCAGCCTTAATCATATCTGAGTTAGTTTCAATATATCTTCTTTTTAAACCATTAATTTCTCCTTCAAAGGAGTGAGAATATGTGCCTAGTATGCCTTCCTTAGAGTAATCAACAAGAATCTTTTCTCCCTTAGTTCCATAAAGCATGATTTCAACAATCTCTCTTGGAAGATCCTTAATTGGCGTATTTAAATCAAAATTATACTTTTTACTTAATGCTTGAAGTACAGAATATGTCCAAGAATCCTCCTTAAGTCTCCCTTCTCCCCAAGAAGCAATAGCACCTTCCATTATGCTTACATCCTTGTTTGGAATAATAAGATCTTCATCAATTTCAAGAAGAGTTCCTAGACCATCGCAATGATCACATTTTCCAAAAGGCGAGTTAAATGAAAATAGTCTTGGTGCAAGTTCATCTATACTTATTCCACATTCTGAGCAGGCAAATTTTTCACTGAATAATATATCCTGCTCTCCTACAATATTTATAATTACTAAACCCTCAGCAAGCTTTAAAGCTGTTTCAAGAGAATCTGTAAGTCTGCTTTCCATATCAGTCTTAACAACCAATCTATCCACCACTGCCTCAATGGTATGCTTTATATTCTTTTCAAGTTTAACCTCTTCTTCTGATAAGTCATAGGTTTCCCCATCAATTCTTGCTCTTACAAAACCATTCTTTCTTATATTTTCAAACACCTTCTCATGAGTTCCCTTTCTTCCTCTTACAACGGGTGCAAGAATTTGAACTTTAGTTCTCTCTGGAAGCTCCATAACTTTATCTACAATTTGGTCTACACTTTGTTGAGTGATTTCTTTCCCACACTTTGGACAGTGTGGTGTTCCAACTCTTGAGTACAGTAATCTTAGATAATCATATATTTCTGTAACAGTTCCTACTGTAGAACGTGGGTTTCTACTTGTTGTTTTCTGATCAATTGAAATAGCCGGTGACAATCCTTCTATGTATTCTACATCTGGTTTATCCATTTGTCCTAAAAATTGTCTTGCATAAGCAGAAAGAGATTCTACATATCTTCTCTGACCTTCCGCATAAAGAGTATCGAAAGCAAGAGAGGACTTACCAGATCCTGAAAGCCCTGTAAAAACAACAAGTTTATCTCTTGGAATCTCTAAATCTACATTCTTAAGATTATGTACCTTAGCTCCTTTTATTATTATTTTATCTTTCATTCTTATCTCCTCTACTATCTTTAAAATTAACTAGAACGCAGTATATAGATACATAACTTCATAACTAAATTTATAATTCAGATATACAAGTTCATAATTGAATTAAGAATTTTACGAAAAGTATTGAAGCCGAGATTTTTTCCTAAAATTCGTTACTGATTAAACTTATATATCCTTAGAGAAAGCATTGGATGTCGAGACTATTTGCTGCCATTTCACGAAGTGAAATCTGGCTCAAATTTAATAGGCTCGATGCCTATTAAATTTTATTTAACATGAATTGTTTAAAGATTGAAATTGTGTATCTTTATCTAACTACTGAACACTTGTTCGTATATATTTAATTTTAATTTTTCTATTCTAAGAAGTCAAATAAAACTATATAATTTTTATTTCTAAAAACTCTATAGAATTATTCTATCCATATATAAAAACTTTTCTTATATTTAAAATACATAATTATATAAATCTTACAAAAACACACTACTTAATTGGATAATATAGTAAAAATCATTGTAACAAAAGGTTATTGTGATATAATAATCAAGAAATATTCTTTATTTTAAAAAGGACTTTATCCTTTTTCTAAATTCACTTCAGTTATAAAGTCCTTTGTCCTATTAGACTTATTAATCTTTGATAATGAAAGGAAGATGGCTGTTGAAATTAAGGAATAATGAATTTGTAAAAGTTATACTATTTGCATTACCTACTTTTTGCATAGGTATTCTTTATTTACTGGCATTTTATCCTGGTATCATGACATCTGACTCTCTAGGCCAATGGGATCAGATGAATACTTTTAAACTTGTTGACTGGCATCCAGTTATGCATACCTTATTTAACTATTTGATTACAAGAATATGGTATAGCCCTGCTGCTATTGCATTAGTTCAAATCACCATAATTTCGTTAACCTTTGGTTATGCAATGTATATTTTTTATAGCATAAATGTAAATAAAAAATTACTAGCATTATTAAGTGTTTTATTCCCACTACTTCCACCTGTAGGACTTATGAGTATAAGTATTTGGAAAGATATACCTTACTCGGCAATGATCTTTTTGATGACTATATTGCTCTTAAATCTATATTACAAAGGTTCTAAACTATTTCTTAAACCTATTTTTATAACAATATTAGTATTATGCTCTTTTGGTATACTATTCTTCAGACATAATGGAATAATACCATTCATAGCCACATATATAGGTTTATTGATTGTCTATAAAAATTTCACTAAAAGAATAGTTATAATGTTTATATCCATATTACTAACATTTTGCATTATTAAAGGTCCTATATTTTCAACAATGGGTGTGCAGCCTACCCAAAAAAGTGAAGCGCTAGGTATTCTTGTAAACAGTATTGGGGCTGTTGTTAAAGATAATGGAAATATAACTGAAGCTCAAAAAGAAAAGTTAAATAAAGTTATGCCCTATAAGTTATGGGGTGAAAAATATAATCCATATATTACTGATAGTATAAAATTTGATAAAAGATTTAACAGTAAAATTTTATCAGATAATCCTGTAGACTTTATTAAATTATGGTTTGAAATATTTAAGCAGAATCCTAGGGATATAATTAAAGCATATTCTAAACAAATATCACTAGCTTGGCAAATTAATCAACCTAAAGATGGTTATGTTTATATTTATGAGTATCCAATTGCAGACAACCATTATAACCTAAGAAGCATACCTAAAAACTATAAACTTAATAATTATCTTTTTAATACTATTGATGTTACCAGCAAGAGACCAACGATCTTCTGGCGCCCAGCAATTTTTATGTATTTAACCTTTATAATATTCCTATATCAATTTGTAAAGGTTAATAAAAAGATAGCACTTGTTGCTGTTCCTTTGTTTTTTAATATTGCAAGTTTGTTAATATCTATGCCTGCTCAGGACTATAGATATCTCTTCTCTAACACTTTAATATTTTTTGCAATTTTACCTATGATTTTAGTAAAAAATAAACAGGTTAATTTATAATAAATTTTAGATAATATTTTTCAGTTCTTAAATTCATAACTTTTTTATATGTAGAAAGAGGTTGAAAATGAATAGCTTTATAACATCTTTTAAGAAAAACTACAAAGGAATACTATTTATTATTATAGCTTCACTACTGACTTCATTAGGTCAGTTATTATGGAAACTATCTAACGGACAATCTTTAAACTTCCTAATTTCAGGTTTCTTTCTTTATGGAATTGGGGCAGTATTAATGATTATTGCATTTAGATATGGGAGCTTATCTGTTATTCATCCAATGTTAAGCTTTGGATATATATTTGCTATAATACTTGGAAATATAGTTTTAAAAGAAAGTATAACAATCTATCAATATCTTGGAATTTTCATAATCATATTAGGAGTAATACTTATAGGAGGCGGAGATGATTAAATATTATCTACTTTGCTTAGTTTTTACACTATTAGGTGCATTTGGCGCATTATTTTTCAAAAAAGCTACTCAAAGAGGTGGTAGCTTTTTATCATTACTATTTTGTCCAAGTCTTTATATAGGTGGTTTGTTCTATGTAGCCGGTGCGATTTTAAATATAATAACACTGAAGCATTTAAAGTATACCGTTGTGCTTCCTATGACATCTATAACATATATTTGGACAATTATGATTTCTTATCTGCTTTTTAATGAAAAGATAACTTTAAAAAAGATTATGGGAATCACATTAATTATTTTAGGTGCAATTTTTATATCTTTATAGATACTATAGAAAGGGGATGGCTTCTAGTCATCTCCTTTCATATTGAACTATACAGTAAAACTTATTGTAACAGGTAATAATTGTGATATACTGATTTGGAAATACCATTTTGTATTTTAACTGTTTATCTTTATTGCGATCAGAATTAGATTTAATTATATTTAAGAATTTAATAAATATAACAATGAAAGGAAGATACTTAATGAAATCGAGTATTAAAGAATTTACTAAAGTTTTATTATTTGGACTCCCTACCTTTTTTGTAGGTATTATTTATTTATTAGGCTTTTATCCTGGAGTTATGACAGCTGACTCTTTAGCTCAATGGGATCAGATGAATACTTTTCAATTAAGTGACTGGCATCCTGTAATGCATACCTTATTTAACTACTTAATCACAAGGATATGGTATAGCCCTGCTGCTATTGTCTTAGTTCAAATTATAATGATTTCACTAACCTTCGGCTATGCAATGTCTACCTTTTATAGGCTAGGAGTAAATAAAAAAATACTAATATCATTAAGTATTTTATTTTCAATCTTTCCACCCACAGGACTAATGAGTATTTGCCTATGGAAGGACATCCCTTATTCTGCAATGATCTCTTTAATGACTATATTACTATTAGATTTACATTATAGGGGTTCAACACTGTTGACTAACTCTTTATTTATAATAACTTTAATATTATGTTCTTTTGGTGTTCTATTCTTTAGACATAATGGGTTAATACCATTCATAGCTACATATATTGGCTTATTAATTGTTTATAGAAATGAAGCTAAACGACTATTTATATTATTTACATCCATATTAATCGTATTTTCTATAGTTAAAGGTCCAATATTCTCGATGCTTAATGTACAGCCAACCCAGAAAAGTGAAGCTTTTGGTGTCTTAGTAAATGGTATTGGAGCTGTAGTTAAAGATAACGGCAATATAACTGAAGAGCAAAAAGGACAATTGAATAAAATTCTTCCATATGAATTATGGGGTAAAGATTATTACGCATACTCTACTAACTCGATAAAATTTGATAAACAATTTAATAGTAGTATAATCTCCAATAATCCATCTGAGTTTGTTAAATTATCTTTTGAAATATTTAAACAAAATCCTGGTATCTTTATAAAATCTTACTTTAGGCAAATTTCATTAATATGGGAAACTAGACAATCTGGAGATAACTATGTTTTTATTTGGGAGTATCCAATAAATCAGAATAAATACAATTTGTTAAATGCTCCTAAAAGTAACAGAATATCTGATTATCTTTTTAATTTTATGGATTACACTGGCAAGCACCCATCAATATTTTGGCGTCCAGCAATTTTTATGTATCTAACCTTTGCAATATTTATATATGAATTTATAAAGTTAAACAAAAAAATAATTCTTGTATCAGTACCTTTGTTTTTTAATATCGCTAGCTTATTGATATCAATGCCTGCTCAAGACTATAGATATTTATTTTCTAATGTAATAATTTTCTTTGGTATTTTACCTATGATATTAGTATCTAATAAAAGGTTGAAAATATAAAATAAAGCTGAGTCAGCATCAAGTTGGCTCAGCTTTAACCAGATTTCACTTTGTGAAATGTCTGCAAGTAAAACGCTTACTTTTAATCATCCCTTTATATCATAATTATAAACTTTATAGGCTCAAAGAAATTTATTTCCTCTCCTTAAGCTTTTCCTTTAACTTAATTACTTCATCTCTAAGTTCAGCTGCTCTTTCAAATTGAAGATTCTTAGCTGCATCCTTCATTTCTTCTTCATACTTCTTAATTAAATCTTCTATATTTACTTCTATCCCATTCTCATTACTAACAGCTTTATACTGAACCTCATCTTCTGATATCTTGGTAGCTTCTATAATATCTCTTATATCCTTTATTACAGTCTTTGGAACAATACCATGCTCCTCATTATATTTCATTTGAATTTCTCTTCTTCTATAGGTCTCCTTTATAGCTCTATCCATAGAGTTAGTTATATTGTCAGCATACATTATAACCTTACTTTCTGCATTTCTAGCGGCTCTACCTATTGTCTGAATAAGTGAAGTTTCTGAACGTAGAAATCCTTCCTTGTCAGCATCAAGTATAGCTACAAGAGCTACTTCTGGAATATCTAATCCTTCTCTTAAAAGGTTTATACCAACTAAAACATCCTCTTCACCCAATCTTAGAGAACGAATAATTTTCATTCTTTCAATGGTCTCTATATCTGAGTGCATATACGTAGTTTTAACCCCTAAGTCTTTTAGATATTTTGTAAGATCTTCTGCCATCCTCTTAGTTAAAGTAGTTACTAAAACTCTAAAACCCTTAGCTACAGTCTTTTGAATCTCTCCATATAGATCATCTATTTGTCCTTCAACAGGTTTTATCACTATCTCAGGATCAATCAACCCAGTAGGTCTTATGACTTGTTCTGCTATGTTGGTTGAATGATCAAGTTCATACTTGGAAGGGGTAGCAGAAACAAATACCACTTGATTTACCTTGTTTTCAAACTCATCAAACTTTAGGGGTCTATTGTCATAAGCACACGGTAATCTAAAACCATACTCTACTAATGATGTCTTTCTTGATCTATCACCACCATACATAGCTCTAACTTGCGGAAGCATTACATGACTTTCATCAATAAACATCAAGAAATCCTCTGGAAAATAATCTAATAATGTTTTAGGTGGAGTACCAGCTGCTCTTCCATCAAGTATTCTTGAGTAGTTTTCTATCCCACTGCAGTACCCCATCTCTCTTATCATTTCTATATCGAAATTAGTTCTCTGTCTAAGTCTCTGTGCCTCCAGAATCTTATCTTGTGCTGTAAGCTCCTTAAGTCTTTCCTCAAGTTCATCTTCTATTTGCTTTATTGCTATTTCCAGCTTATCTAATGAAGTAGCAAAGTGGGAAGCTGGAAATATAGATACATGATTTCTTTCTCCTAGTATCTTTCCTGTCAGCACATCAAATTCTCTTATCCTGTCGATCTCATCCCCAAACAATTCAATTCTTATACCCTTACTTGAAGAAGATGCTGGAATAATATCTAAAGAATCTCCCCTAACTCTAAAGGTTCCTCTTGCAAAATCTATATCATTTCTTTCATATTGAATTTCAATAAGCTTTCTTACTATATCATCTCTATCCTTTTCCATCCCGGATCTTAAAGAAATAGTAAGCTTTTTGTACTCTTCTGGATTACCTAACCCATAGATACAAGAAACTGAAGCTACAATTATAACATCTCTTCTTTCAAAAAGAGCTGAGGTAGCTGAATGGCGCAATTTATCTATTTCATCATTTATTGAAGCATCTTTTTCAATAAATGTATCTGTCTGAGGAACATATGCCTCTGGCTGATAATAATCGTAGTATGATACAAAGTATTCAACTATATTATTAGGAAAAAATTCTTTAAACTCCGCACAAAGCTGTGCTGCTAAAGTTTTATTATGAGCGAGCACCAAAGTAGGTTTTTGAACTCTCTCTATTATATTTGCCATAGTAAATGTTTTTCCTGAACCAGTAACCCCTAATAATGTTTGGTATCTATCTCCCGTACTTATTGAATTAACAAGACTATCAATGGCCTGTGGTTGATCTCCTGTAGGTCTAAATTTAGAAGTAATCTTAAATTCTCCCATGCACCCACCTCCAAAATAAGAATTTTAATATTTTCAAACCATCTCACTATGCATATTACATTTTTAAATTTATTGCTATTTTTTCTTATATAAAAATTGTATAGCAAAAAATATTGCTATACAATTAATTATTTGCTACCATTTCACAAAGTAAAATCTCGCTAAGAATTAAAGGGTTCAATACATTTTAATTCTTATTAACATTATTAAGTTATTATATCTCAATATCATTATACTTTAAGTTCTATTTTTCATTAATTTTTCTAATAGTAATTCTATATATTCTTTTTCTATCACATTTTGATACTAAAAATTCATATCCCTCATAATTAACTGTTTGATTTACCTGAGGAGGTAATTCTAACTTAGAATATATCCATCCACCTATAGTATCAATATCTTCTGATTCTATATTAATATCTAATAATTCATTAATATCATGAATCATAACCTTTCCATCAACAACATAAACAGATTTTTCTAATTGCTGGATTAATTCACCTTCTTCATCAAACTCATCCTGAATTTCTCCAACAATTTCTTCTAGTATATCTTCAGCAGTTACTAGACCTGCTGTACCACCATATTCATCAATTACTATAGCTATTTGTTCTTTTTCTTTTTGAAATTTCTTCAGTAATAGACTTATAGACATAGATTCCGGAATAGTTATTGTCTCACGAATAATATTATCGATGTTTTTATCATTTCCCTCTATCTTCATCTTATATAAATCCTTAACATGAACATATCCAATGATATTATCCTTATTATTTAGACATACGGGAAATCTAGTTAACTGTTCACTTAGTGACATTTTAATTATTTCATCAAAAGAATCTTCTTTATAAACACAGACCATCTCTGTTCTAGGAACCATTACCTCTCTAACGGTCTTCTCTGAAAAATCAAAGATATTATCTACAAAGGTTAATTCTGTTTTATCAATTAACCCATGTTTATAGCTTTCCTCAACTAATAACTTAATTTCCTCATCTGTATGAGCTGATTCATGATCATCAACCTGTGACATACCAAACATTTTAAGTACTAAATTAGAGGTATGATTAAAAACCCATATTATAGGATAGGTCACTTTATAAAATATTATTAAGGGCAAAGCAGTATTCATAGCAACACTTTCCGCACTTATAATTGCTAAGCTTTTAGGTGCTAGCTCTCCAAGGACAATATGCATACCTGTTATTATTGTAAAAGCTATTATAAACGACACTGAATGAATAGCCCTTTCTGACATATCTAACAACCTAAATAAAGGCTCCAACATACGAGACACAGCAGGCTCTCCTACCCATCCCAATCCAAGAGATGCTAAAGTTATACCTAACTGACAAGCTGATAAATAAGAATTTAAATCAGTCACAATTCTTTGGATATATTTCGCCCTAGGATTTCCTTGGATCACTAATGTATCTATTCTTGATTTTCTCACTTTAACTGATGCAAACTCTGCAGCTACAAAAAAACCATTTGCCAAAACTAATAAAAGAACAATAATGATATTAAATAATACATTCATATATAAAATACATCCTTTCAAAAATAAGTAAATTTACTTATTTTTAGATTTCTTTTCTATACCTTCATATAAATAGTGTAGATGCTCTGTGTCTACGCCTTCTTTTTTTAACATATCTATTCTAGTTTTAACTCTATTTAAACATTCTTTTGCTTCATCAAAATCCTTTTGCTTTATACAAGTACTTGCATATTGTAGTAAATAATCAATTTTCAATACCATCTCTGCTAAGTCTTCTTTGTTATTATTTACCAACTTAACTAATAAAGAATATATTTTAGCAGAAGTACTTGCTTTAGAATTTCTTAAAATATTGTTATTTCTAGTATTTTTCTTTGCCACTTTTAATTAATACCTCTCTTTATTTTTCTTTAGTTTTATCTCTTATTGCTTAACTAATACTTCATTAATATTTTTAAACTTAGTTAGTAAAATTATTATACTATGTACAATAACATACAATATTATATACTTGTCACAGATTAAAATCATCAAGCATAATAACAAAAGGGTATAACTCCCTTTCATTATTAACCAAACTTCATTTTTTTAAATAATTACAAATAAGGAAGCCTAAAATTTTAAGCTTCCTTATATCATCTTATAACAATATCATATTTCTATTTATTATGTACATTAATTTTCCTTAATTTGATATAAAAGATTATCATCCAAATTATAAAACAATGGTACAATTAACATATTACGGTATTTTTCTCTTAATCTTTTTGATTCACTTAATAAAAATTCTATTTCATTTTCAATCTCAAACATTGGTGCAAAACTCATAAAATGCTCCTCTGCTTGTTTTTCTTCCCATCCTGCATTTTCAACTAATCCTTTAACAAACCTATCTTTTTTTGACATTAAATTTACCATTCCACAATTGTTATGACCTATTAAAGCTATTGCCTTAACCTCTCCAAGAGCAATAGCATATGAGATTTTGAATTCATTATAACGTAAGTTACCCCCTCCAGTACGAAGAATGTACGAAAAATTATTTGGAATGTTAAGTTGTTTACGATTATCCATACACATACCGACTAATAGTTGTGCCTTATTATAATTATCAAAGGGATATCCTAGATTATGATATTTTATAAGTTGCTCTATCGGAGTATTTATATATTGTTCAAAAATATCTTTTACATCTGTTACTTTAATTAATAATGAATTATCCATATATTATACTTATCGAATTACTTATGAAATTCGACAACACCCTCCCTTTCTTTTTTTCAATTATTTAAAATATTCTATTATTCATATATTATACTAATTATATTATAATATCAAATAATTATTAGACAAGTATTTATATTAAGTAAATGTTTTATTAATCTTTAAAAGCTAAAGTTTTAATTAATCTATCATATCCAATCATAGTATTAGGAAAAATACCCAGTGAATTATCTTTATATAATTCTGGTTCAGTGAGAGCTGGACTAAAGTGAGTAAGTAGAAGTTCCTGTACATTACCTTTATAGGCTAGTTCTGCTGCTTCCCTAAATGTCATATGCTTATTCTTTATTGCCTTCTCTAAATCATTATCACTTCCATAGGTACCTTCACATATAAATAAATCACTTCCATTTATAAAGTCCGGAATAGCATCTACTGGTCTTGTATCTGTGATATAACTCAACTTTATACCTCTTCTCTCGCTTCCAAGTACCATGCCCGGTTCATATGTCTTTCCATCATAAATTATGTCCTCACCTTTTTGAAGTCTGTTCCATAAAACCTTTGGCACCTCATTAGTAGTTGCCATATCTACATCAAACTTAGGTTTTCTTCTTATATAAAAACTGTACCCTATACATGAAGATGAGTGGTCAACTTTTAGCGTTGAAATTACTATATCCTCATTACATAATGCTTTGTAGCGTAAAGTTTGTGAATTAGAATCAAGTATTTGTCTACTATCCCCTGAGTCTTTAGATAAAACCTTCATATTATCTAATCCAACGCCAATGCTTAGGGGCTTCTTAGGATGTTCTACTATGTTTATATCGTATGGAAGATAAGGTACTATAACTCTAAGACCATTTATAATGTTCGTTATTCCTTCAGGACCTATTATAGTCATGGGTTCAATCCTTCCACTATTTCCTATAGTCGCAAGAAGTCCTGGAAGACCAACTATATGATCTCCATGCCCATGAGTTATACATATAATATCAATTGACTTAAATCCCCATCCAAGCATTCTCATAGATACCTGGGTTCCTTCACCACAATCTATTAGTATCTTTCTTCCTCTATAGTTAATAAGAAATGAAGAAAGAAATCTATTAGGCATAGGCATTCCTCCGCCACATCCTAATAAAGCTATATCAACCACTAAAACCACATCCTTATAAATTCTTTAAAATTTAGTACTATAAGATTCTTACGTTTAATTAATTTTAGTATAATAGCTATTTCAAATTTTTAACTTTCCCTAATAAAAAATAAGTATACTTACAAAATAAAACTAACCTATTAAATTTGAACCAGATTTCACTTCATGAAATGACGCAAAAAAAGGGGCTGTCTCAAAATGCGTAAACATGCATTTTGAGCAACCCCTTTATTTTGTATAACCAGAATTATTATTTTATTTCTTAAAAATATCCTATAAATTTATAGCTTTTAGAATAAATTTGAAGCTTTTTAAAATTTATTGCATACGATATTCATTTTGAGACAGCCCCTTCTTTCCAAGAGTTACTGCATTATTCACATCTATTAATAGCACTTATAAGAGCATTTAATGAAGCAGTATCTATATTTTCTGATATTCCTACCCCAAAGTACTTCTTATTATTATTTTCAATCTGAATATATGAAACTGCTCTAGAGTGAGAACCTCCATCAAGAGCATGCTCGTAGTAGGAAACAAACTTGCAATTAATTATATGGTTAATATGAAGTGCATTGAAAAAGGCATCTAAAGGTCCATTTCCTACGCCCTTTATTCTTCTGTCTACTCCTTCAACTGCTATAACAGCTTGAATATTTACTGTATTCTCTTCTGTCTCTACATCCTGTACGGATTGAATCTCATAGTTCTTTAGCTTATATGGCTCCTTTTTATCCAAGTATTGTTCCTTAAATAGTCCAAATATCTGCTTAGGAGTTAATTCTATACCTAAAGAGTCAGACTTATCCTTAACAACTGCACCGAACTCTTGGTGCATAGCTTTAGGAAGTATAAATCCATATTCACTTTCCATGATATAAGCAGTACCGCCCTTACCTGATTGGCTATTAATACGTATTATTTCTTCATACTCACGTCCTACATCATGAGGGTCTATTGGAAGATAAGGAACCTCCCAATACTGATTTTCCCCTTCCTTCATAGCTAAAAGACCTTTTCTAATAGCATCTTGATGAGAACCTGAAAAAGCAGCATATACCAGTTTCCCTGCATATGGATGACGTTCATGAACAGTCATTTTAGTACACTGCTCATATATTCCTACAATATTATTTAAATTTGAAAAGTCTAGTTTAGCATCTACACCCTGTGAATATAAATTCATACCTAAAGTTATAATATCAAGATTTCCGGTTCTTTCCCCATTTCCAAATAGAGTTCCTTCTACTCTATCTGCACCAGCTAATAATCCAAGCTCACTGGCTGCAGTAGCGGTTCCTCTATCATTATGAGTATGAAGACTTATTATGACGCTGTTTCTATTGGAAATATTGTTACAGAACCACTCAATCTGATCAGCATAAACATTAGGAGTAGACATCTCCACAGTAGCAGGTAAGTTAATTATGGCCTTTCTTGATGGAGTTGGCTCCCAAACCTTTAAAACTTCGTTACATATATCCAAAGCATACTCAAGTTCAGTACCTGTAAAGCTTTCTGGAGAATACTCGAATGTGAAATTAGTTTCTGGGTACTTTTTACTTAATTTATTAAAGAGCTTTGCCCCATGAACAGCTATTTCAATTATTTCTTTCATTGTTTTATTGAAAACTACTCTTCTTTGTAGTGTTGAGGTTGAATTATAAAGATGCACAATAGCACTTTTAGCTCCTCGTAAACATTCAAAAGTCTTTTCAATAAGATGATCCCTTGATTGAGTTAGTACCTGAATAGTAACATCATCAGGAATAAGTCCTTCTTCTATTAAAGTACGTATGAAAGTGTATTCAGTATTAGATGCAGCAGGAAATCCTACCTCAATTTCCTTAAATCCCAAGTCTACAAGCAACTTAAACATCTTTAACTTCTCTTCCACATTCATTGGAGTTGGAAGAGCCTGATTTCCATCTCTTAAATCCACACTACACCATATAGGTGCCTTCTCTATCTGCTTATTTGGCCACTGACGATTTGTAAGCTTAACTCCTGAATATTTTTTATACTTATTATAAGACATTTTTTGCCCCCCTTAGAATTAATTTTTATAAAATAAAAAACCCCATCTCTATGAAAAGAGACGAGGTTAACCCGCGGTACCACTCTAATTAACTTTTTAAAGCCCACTTTTTAATGACAATAGCATTCCACTTCAACTATTATCATCATATTTTCCTATAACGTGGAAATTACGTTCTACCCTAGACCCTAACTAACAGCTTCAGGCGAAAGCTCATAGACGAGTTCAAGATTATGAAATTACCGAATCACAGCACCTTCGGCTCTCTGAAAATTTCTTTTATCCCTACTACTTCTATTCATTGCTTTTACAAATAAAACTTTTTAACATTACTTTGTTCTTTTAAGAACTTCTTTTTTATACTTATTTCATATAATAAATATTCATATAATTAACACATAATACTAGTACATTGTATCTGTCATATGATAAGTTTGTTATTTACATTTATGTATTATTAATATAATACAGCTTCATATCTCATATGTAAATACTTAATTAAATTATTTTTACGTTTATGCAATTCATAAATACCTGTTTTCCTTTTCAAGAAATCAGGTTGTGAGGTGGACGTCCTCGACTTCAGTCTAGAGTTGTTGATAATGCTGCTTCTTTCCTTCTTTCCAAAGTCTAAAAAGTATATAAATACCTATAAAACCTACAATAATATCTCCTACTAAAGCGACAACATATGATGGAGTAAATATTGAAATGATAGAAGGAAGCCCATTCCAAAGTCCATGTAATAAAACTACTAATGAATATGCACCAATGACTTTTGAGTTAAAACGGAAATGTCCTAAAGCCCTCTCCCTTAAAAACACTCCAGTTAATATTGCAGTCCAAGTACCATGACCTAAAGGTGCCAATATACCTCTTAATAATGTTATATATACTGTAAGTGATAAACTCCCTCTACTGCGAAGAAATGCAGAAAAAGCATAACCTGCACTTTCTAAAGCTGCAAACCCCATTCCCGCTGCAGCCCCAAGAATTATTCCTTCTAATATTAACTTATGCTGTTTACGTCTAAGTATAAATAAAACTCCCACAAACTTTGTAAACTCTTCAATAACTCCTACAATAATAGCAGTTTTAAAGTTAAGGTTATAAATAAAAATAGGTTCTAATATCGCTGCCAAAAAAGTGCCTACAAAACCGCCATAAAAAAAGCTTGCAGCAGTTGTCACCATCCTAACATTGCTCATATGCCGTCTTTCATAGAAGAAAGTTACGTATACTACAGGTATAAGAAAGTTTCCAAGCATAACTACTGATGGAAACACATTAGGGTTTGCAGTTAATATTAAAACTACTAAACCTATAATGTATGTGATAAATCCAATTAACAGAAACCTCCACCAATTACTCCGCCTTCTAAAATTATTACTATTTGTTTTTCTTATAATTCTACCTATCATTTTGCACCTCATTTCAAGCAAAAAACTTTTATTAAGTAACATCGCTATAAAGACTATTATTTGCAAAAATTTAAAAATGATAAGGATTAAAGTTAGTTATCTTTAGTAAAGACGAGGTTTATATATTTAAAAAAATGAAAAATCGCTATAAACTTCAATAATTTATAACGATTTTTATATAGAGTTAAAAAACTTATACTTTTAATGTTAACCCTAATTCTTTTGTTATACTGAAAACCTCCTCATCAGTAACTTGTTCAAATGTCCTGTAAAATTGTCCTACAGCATAAAACTCGTCAGGTACTAGTAAACATATAACTTCATCCACGAGTTTTTCTAAGACAGCAATTGTTTCTACAGGTGCTACGGGTACTGCAACAACAACTTTTCTCGCTTCATGCTTTTCAATGGATTTTATTGCAGCAATTATAGTTAATCCTGTAGCAATACCATCATCTACAATAATAACTGTCTTACCTTTTACTTCAGGGAAGTCTTCACTTCCTCTATATTTTTTTAGTCTCCTTTTAATTTCCTTTGTTTCAGAAGATACTTCTTTCTCAATATAATCTTGAGATATATTAAGTGAATGTGCATACTCCTCATTTATAAAGTACGTTCCATCTGAACATACTGCACCTATAGCATACTCCTTATTAGAAGGGACACCTATTTTTCTAGGAATAATAAAGTCCCATTGAAAACCAAATTTTTTTATTGTGTCATAAGCTGTAACAATGCCACCTCTTGGAATAGCAAGAATAATTGTATCTTCATTTTTGTATTTTTCTAATTCTAATGAAAGCTTATTTGCTGCATCTTTTCTATCTAAAAACATGATATCATCCTCTCTGATTTTCTGTCATTTAATTAAGTAAAATGTTACTCAAGCTATAGATGATTTAGTTTGAGTAGAAATACCGAGATTATGCAGATAGTTCTTAAGATTATAAATTCGGCAAGCTCTAAAACTTGCTTAACTATAAATTATTCTTATAATAAAGGGAAATATTAAACATATGTTTAAAAATATTTTGAAAAATAAAGTATCTAATTTGTGTTTATAGATACACAACTTCATAACTGAACTTATAATTCATGATATACAAGTTCATATTGAATTAAGAATTTTAGAAAAAGTATTGCATGCCGAGACTATCTTCTAAAATTCGTTAAGGATTGAACTTATATATCCTAGAAAAAGCATTGTATGCCGAGGCTATTATGCTGCCATTTCACAAAGTGAAATCTGGCTCAAATTTAATAGGATCGATGCCTATTAAATTTTATTTAACATAAATTGTTTAAAGATTGAAGTTGTGTATCTTTACAAAGTTATCTAAATTTACTATTAACCAATGAATTTCAAAATAGAATTAATTATTTAAAATAAGTACTTAGAAATTGGAGTTTGAGTTTATACTTTTAGGAGGTGCTTCATTTGGGAGAAATTCTAGGTTTTTATGCCATGCCTCATCCACCAATTATAATTCCTGAAATAGGCAAAGGAGAGGAAAAAAAGATTAAAAATACAACTGAAGCCTGCAATAAAATTGCAGAGGAAATAGCTCTTTTGCAACCAGATACCATAGTTATAGTTACTCCTCATGGTACTATGTTTAGTGACGCCATTGCTATATCTTATGAAAAGAGTATTTCTGGTAGCTTATCAAATTTTGGTGCTCCACAAATTCATATGGATTTAGAGATAGATACTCTATTAACAGAAAAAATTATAGAAAGTGCAAAAACGTACAACATCCCAGTGGTGGCACTAAATGAGAGATTACTTAAATCATATAATGTAGAATATACTCTTGATCACGGTGTCTTAGTTCCACTTTATTTTCTTAGAAAAAAGCTTAGTAAATTTAAGTTAGTTCACATAACTTATAGTATGCTTTCAGATATAGAACTTTATAAATTCGGGATTGCTATTAATAATGCACTTAAAGAAAGTAGTACTAATAGTGTATTTATAGCTAGTGGAGATTTATCTCATAAATTAAAGGAAGAAGGCCCTTATAACTACAGCCCTTATGGTGAAAAGTTTGATAAAGAAATAATTGGATTTCTTAGGGATGGTGATATTCTAGGAGTATTTAATATAGATGAGAATACTGTTGAAAATGCTGGAGAGTGTGGTCTTAGATCCTATTATATAATGCTTGGTGCAATGAATGGCTATAAAATTAAAGGAGAACTTTTATCCTATGAAGGTACTTTCGGAGTAGGATATGGAGTTATGAGATTTGATCTTGAAAAGAGTACTGAAGACACATTAACTCAACTGATTGATGCAAAAAAAGAACGTTATAAAAACAGGTTGAAAAATGAGGATTCATATGTACGTCTTGCCCGTGAAAGTTTGACGTATTACATTACAAATGGTAATTACATAGATATACCTGACTATGTTCCAGATGAAATGAAAAGAAGTTCTAGAGGTGTGTTTGTTTCTCTAAAAAAATTTGGAAACCTAAGAGGTTGTATTGGAACCGTGTTTCCTGTAACTAATAGCTTAGCTGAAGAAATAATAAGAAATGCTGTTGAGGCTGGAGAGCAAGACCCAAGATTTGATCCTGTTGAGGAGAGCGAGCTAGAGGATATTCACTTTTCAGTAGATGTTCTGACAGAACCTATTCCAGCTACTAGAGAAGAGCTAGATCCTAAAAAATATGGTGTTATAGTCAACACTGGGAGAAAGTCTGGTTTGTTGTTACCAGATTTAGAGGGAGTAGATACTATTGAAGAACAGCTTAATATAGTATTGAGCAAAGCTGGAATAAATGCTCGTGAAAAATATAGTATAGAGAAGTTTGAGGTAATAAGACATAAATAGAGTTATTAATAAAGCTGAGTAGGCTCGATGCCTGTTCAGCTTTATTAATATCTATATATTAAGTGACATCTCATATCTTACTTTGTTCTTTAATTATTCCTTTTCTATATGCTGCGAGAAGCATTTTTAAATCCTTTATTTGCTGTTGAAGGGCAATACCTACATCAGTATCTCCAACTCTTTTTCTTACTGAAGATTGTTTCAAAACAATAGTAGAAGATAATATATCTGTCTCTTCTTTTATAGCCATTTCTGTAGATTGAAAAGGCTGGTGTGATACAAGTACAAGTCCAAATGAATTATATATTAATGTATATCCTGCAATTCCAGTCTTAGATTGATAAGCCCTAGAAAACCCTCCGTCTATAACCATTAATTTTCCGTTAGCCTTTATAGGGCTTTCTCCATTTTTCTCTTCTACAGGTACATGTCCATTAACTATATGTGACTTTTCTGGATTTAAACTGAATTCCTTCAATATGTTATTACAAATCTCTTCATTATCTCTAAAGCTATAGTATGGATCCTTTTTTTCATAATGAGTTTCTTTTTCCTCAATAAAATACATTTCAAAAGTTGCCATTTTATCTTTACCAAATAAAGGTGAATAAGGTCCTGTCCATAGATACCACATTATATCAATAGCATTTTGTTTACTTTCAGTATCACTCTTAGAAAAATAACCTTCTCTTGCTAATATATCAAATATATCTAAGAGTTCTCTTCCACTGTATTCCTTTTCACCTACTCTTACTTTCTTAAAACTTCCATCTTCATTTAGAGGTATACATCCATGATATAAAAGATTTGAATTATATTTTAAATATAAACTTCCATTTGAAAATAAGAACCGAACATGTTTGTTTAATTTTTCACTATTCATAAAATAAGACTTTAACTTTTCAATTAACTCTATCTCTTCATCAATAAGTCTGTATGGATCATTAGGATCTATAGTTGGGAAGTGTGCATCCTTTAATTTATATGTTTTGCCATATAACTCAATGCTTCCATCTTCATAATTAATTTCATTTAACACAAGCCTATCATCCATATTAAATTCTGGATGCCTTAGAATAACTTGACCTTCTAATTTAAATTGTATTATGGATATTGCCTTATGCATTTGGGCTATTAATTGAATTTCCTTCATACTATAGCTCTTATCATTATCAAGCTTAGGTAAGAAATCATTACATGGATCCTCATTATAAAAATCCATAGCAAAAGTAGCCAGTGGAAGCAAATTAATCCCGTATCCATTTTCTATAGTGTTTAGATTGGCATATTTTGCAGAATTTCTTATAACATTAGCGATACAAGCTTCTGAACCTGCTGCTGCCCCCATCCATAATATATCATGATTTCCCCATTGAATATCAACTGCATGATATTCTACCAAGGTATCCATAATAATATCTGCACCTGGCCCTCTATCAAATATATCACCAATAATATGCAATCTATCTATAACTAACCTTTGTATTAACTTTGATAAAGCTACTATAAATTCTTTTGCTCTGTCAATATCAATAATAGTTTTAATAATTTCACCATAATACTCATATTTGTCTATTTCATTAGGTTGCTCATGTAATAATTCCTCTATAATATACGCAAAGTCTTTTGGTAAAGCTTTTCTTACCTTAGATCGCGTATACTTGGAGGAAACATGCCTACATACCTCAATTAATCTATATAAAATTATCTTATACCAATCTTTAATATTTTTCTCTTGTTTTAAAACTATATCTAACTTTTGTTCAGGGTAATAAATAAGAGTTGCTAGGCTCTTTTTCTCACTTTGTCTTAGTGCATTACCAAAAATATCTTCAATTTTTCTTTTAATAACACCAGAAGCATTTCTTAATACATGTACAAAAGGTTCATACTCTCCATGAACATCTGTAAGAAAATGTTCAGTACCCTTAGGTAAATTTAAGATTGCTTGAAGATTAATTATTTCAGTTGAAGCTTCATTAATTGTAGGATATTGTTGCGAAAGTAATCTTAAATATCTTAAGTCTTCATTTATTTTCTCGCTTGGCACATCATTCTTTAACATAGTTATCCCCCATTAATCAGAATATAGCATTTACTATTTATTGTTATATAGATATATAATATACACTATTACACAATATACTATATATTATATATCATTTATTACGACTTGTCATTATTTTGAAATTCTATATATTAATAAAATTACAATTTTATTACATAATTTTTGTGCGCATATCCAATTTTATCATTATATTCTATGATATACCACCCTCTCATTACTATTTTTTCCATATAACGATCACAATCTGTCAAAAATGACCACAAACACGATTGATTATATAGTGAACAAAAAATTCATAGGTTCATTATTCATAATAGAATTGATCAGCCACCCCATCTCCTAAAGATACACAACTTCACACCTTAGACAATGCCTATTAAATTTTAGTCAGATTTTACTTCGTGAAATGACAAAAAACAAAACAATTTATATTAGTAAATTGTTTTGTTTTCTGTCATTTCAGATACAACTGTAACATCTTGTAAACATTTGTAATATAAATAAATATTTTAACAAAAACCTGAGTACAATAAACATATAACTAGAGGAGGTGATTTATATGTACGATAATCAAGGAGACATTAAATATAATATTGGTAATATAAAAAATCTAATAGGAGATAAAAATGAATTAGTAATAAGAAACTTGATTATTGGGAAAAAAAATTGCTTAGAGGCCGCTATTATTTATATGAATGGATTAGCTAATAAAGATATGATAGATAGAGATATACTTAATCCATTAATGCTTCATGTAGTAGAGGACTTAAATGATATACCAAATATATCAGACTACATATATAAGAAATATATTGCTGTAAGCAATACTAATGTTGAAACAGATATAAATAAAGCTGTAGATAACATTAAAAGAGGAAACACAGTATTATTAGTTCAAGGTTCTCATGACTTTATCGTAGTAGATACTACTGGAGGGGTTTATAGAGCAATATCTGAACCAGTAAATGATATAGCTTTAAGGGGACCAAGAGAAGGCTTTATAGAAAACCTAGAAACAAATATAAGTATATTGAGACGAAAAATAAAAGATAAAAATCTAGTAACAGAGAACTTTACTATGGGAAGAAGAACCCAATCTAGTCTAGTAATCATGTACATAGACGACATAGTAGATAAAGAATTCTTAAAAAAAATAAGGGACAAAATAAACACCATAGATATGGACTCAATTTCAGCAAACGGTTTTATTGAACAAATGATAGAAGAACATCCTTATAGCGTTTTTCCACAAACCATTGGATCAGAACGACCTGATGTAATACAGGCAAGTTTAATGGAAGGAAGAATAGCTTTCTTGTTAGAAGGTACACCCTATGTTATAACTTATCCCACTGTATTTATAGAATTTCTTCAAACACCAGAGGATTATTATGGAAGAACTTTAGTATATTCTTTTATAAGAATCTTAAGATTTTTAGCTATTTTCATTATAATAACTCTTGGTCCAATTTATATAACCTTAATTAAATTTAACGCAGAGCTAATACCTGTAGATTTTTTAGCATCTCTTATTGAGTCTCGAAAAGGTATAGCATTAACCCCATTTATGTCCTTAATAGCTATGAAAATAACCATAGAGTTTTTACGAGAAGGAGGACTGAGGCTACCAGGGAAAATAGGGCAAACCCTAAGTGTCGTAGGTGGTATTATTATTGGCGATGCTGCTATTCAGTCTAAAATTGTAAGTTCTACTACATTACTTGTTGCAGGCATTACTACTGTTGCTTCTTTCATAATATCTAATTATCAAATGTCCATTGCAATAAGGTTAATAACTTATCCTATGTTAATATTATCAAATTGGCTTGGTGTACTAGGAATAGTTATAGGGTGGTTTTTTATATTAGCTTATCTCTGTTCTTTAGAGAACTTTGGGGTACCTTATTTTTCATTTCATAAAAATGATATGAAAGATATATTGATAAGAGCACCTATATGGAAAATGAATAAACGACCTGAAGCAATACCCCATAATGACCCTACAAGACAAAGTGACTTTAGGGAGAAAAAAAATGAATAAAGCTGAAAATAAACTTTTAACTACAAGTCAATTTACATTTACGTTAATAGCAACTATAATCAGTACTGGAATTTTAAGTTTACCTAAAGATGTTATAAAAAATGCAAAACAAGATGGCTGGATAGGTTGTTTATTAGGATCAATATATCCTATATACATGGTTATTATAGCAAATTACATATGTAAAAAATCCCCTAAAGATAATATGTTGATATTAAGCAAAAAATGTTTTGGAAACTTTTTAGGGAATATTTTATTTTTAATTTTTATATCATTCTTCATATTTCAAGGAACAGCAATGCTTTCAGGATTTAGTAACGTATTTAGGGTATATACAACTGCTTTTTTAAAAAACCATCAAGTTTTATTACCTGTTTTAATTATATCCGCTTATATTGCTTATAAAGGCATCAAGCCTCTTGGAAGACTAAATGAATTAACTTTTTATTTAAGTTTTTTCTTATTTCTTATGCCTGTAATGACTATAAAATACGGAAGTATTTTAAACCTAATGCCTGTATTTCAATCAGGATTAATTGATATATTAAAAGCTTCAAAAGAAACAGCTTGGGCTTATACAGGTATAGAAATAATTTTCATAGTTTATCCTTTTTTACAGGATAACAAAAAACTATTAAAATGCGGCATAGTAGGTATATCTATTGTAGTAGTTGTTTATACATGGCTTATCTTCTTAAGTATATTTTATCTAGGTATTGAAACCATACCAAAGTATATATGGCCCGTACTATTATTAGCTGACAGTATAACAATTCCTATTATAAATAATTTTAGATTTATATTTATGACTTTGTGGTCTTTATTAGCATTTAAGTCTATATCTACTTGTTATTTTGCAGTTTCTTATAGCTTAAATCAATTAATAAAAAGAATATCTGCTGAAACATTTGTTTTACTACTGTATCCTATACTTTTTTATATATCCAGTCTATATGGAAATCCAACAACAAGAAGTAATTATATAAGCAAAATACTTCCTATTTATATAATATTTAACGTGATATATGTTTCTACAGTAGCATTTTTAATCTATTTAAAAAAAGGTGATATTAGTGAAAAAAAGTAGTTTTTATATAATGATAGTTGCAATATTAATTTTGATATTATCTTTTGTAGGCTCAAAAGGAGAAGTTATTGAACGCTTGGAGATACCTGTAGGTATAGGGTATGATATAGAAAAAAATTCTGCACAAACATCTTATAGCATACCTCTATTGATGTATTCGTTTGAACAAGAAGGTAAAACAGTAACTTATATACTTACTGGAAAGGCTACAAATACAGCGGAAACTAGAGAAGAAAGACATTTAAAGACTGGTAAAAAGTTCATATTAGGCCTTAATAGAAGTTTTGTATTTAGCGAGGATATGGCAAGTTATGGAATCAGGGGTATTATCGATATATTAGTTACCAATCCACAAATTAATGATAGAGCAGTATGTATAGTATGCAAAGGAAAAACTGAGGATATTTTAAATTATAAGGTTAAAGGATATTCAAGTTCTGCAGAACTCCTTGAGGGAATGGGAAAAAACTTAAAACAATTTAATTTTTTCTCAAACCAGTATGCTCTTCTAGATTTAGTAGTAAGAATTGACGCAGAAGGAAGAAATGCATTATTACCCTATGTAGAAATAACACCGAAAGGTATAGAAACCACAGGGCTTGCTATATTTAAAGAAGATAAGATGGTAGCTAAAACAAACATAAAAGAAGCTAGAATACTAAATATTTTAAAAGAAAGGAATGTAAAAGGTATATTAACTATACAAGAGAATGCAAAGGAATATATTAATTTTTATGCAGTTTCCAAAAGAAAGGTTAAATGCGAGAAAAAAGATGGCAAATATAAATTTATAATAGATTTAGATATAAAGGGCTCTATAGAGTCTAATGAGTTATATAAAAATATACATGGGGATACAAAAGTATTAAAAAAATTTGAAGAAAACATGAAAATCTCTGTAGAAAAAATGTGTAGTGATTTTATTGATAAAATTAAAGGTGAGTATAAAGTGGATGTTTTAGATTTAGGAAGAGTTGCTGCTGCCAAATATGGGAGACGTACAGGAGTAGATTGGAATAAGGTTATAAGTGATTCTGAGATACAAGTTAATGTTAAGATTTCAGTAGATACCGAAGGAAAGGGGGATTATTAGCAACTTAGGTTATCTTCCGTCTATTTCTCTTATTTCCCCCATTAAATTGTTAACATCTAAGAATCTGTATATATTGAAAGTTACCCTACAAATTAATTATATTTATAAAATATAATATATACATAATAAAACTGAGCAGGCATCAAGCCTGCTCAGTTTTAAAAAGATTTCATCTTGTTATCACTCACCTTAAGGTGAGTGATACAATTCTTTATAATCTGCATTTACTTTAAGGGAGTACTTTGCTTTTTAACAAGTTTCGTTATTTACCTATTACTTAATTTTATTTAATACCTTCATTACCATTTCAATTCTATTAAATGGAGTAATTAAATATATACCATCAACATATTTTTTTATTCTATTTCCAATTTCTACAGCTAAATTAATACCTACTTCTTCTGCTTCTTCTTTTGTCATGTCCTTATCAAATCTATCAATATAAGTCTGAGGTATATGTATACCTGGTACTTCATTGTTTAAAAATTGGGCATTTCTATAGCTAACTAAAGGCATTAGCCCACCTAATATTTTAATATGTTTTTCTCTTTTCATATTAGATAAATATTCTATTACCTTTTCATCAAAAATAGGCTGAGTAAGGAAGAATGTTGCTCCTTTTTCTACCTTTTTAAACATTCTAGATAGTTCAATATCTTTATTTCGAACATTTAGATTAAGAGCGCCTCCAATATTTATTTTATCCTCTGCGAAAACCTCTTTATTCATTTCCGATATAAGATCTATCAACTTAAAGGAATTTAAATTAAACACACTTTTAGTACTTAGTTTACTCTGATCTGAAAGTGGATCACCTGTAACTGCTAAAATATTTCTGATTCCTTCAATATGAGCAGCTAATAAACCAGACCTTATTGCATTCTGATTTTTATCTCTACAACAAATATGTGGCATTGTATCTATTCCAATTTCTCTTTTAATTTTTGCAGCAATCATAATAGAATCTACTCTAACTTTTGACATAGGTGAATCTGCTACTGTTATTAAATCTACACCATTTTCTTTAGAGATTTTAGCTCCATGGATAATTTTATCTATGGAAGTATCAAACGGTGGGTCTAATTCAACAGCAACCACAAATTCGTTCCTTAAAAGCTTATCTAAGAAAGTATTACTTTTCTTGTCTACTATTACTGCTTCTGCTGTTTCTGTTGGAATATCTATATAACCATCCCTTGACTTTACCTTTAATCTATCTACAATCTTTTTTATATGAGAAGGTTTTGTACCACAGCAGCCTCCTATTATTTTAACTCCTAAATTCTTAATATCTGCCATTATGTCTGCAAAATAATCAGGATTGTTAACATAAACCGTTCTTTCATTTATAAGTTCAGAATATCCAGAGTTCGGCAGTACAGATACAATCTCATTGCTTATATCTAGCTTCTTAAGTATTTTATGTAAATGTGTTGGTCCTGAACCGCAATTAAATCCGTAAGCATCAATACTTCTTAATGATTTAACTTCATTAACGATTCTATTTACACTAATACCCTTTCTCGTAAATCCATCAGGGGTGATTGCAAATTGAGTTAATATAAAAGCTGAGTTATTCTTTTGTTTTATATATTCTGAAATTTCCTTTATATAATCTACACTACTAAATGTCTCAAATATGAATATATTAGTACCTAATTCCAAAAATGTATCAACTATAAACTTATACTCTTCTAAAACATCTAGGTTATCTTTTTCAAAACTTGCTTCATATATAGGACCAATGCTGGCAGCAACAAATACATCTTTTCCTTCTGCTGCCTGCTTAGCTATTACATAACCCTTCTCTATCAGTTGTCTTACCTTTTTTCTTGATATACCTAAAGTTATAGTATTAGCTGAGAAAGTATTTGTTCTAATAAGTTTAGCCCCTGATTCAATGTAATCCATATGAATCCTTTTTATTATTTCTGGCTTATCTATATTGGCAAATTCACAAAAGGATATATTATCTCCTGTTATTTCCGAATAATATGTTCCCATTGCTCCATCTGTGATTAAAATATTGTTTTTTAAATATTCACGTATCATGTATTATCTCCACCTTAAAAAAATTAGATAGTAAACAACATAGATAACATTTTACAATATTCGTATTTATAAGTGAATACTATTTGTAGATTTATAATTAAATATTAATATTCTAAAGCTAGATAGGTATCAACATTTCTAGGTTGTAACCATACTTTACCTCATAAGATAATAGGAGCCTATTCAATTTTAGTCAGATTTCACATTGTGAAATGGCAGCATATAAAAGAACTCACCAAAAATTGATGAGTTCCTTCGTATATTAATACTCTATTAAAAGTTATTTAACCCTTAACTATTAAATCTTACTACTTTAGATTATCACAATAATATTGTATAGCTTCACTTAAAAACTTAGCTAATCCTAATTTGTATTTATCGATATTAGCAGTAAATCGCTCGTCATAAACATATAACTCTCCAAGCCCTCTGAAAATCTCAGGAGTACAGTTGTAGAAGCTATCAGTAATATACTGCCTCTTTTCCGCAACAAGTTCTTGTACCTGTGGATCAGAAGGATCTTTATCCATTAATACTGCAAGCTTTTTATAGATTTGATCTCCTTTTGCCATTATTCTAGCCCAATCATCTTTTGTATACTTTGAAGTCTTTTTTTCACTTTCCTTATATGCATCTGTATTTCCGTATTTTTGCTTTGTCTCCTCAGCGTATTTTTCCTTATGTCTTTCTATTTCAGTCATATCAAATCCATCAAACATTTCCTTCTTATTCATTTCTATTCCTCCTTCAATTGATTCTATAGTCTTATCTATTGATTTAATTATCTTTTCAAGTCTCTTCTTTTTTTCTAGCAATAATTCTCTATGAGTTATTAATGTCTGTTTTCTATCAAACCTTGGATTATCTAAAATATTCTTTATTTCCTGCAGGTTAAAATCAAGCTCTTTAAAGAATAAAATTTGTTGTAACCTTTCAAGGTCTCTACCTGCATAAAGTCTGTACCCAGCCTTAGTTACAGATTCTGGTTTTAAAAGACCTATTTGATCATAGTGATGCAGTGTACGTACACTTACTCCCACCATATCAGCTACTTCCTTTATTTTGTAAGACATAAACGCATCTCCTTTATTACTTATTAGCTCTAAAATACACTTAGGAGTATTTGCTGTTATTTATCCTGTAAGTTTATGATAATCTATAACCTAACGTTAGAGTCAATATATTATCTTAAAAATTTTTTACTACTTTTACGTATAAAAAAATAGGATAAATAGTTCTCCTGAACTATTCATCCTATTATATATATCTACCCTTATTCTAGTACCCTAATAACTCCAGTATAGCCTCAGCCTTCTTATCTGAATTAAATTCAGCATCATCTATATATACTGATGTTACAGGATATTCTGATCTTTCATATTCAAATGAGCTATCGCTGTCTTCATTAAATGCACCAGCATTTCTTTTTTTGCATACATCCATTGGAGCATCTACATGAACTTCAACATAAGTATTCTTACCTATTATATTTCTAGCATATTCTCTATCTTCTTTGAATCTGCTTACTGAAGTTACTATAGTAATTAATCCACTGTCTGCAAAGAGGTTAGCTACTTCTGCTATTCTTCTAGTTTGCTCATGAGCATCTTTCTCTGTAAATGAAAGATCTGAGCTTAATCCAAATCTGATATTTGAAGAATCAATATAATATACTTTCTTACCTTGTTCAAATAGCTTCTTCTCAAGCTTAACTGCAATCTCATTCTTACCACAGCCTGGTATACCAGTAAGCCATACTACTTTACCCTTTTGTCCTAAGCTGTTTTCTCTATCATGTCTAGATACAAGTCTCTTTCTTATTCTTATATTCTTACTGCTTACCTGCTTTATATCTCTCTTTAATGAATCTTCAACACCTGAAATAATTCCACCACCACTAGTGTCATAATTATCTATGATTACAAATCTTCCTAAAGATTGGACATCAGCAAATTCATCAAAGCATATAGGATACTTTGTTTTTATTGTAACTTCTGCTACGTCATTTTTCTTTATTGTGTCTGAGTTATCACTATTCTTTAGTGAAACTGCATCTATTACTTTATTTATAGAATATACTTCAAACTCCACTTCTTGAGTTGATAGTTTTAACTTGTATTTCTTATCTTTTACAAGTGGATTTTTACCAAGCCAGAATACACTTGCATTGAAGAAGTTAGCTACTGTAACAGGAGTTCCTTTATGACATATAACTTCTCCTCTTTTATTGAAGAATTCATCTTCTACAGTTATACCTACAGACATACCAGCTGATACTTTGTCTGCTTTATCTTTCTCCTGCCAGCTTTCTATGGATTTTACTCTAGTAGTTTTACCACTTGGGTATATTACTATTTCGTCTCCTGCTTTTAATGTTCCTGACTCTATTCTTCCTGCTATGATTCTTCTGTTGTCAAATTTATATACATCTTGAATAGGGAATCTAAGAACTCTTTCTTCAATTCCTTTTTCCTTTTCAACTTTGTCCATGCATTCTAATATAGTATCACCGTTATACCAAGGCATATTTTCTGATCTTGATACCATATTTTCACCATAAAAAGCAGATATAGGTATATACTTTTCAGGGTATACATTTAAATTGTTTAAGAATTCATTAAATTCAACCTGAAGTTTTTCAAATCTTTCTTGTGAATATTCCACTAAGTCCATTTTATTTACAATTACATATACTTTTCTTATACCTAAAAGAGATAATATATATCCATGTCTCTTAGTTTGTTCTTGAATACCTTCGTTAGCATCTATTAATAAGAAGGCTGCTTCTGCACTAGCTGCTCCTGAAATCATGTTCTTTAAAAATTCTTTATGTCCTGGAGCATCTATTATCACATAATCTCTTTTCTTAGTAAAGAATTGAATCATAGTTATATCTATAGTGATACCTTGTTTTTGTTCTTCTTCAAAAGCATCTAAAAGATATGCATATTCAAAGGATTTTCCTTTTTCTTGTGATATTTTCTTTACTTTTTCAATAGCTCCTTGTGGAAGTGAATCAGTATCAAAAAGAAGTCTTCCTATAAGAGTTGATTTTCCGTGATCCACGTGTCCTACTACAACTATATTTAAATTTTCTCTATTGTTATCTTTCAATCCTTACACCCCCACTACATATATCCGTTCTTTCTAAGTTTTTCTAAAGCGTGAGCATCCTCTTGGTCTTGAGCTCTACCACTTCTTTCAGTTTCTTTAGTATTCTTTAACTCTTGTATAATATCGTCAACTGTAGCTGCATTTGATTCTATAGGAGTTGTACATGGAGCACATCCTAAGCTTCTATATCTCTTTCCATTCTTAGAGAAATATAAGTCAACTACTGGTATGTTTTCTCTTTTAATGTATTCCCATATATCAATTTCTCTCCAGTTTATAATTGGATGAACTCTTATATGGTTACCTTTCTTGAAGTCTGTCTTAAATTGATCCCATAATTCTGGTGGTTGATCTGTATAATCCCATTCTGACTCTGAATTTCTTTCACTAAAAACTCTTTCCTTAGATCTTGATCCTTCTTCATCTCTTCTTATACCAACTATAAGACCTTCAAACTTATGATCTTTTACTACTTGTTGAAGTCCCTCAGTTTTTAAAGCCTTACAACAAACTAATCTTCCTGCATGTGGTCCCATACCTTCTTCTAAAGCTTTTTTATTTGTGTTAACTATTAAATTTAAGTTATAGTCTTTAGCAACTTTATCTCTGAATTCTATCATTTCTGGAATCTTAAATGTTGTATCCACGTGAATAAGTGGGAATGGGCAATTTCCAAAAAATGCTTTTTGAGCAAGCCACAACATTACAGTTGAGTCCTTCCCAATTGACCAAAGCATTCCTAACTTACCAAAATGCTTATATGCTTCTCTCATTATAAATATGCTTTCTGCTTCTAATCTATCTAAGTGATCCATGTTTATGCCTCCTGTTTTAATTATTAATTTCGTTACTCAATAACAACTTTATAAATTAATCTAAAAGATTTTTATTATCTTCTTTCTAGACCCCATTTATATCTTACATTTTTCTCCAAACTGTCAAATATAAGTTTATCGATAACTAATCCTAATACAACTATTACTATCATTACAGCCATAACTTGATTTATATCTCCAAGTTCTCTTCCTACCACCAAAACTTGGCCTAAGCCTTTTGTAGCAGATAACATTTCTCCTGACATCAACGCTCTCCATGCAAATGACCAACCTTGTTTCATTCCTGTAATTATAGTTGGAAGTGAAGCTGGTGCAATTACGCTACCGTACAATCTAACACCTCTTGCTCCCATAGTTCTAGCTGCTTTAAGGTAAATTGGTTCTACATTTTTTATAGCTGATACTGTAGCCATAGAAACTGCAAATATTGACCCAATTGCTATTACAAATATAATTGCACTCTCATTTAATCCATACCATAAAATTGCAAAGGGAAGCCAACAAATACTTGGAAGAGTTTGCAACCCTAGGATAAGTGCACTCATGTTTTCATCTATATATTTATACCTAACAATCAAAATACCCAAGCTTACTCCTATTACTAAGGATATTGCATATCCTATAATAAGCCTTTTAATACTAGCTACTATAGCAATAGTTATTGTATTATCTTGAAAAAGAGCTACCAATGTTTTAAAAACATCAATGGGAGAAGGAAAAATATATGGCTTCCATATCTTTAAGTAGTCAACTCCTACCTTATAGACCAATTCCCACATCATTATTAGAATCATAAAGAATAGAATCTTTTTCAATACTCCAGTCACTGTCGTATTCAGCCCTTGCAACCTTCTCCACCTCCTCCTTAAGCTCCTTCATTACTTTGGAAACAAAGTAGTTTAAATCAGCACTATCTAAACTTCTAGGTCTTGCTAATCCTATTTCAAACTCTGCCTTTACTCTTCCTGGATTAGCAGCCATAACTATTACTCTATCAGCTAAAAGTACTGCTTCCTCAACATTATGAGTAACAAAGATAATAGTTTTTTTCGTTTCCCACCAAATCTTCTGTAGCTCAATTTGAAGTATGTTTTTTGTCTGACTGTCTAGTGCCGAAAAAGGTTCATCCATTAGTAATACCTCAGAATCTAATGTTAGTGCTCTTGCTAAAGCAACTCTTTGCCTCATTCCACCAGACAATTCATGTATATAAGAATTCTCAAATTTAGATAAGTGAACCATTTTCAGATATCGTCTTGCCTTTTCTCTTCTTTCTTCCTTTGGTACACCTGCTACTTTCATCCCAAACTCCACGTTATCTATGACCTTAAGCCATGGGAATAATGCTGATTCTTGAAACATTACTGCTCTATCTGGTCCTACACCCTTTATCGCTTCACCATTTAATAAAACTTTACCTTCTGTTGGTTTCTCAAGACCTGCAATAACATTTAACAAAGTAGATTTTCCACATCCTGATGGCCCAAGTAAACATATGAATTCACCAGTTTTAAATGAAAGATCAACCCTATCTAAAGTATGAGTGTTCTTATGCCTAGTCATAAATCTCTTACTTATGCCTTCAATTATCAAACCCAACTTCCTTCACCCCCTATACAAATATATTTTATTGAATTTGCTGCTGTTCTTTCTCTTGCAAAACTTTATTTAATAAATCCAAATTTAATAAATTATCAATATTAGGCTGCTGTCTTATATAACCAGCCTTAACGGACAACTGCACCATATCATTTATTGCTTCACTTTCTGGATTATTTGTAATAGTAAGTCTCCTAAATGAAGCATCTAACACATCATCAGGTAGAGATTGCTTAGTTAAGTCTACAATCTGCTTATTTACTAGCTTCTTTGCCTCGTCTTGATTTTCATTAATATAGTCTGTTAATTTAATATGAGTTCTCAAGAACTTTTCCACAACATCAGGATGATCTCTTAGATACTCTTTTCTTACTACTAAAACAGTAGTAGAATACTTTCCATCTCGCCAAACCTTATCGAAATCCAGCACTACATTAGCTCCTATTTCTTTAACTAATCTAGCTCCCCATGGTTCTGGAACTAGAGCAGCATCAATCTCTCCTTGATCCAGTAAAGTCTTAATATCAGAATTATTCGCCTGTACTATATCCACAGTTCCACCTTTAGTTTTATCTTTCAATCCAGCTTCCTGAATTAAGTTTCTTAAACTTAAATCCTGGGTATTACCATACTGTGGAATAGCTATTTTCTTATCGCTTAACTCTTTAATATCTCTTATTAATAATCCTTTTCTAGAAACCAATATTGCTCCTGCATCTGCAGCTCCAGAGATTATTTGAATTTCTCCTTTAGACTTTACGTATCCATTAATAGCAGGACTAGGTCCTATATATCCGATATCAACTTCTCCTGCTAATAAAGCCTCTAGTTCTGATGAACCTGAGTTAAATTGTTTCCATATAACTTTATTACCTTCACCTAAAGCTTGTTGAAACACACCCTGTTCTTTTCCAATTAAGGCTTGAGAGTGGGTTAAGTTAGCAAAAAAAGCAACCCTTACAGTTGAGTCTTCACTTTTGTTTTTAGATGAACATCCCGCAATTAAACCCAAACTAATAACGGTAAGTAAAATGAATACTCCCTTTTTTATCTTCAACTACACTCCCCTCCCATTGCTTAATATTTGTTGGATTCTTTTCTATTTATTTTTAAAACACTCTCATGACCCTCTTTATTGACAATATGCCAATTTAAAAAGTTTTTATCTTTCTTTGTGTATAAGTACGATCCATTTCCTCCTATGTCTGGTCCTAAATAGTACTTAATAGCTTCAACCCCGCACTCCTTAAGACAAGCTGTGCATCCCCAACAATCTTTTTCGTATTTTATGTAAGCCTTATTATCTTTACTTTTATAAATTAAACTTCCGGGACAAACTTCTAAACATTTTCCACAGCCTACGCATTTATTAACATCAATTTTTATGCTCATAAACTTCATCCCTTCCAACAAGCTCTTTTAACAGTATCTTTACTTCTCCATCCTTATATATGGAATTTACATATTTAAGCCAGTTACTATCATCTTTTTCAGGATAATCACCATTTTGTTGATAGCATCTCCATCTAGTTTCTGTTCTAGCTATTAAGTGAGCTATAAGTACCTTTGAAACATATAGTCTGTCTATTATTTCATAAATAAAAAGTAATTCATGTAAATCTCCAGCTTTAAGTTTTTTGCTTATTTCAATAAGTTCATCAATTCTTCTTTGAGCTATTGAAAGTTTATTTCTAGTGTATACATAATTTTGAGATATACCTCCGCCATACTCATCCATTATCTTTTGCATAGCTTGTTCTACTTGTTCAATTGTATACAGTTGGTCATCATTTTCAAAAAAACTATTTATTTCTTCTAGCTTTTGCTCAATCTCTGCTTCATTTAGTAGTTCTAGTTTCACATCTCTTATGTACTGAACAGCATCAACTGCTGCTATTTCAGCTTCTGCAAAGCATCCTGTTACATACTTCTTAGGACTTCCACCTGCTACATCTCCTGCTGCATACAGTCCTTTTATTGTAGTTTTTCTATTAGTATCTACCCAATAGCCACTACCAGTATGGCCACCTACTATATAAGGTTCTGTTCCTTCTATTTCTACATTTTCACTAGATGGTGATGTATTGTTTTCCACCCACTTTAGTGTTTGACTAGGAGCCATATTTAAATATGCCTTAAATAAGTCACTTGCCTGTTCCTTACTTATACCTTCAGTCTTTAAAAAACAAGGTCCATTACCATTTAAGTTTTCCATAACTGTTGAATACAGTCTGTTAATAGTAGTTGGTTTTCCGTACTTTTGTACGTAATATTCTCCCCTACCATTTACCTGCTCTGCTTTTACTCCTTGCCCAATGGTTCCTGTTGGAGCTATAGTATCCTTACATCTAAGAGCTATAAATCTCATTTCAAAAGTAGTCATCTCTGCACCAGCTCTTATTCCCATAGCATATCCTGACCCTACATTGAAAGGGCTGTACCACATCTTGTGTCTTGAAAATGTAGGATTATTAGGCTTATATATACCTGCTGCTCCTCCAGTTGTGCAAATTACTGCTTTAGAGTGAATTACATAGAATTCTTCTTCTTTAATAGAAAATCCGTAAGCACCAATTACTTTTCCGTCTTTTACTATATAGTCAATTATGTTCACACCATTTAAAACCTGCACATTATCATGCTTATGTACTTCCTGTGCTAATAGAGGTTTTATGTTTTCTCCATTTATCTTTACACTTCTTTTTCCTCTTGTTACATACTTGCCATTCTCATCTTTTAATATCGGCAATCCGCATTCTTCTATCTTTGCAGTAACTTTGTTTAATCTTTTAGCAATTGAATAAACTAAGTCTTCTCTTACAACTCCTTCAAACTCCCTTTTTACATAATCTACAAAGGATTCTGGAGTTTCCTTTTCAGTAATATACGCATTTAATGCATTTACTCCTGCTGCAAGACATCCACTTCTCTTTATATTTGCTTTTTCTGCAATTATCACCTTTGCATCTGTATTCTCTGATATAGTGAGAGCAGCATAGCAACCGGCTGCCCCTCCTCCTATAATTAAGACATCACTAGTTAAAACTTTATTTTTTAATTTCATATACTTATCCTCGCTTTTCAAGGTAACTTATAACCTGATCTGCACAATCATCTATAGATTTTAAATAAGTTTGCAAAGTTATTTCAGGATCTAATGGTGCTTCATAACTGGAATCTATACCTGTAAAGTTTTTAATTTCTCCATTTCGAGCTTTCTTGTAAATCCCCTTTGGATCTCTTTCTTCACATACTTCAATAGGACAATCTATATATACTTCTATAAAATCTTTCCCTAAAAGTTCTCTAATCTTAGCTCTTTCAGCTCTAAAAGGAGATATAAAGGTTACAATAGTTATTACTCCTGTATCAACAAATAATTTTGATACTTCTCCAATTCTCCTTATATTTTCAACTCTATCCTCATCACTAAATCCAAGATTTGCAGATAATCCATGCCTTATATTGTCTCCATCCAAAATATAGGTTAACTTCCCTTTTTCATTAAGTCTTTTTTCTAGTGCAGTTGCTACGGTTGATTTTCCTGAACCAGATAAACCTGTAAACCAAAGTACAACTCCCTTTTGATCTAAAAGTTTTTCTCTATTCTCTCTATTAACCTTAGTCTCATGCCAAACAATATTATTATTTACCTCTCCCATAAAACCACCTCAAATCAAATACTTTTACTTATTTTCAATAACTAATAATTTATGTCCATTAAAATTTATATCTACTCTTCTGCCTTGTTTAATTTCCTACCATTCTTATAGGAAAACTTATGTTTATGGCATTATAATATCATTTCCAATCATCAATGTCAACCTAGTAAATACACATCGGCTAAACTTTACAATTAGTTAACAAAAACAACCTACCATTGATAATCTATTATCTTATCTATCTAGACTTAACTAAAAATAAACATTATTTAAAATAACTCTAAGCAGGCATCGAGCCTACTTAAGGTACACAATCAGTTGTGAAGTTATGTATCTATAGATTAAGTGAGATTTCACTTCATGAAATGACAGCAAAAAAGAGCAACAAAAAAAGATGCCTGATTTATTTAGGCATCTTTTTTTGTTACTCACCTTTATTTTTAAGCTTATCCAAAATTTCGTTAAAATCTTTTTTATCTAGATTAATAATATCTTCAGTTTTTACCATCTTAGGCACAAGCACAACACCTATTCTTTTGTTTTCATTCGCTCTTAGACTATAGCTTGTGATATGACCTTTTCTATCTCTTATTTTCATTTCCATATCTAAATAACTTTCTTTTATTCGATTGTAAGCATCTATCTCACTAAGAACCTTTTCTTCATTAATTTCTATTACCTTATCTCCACTTTTTATACCCGCTTGAAAGGCTGGTGAGTTTGGTGCAACTTCTAAAATAGCAATTCCATCATCATCACTTATATAAAGCGGATTATCTTTTTCCTCCAGCTTATTTTGTAATATGATCATTAACTCATGAGTTAATGGCACAATTATAACTGCTACAAGCTGCCCAGCTACACCAATCTTACCAAGCTGAGCTACTGCAATCATAAGCAATCCATAGATAGCAGTTAAAATTCCTGAAGTATATATCTTTTCTTTTTTGCTTTTAGTAAACGTCACTGAGGCATATCCTAAAACACCATAAAAAGGCATTAATGTAATTATAGCCATTGCTATAGCTTTTATGTAAGAAGGGCTTTGAATCAGTGGCCACCATGATGGATTTCCTATCTGTTCTGTAGCTACATCAGCAGTACCTGTTACTATTAATATTACTGATACAGGTATTGCCCAATATCTTTTAAATGCAAACCCGCCAAGTATTTTCCCATCCTTATTTGTAAAGACAGGAATTGACCCTCTAGCTCCATCAGCTATAATTAATAGGCCTTCTATAAAGTGAAGTACTCCAACAAAAGTTATTAGTGAAATTATATTTACATTAATTAAGGCTTGTGTTCCTAAAGATGCATAAGCACTATTTAAGCCAATAGAAATTAAGCCAAGTATTGATGAAGAATAAGCAAAGCAAAAAAATCTTGGCTTATAAAACATCAACAATAGTGATATCATAAAAAGAATTTCTATACCTGAGTTTTCATCGAATATTACTCCTAAATATGTAAGCATTATGCTTCCTATAGCTCCTGCAAAAATTCCCAGTACTAATTGAGATAGTGTAAGTTCTAGGGAAGAGTTAAAACTCTCCCCAATAATCATTTTTTGTACAAATGACGTTTTTTTATTCTGAAGATAAAACATTACCCCAATTATTATTAAAACAAAAGCATATGAAGGCCCCACAATTGCATAAGCTACGGATCTTAGTGTATGTATTGCTAAATCCATGTGGATAAGTCCTCCTATTTTATTTTTTCATTTATTATCTCTAAGGCTTTATTGAACTGTGGATCCTCTCCTCTATTATAAGACTTAGATAGTAACTCTTTTGGATAATCAACCTCAACATCTGGTTTTATACCCTTCTTATGAATATTCTCTCCGTTTGGAGTATAGTATTTTGATATAGTAACTTTTAGCGCTGTACCATCTGTCTTATCTGGAAGGACTACCTGAACTACTCCTTTTCCAAACGTTGTTTTTCCTACTAATGTTCCTATCTTATAATCTCTTATAGCACCTGAAACAATTTCTGAGGCACTAGCTGATCCCTCATTTACTAAAACAACTAATGGCATACCTATAGCTATTCCACCCTTAGAATTACTTTTATTCTCAGTTTTATACTTATCTATTGTTGAAACAACAGTCTTTCCTTTTGGTATAAAGTTAGATACCACATCAACACATTCATTTAGATATCCACCTGGATTTCCTCTAAGATCTAGAATTAATGCCTTCATCCCTTTATCCTCAAGTTCCTTAAGTTTCTTTTGGAAATCTTTTGCGGTTTCCTGTTCAAAACCATTTATTTGTATGTAGCCTATTGTTTTATCAACAATCTCACCTTTAACAGAGATCATTTTTATTACATCTCTCATAACCTTTACATCAAAAGTTCCTTTTCCTTCTCTTGAAATAGCTAGTTTAACCTCAGCCTTCTCTTTCCCTTTCATTAAGGAAATAGCTTTATCTAACTCTTTTCCTGATACATCAGTGTCATTAACCTTAAGTATTACGTCACCTGGAATTATACCAGCTTTTTCTGCAGGTGATCCCTCAATAGGAGCTACAACTGTAACCTTATCATCCTTAACTCCTACTTGAAGTCCTAAACCCATATAACTACCTTCACTTTTCTCCTCAAAGTCTTCATACTCCTTCTTACTCATAAATACAGTATAAGGATCATTTAATGAAGCAGTCATACCTTTTATAGCGCCTTCTACAAGCTGATCTTCATCAATATTACCATCGTAGTATTTATATAAAGTACTTCGAACATCAAATAACTTCTTAAACTTTGAAACATCATTTATTCCTTGCAAAGATTTTGCAACATCTGTATCTGCAGCTGCTGGAGTAAAACCTTTTAAAGCCAAAGCATTTCCTACGTAAAAGGAGCTTGCATTAGTTACTACAAAAACAAGTACTATAAGAAGTACACTCCCAATCTTTTTCAGGTTATGCTTTTTTCCCTCTTCATTCTCCTTGTTCATTAGATTCACCCTTTCTAAAGTAACTAAAGATAAACAAGTTCAATCTTAAAGAAATTTGAGAAAATATCTTTACTTAAATGTTTTTTCTCAAAAATTCTAAGTCTGATTGTAAACTTGTTTATCTATCTAGCCTTATATTTATATTCTTATCTTATTAAATTATTCTATTCTTACTTTATGATTATACTACCAGGAACTTCCTTAAGGCAATTATACTACCAAATATACCTATAATTGTTCCAGAAAGGATGAACTGCCATGACATTGTTGAAAGTACATATATTGGAGACATTAATTGAACTGTAAATAAGTTTACAGTAATTTTTTCATATACTCCCTTATATGCAAAATAAAGTGCTATGTCTGATAAGATAGCTCCTACCACTCCAATTGTTATACCTTCAAGTATAAATGGCCATCTTATAAACCAGTCTGTTGCTCCCACAAATTTCATTATTCCAACTTCTCTTCTTCTTGAATATACTGTTAATTTTATTGTGTTTACTATAAGGAATAATGATACGAATATTAATATAATAAATATAGCTACACCAACCCATCTAACTGTTTTGGCAAAGGAAGCAATCTTATCTATTAATTCTTGATCATTACCTACACTTTCAACACCATTCATGTCTTTTACTGTATCGGATACAGTCTTTGAATCGTCCGGCGTATTAAGTTTTACTACAAAGGAACTTGGAAGAGGATTATTCTTATCATCATATCCTTCTAAAATACTTGCATTGTCATTAAGCTGCTGCTTGAATCTACTAAGTGCTTCTTGCTTTGATTCAAAAACTACATCCTTAACTCCATTAGTATCTTTAAGTTTGGTTTCCACATTCTGTTGATCACTTGTACTTATATTATCTTTTAAGAATACTTTTATCTCAACCTTTGATTCTACATCTTTAACACCTATATTTATGTTAATAGCTGTTAGTAAGAAAACTCCAAAAACAAATAATGTAGCAAGAACAGTTGCCATCGAAGCCAAACTTATAGTTGAATTTCTTTTTAAGCTCTTAAAGGCATCTGAAATGAAATATTTACATGTACTAATCTTCATAGATATATCTACCTCTCTTTTCGTCTCTTACTATTGTACCTTTCTCTATTGCAATAACCCTCTTCTCCATTTCATTAACTATTTCCTTTGCATGAGTTGCCATAACTACAGTAGTGCCAGCCTTATTTATGTCATCGATAATACCCATGATGTCCTTTGCTGTTTCTGGATCAAGGTTTCCTGTAGGCTCATCAGCAATAAGCACTTGAGGATTATTAACTATAGCTCTTGCTATTGAAACTCTTTGTTGTTCTCCCCCCGAAAGTTGATTCGGGAACATCTTATACTTATCTGATAACCCCACTAATGCTAATACTAAAGGTACTCTTTTTCTTATTTCTTTTGGTGGTGCTCCTACAACTCTCATAGCAAAAGCAACATTTTCATAAATATTAAGAGTAGGTATAAGCCTAAAATCTTGAAAAACCATACCTATCTTTCTTCTATAAAAAGGTATTTGTTTTCTTTTTATAGCAGAAAGATCAGTACTTTCCATCAGGATTTGTCCTGAACTTGGTTCAACTTCCTTAAGAAGCATTTTTATAAAAGTTGATTTACCAGCTCCACTTGGTCCAACTAAAAAAACAAATTCTCCTTGTTTAATTTGCACATTTACATCGCTAAGAGCTTGTACATCACTCTTATAAACTTTGCTAACATTTTTAAATTCTATCATATAAACAACTCCTTAAAAGTGTTTTTTCGACTGTAAGACATTTTTTAGTCTATTAATATACAAATTAATTATAACATATGTGTCAAATGTATAAAGTTTAATTTTATGAACTCTTTATTAACTTCCTCAAAGAATTAAATACAATTGGTATGCCATAATGAACAATTTATGATACTTGTAACAATTATTTTTACTTAATTTCTTAAATTTTCTAATAAAAAAATACACATTAATTTAATAAAAAGTTATTAAGGTAGTATCCTCTAATTAGTCTATCAAATTAGAGGATACTACCTTATTCCACCCACTCCTTGAAGCCTTCTCCCAGAACCTCCCTTGTATCAGTTACGGTCATAAAAGCTCCTGGGTCAAGTTCTTTTATTTTATTTTTTAGTAGTATAAATTGCCTTCTATTAATAACAGCATAAATCATTGTTGTTTTTTCTTTTGTATAGGCTCCCTTTCCATCAATAAAAGTGCACCCTCTTATTAAATCATCGATAATAAATTGTGCTATTTCTTCACTCTTAGTGCTTATAACAAAAACAGTCTTGCAAAGATTAAATCCTTCTATAACCTTATCAATAAGTGTTCCTGTTATAAATACACTTATAAGTCCAAACATTCCCTTTTCTACACCAAAAGCATACACTGCTAAAAGAGTTACAATAAAATCTGTTATGAGAAGGGATCTTCCTATATCAATATGAAAATATTTATTAAGTACTTTTGCAACAATAGAAGTACCTCCAGTTGATGAATTATTGTTAAATATTATAGCTAATCCTACCGATTGAATAGCACTCCCAAAAACTGCTACCAAAACTAGGTTATCTGTTATAGGTGTAGGTTTTACAAAACTATCAAAAAACCAAAGAAGTACAGAAAGACCAAATGTAGCATAAATGCTCTTAGTTCCAAAGCCTCCACCTATTAATAAAAAAGCTAAAGCAAACAATACTATATTTAAAATAATCATTAATGCTCCAGCAGAAATTCCTGTAAGCTTGTTAATAACAATAGCAAACCCTGCTATTCCTCCTGCTGCTACACCATTAGGATAAAATAAATATTCAAGGGAAATTGTAATTAGAACCATCCCTATAGTGATAAAAATATACTGCTTAATAATATTTTTCATTTACTTATGCCTCTCTGTGAACTACCTCCACTTATATAAGTAGATGGCTTCATCGTCACTACGCTCACCTTAGAGAATAATGCGAGTATTTCGTCCATTAAGGTTAAAAAGACCTCTTATATATTATCAAACTCTTTAAATCCTTCCCCTAATACTTCATACACTTCTCCAACAGTAATAAATGCTTTTGGATCTATTTCTCTTATAAATTCTCTAAGTTTAATAAACTCTGTTCTTCCTAGAACAGCATATAGTACAACAGTTTCATCTCCAGTATATCCTCCAACACCTTTTAAAAGAGTACATCCTCTTTCAAGCTTATGAATAATATACTCACTTATTTCTTTATTTTTAGAACTCATTATAGTAACTTCCTTACAGATATTAAAGCCTTCTATTACTCTATCAATAGCTAATCCATTAAGTATTACACAAAGAAGAGCATAAAGCCCTATATCCAAACCAAATGTTATTGCTGCTAAAAGGGTTACTATAAAATCTACCATTAAAAGAGACTTTCCTATGTCAGAATGAAAAAACTTATTTAAAATTTTAGCTAATATGTCTGTTCCTCCTGTAGATGCATTAACATTAAATATGATAGCCATCCCTATAGCTGATAAAAAAGTTCCAAAAATAGACGCAATAATTAAGTCTTTTGATAATGCTATTGGATTTAGGACCTTTTCAATAAACCATAAGACAAAAGAAAGACCAAAGGAAGCATAAATGGTTTTTGCTCCAAAATTCCCCCCTATAAATATAAAAGCAATTACAAAGAGAATAAGGTTCATAACCAACACTAAAACTCCAGTAGTTAAAAAAGGCATATAATGATTTATGACTATGGCAAGACCCGTTACTCCTCCCGCCGCTAAATTATTAGGTACAAAAAAGTACTCAACTGATATAGCTACTAATATAATTCCTATGGTAATTAAACTATAGTCTTTAAGCAGTTTAGCTGACATGGTTTTCCCTTCTTTCTCAATAATCATTTTTATCTTTTCACAAAATATACTTTTTATCCATTATGTATATTTTTAAACCCCTGTCCTAAAACTTCACGAGCATCACTTACTATTATAAAAGCATCTTTATCTACTTTTTTTATGTAACTTCTAAGCCTTATTAGTTGTGTTCTATCCATTACACAGTAAATTACTTCATTATTATTTCCTGTGTATCCTCCCTTACCTTCAAAAACTGTACATCCTCTGTCTAAATCCTTAACAATGTATTCTCTTATTATGCCGCATTTATTTGAAAATACCATAACAGACTTAACAGAATCAAAACCTTCTATAACCTTATCAATTATTATTCCATTTAATAAAACAGTTACTACTGCATAAAGACCTTTGCTTAAACCAAAAGTTAAAGCACCTGCTATAACTACAATAATGTCTACAGCTTGTATACACTTACCTATTTCTATATGAAAAAACTTATTTAATATTTTTGCTAAAATTGTTGTTCCTCCAGTAGAAGCATTTTGAGAAAATGTAATTCCAAGTCCTATTCCTAAAAGCAATGTTCCTATTACGACTGATAACATAATATCATCAGTCACTGCGTGTGGCTGCATAAACTTCTCTATAAACCACATTGCCCCTGAAAGTCCAAAAGCTGCATAAATAGTCTTTGCTCCAAAACTACTTCCCAAGAATAAAAATGCTATACCAAATAGAATCACATTCATAATCATCATCGATAATCCCATCGAAAGAGAAGGTACATAGTGATTTATAACCATAGCTAAACCTGTTATTCCTCCCCCAGTAATTTTAGCTGGTACAAAGAAATACTGAACTGATAATGCCACAAGTATAACCCCTATTGTAATTATTAAAAACTCCTTAATATTTTCCTTCAACATTTACACCTCCATTTTTTTCAACTTACAACAAATAAGTTTTTCATTAAATATGTAGTTTTAAAAAAGCATAAAACTATTTTGTGTAATTAATTAAAGATAAAATTATTTATCGTTAATATTATTTTATAAAAATAAAGATATCACATATACTTGATATTTTACAACTTGTAAAGACTTGATTTAATCATTTAAATATAAATTCAGTTATAAAGTTGTGTACATATAGCTTGAGTCAGATTTTACTTCGTAAAATGAAAGGAAATAAAAAATTCAGATTTTAAAATATGTGAAAACCCCTAGGAGATAATCAAGCTAATAGGTCAACCTAATCTTTAGTAAGTTAATCTATAGATAATTATAATTATCAACACTTAGTTCTCAAATCTAAAATCTGAATTTCTATAATTTTATTAAGTTTTCAAGTAAAGTATCAATTATTAAGGTTTCTAAAACTTAATTTATTTCTTAAGAGCTATAACCTTTTTTACTGCTTTAATTATTTCATCTGAAGTTAATCCATAAGCTTTTAAAAGTTCATCTGGCTTTCCGCTCTCTCCAAAAGTATCCTTAACACCTATTCTTAGAACTGGTACTGGACATTCCTCAGCTACTACTTCACAAACTGCTGAACCTAGTCCTCCAATTATATTGTGCTCTTCAGCAGTTACTAGAGCTCCTGTTTCCTTAGCAGCCTTTAATATTATTTCTCTATCAATTGGTTTAAGGGTATGGATGTTTATTACTGCAACATCTACCCCTTCAGCCTTTAAAGTTTCTTGGGCTTCAAGTGCTGCTTCAACCATTATACCTGTAGCAATAATAGCAGCAGAATTTCCTTCTCTTAGAATAACACCCTTACCAATTTCAAACTTATAGTCTGCTGAATCATTTATAGTAGTTACTGCTAATCTTCCAAGTCTTACGTAACATGGTCCATTATATTCTGCTACTGCCTTTATTGCAGCCTTTGTCTCTATATCATCTGATGGATTTATAACTGTCATATTAGGAACACTTCTCATAAGAGATAAATCCTCTATTGCTTGGTGAGAAGCTCCATCTTCGCCTACTGTAAGCCCTGCATGTGTAGCACATACCTTTACATTCAATTTTGGATAACATATAGAGTTTCTTATTTGTTCAAAAGCTCTTCCTGCAGCAAACATAGCAAAGGTACTAACAAATGGAATTTTCCCACAAGTTGCAAGACCTGCTGCTACACCCATCATATTTCCTTCTGCTATACCCATATTAAAAAATCTTTCTGGACAAACATCCTTAAAGTCTGCAGTCTTTGTTGATTTTGAAAGGTCTGCATCTAAAACTACTACATTTTCATTTATCTTGCCAAGTTCAGCTAATGCCTTTCCATATGCTTCTCTAGTTGCTATTTTCTTTGCCATTAAACTTCCCCTCCAATTTCATTTAAAGCTTTTTCGCATTGTTCTCTATTTGGTGCTGTACCGTGCCATGAAGCTTCATTTTCCATGAAGGAAACTCCCTTACCTTTTACTGTCTTACATACTATAACTGTTGGCTTATTCTTTGTACTCTTAGCTTCCTCAATAACGTTAATTAATCCTTCTATGTCATGGCCATCTGCATTTATAACATGCCATCCAAAAGCTTTAAATTTCTCATCGATAGGTGCTGGATTCATAACATCTTGAATCTTACCATCTATCTGCAATCCATTAAAGTCTACAAAAGCTGTTAAATTGTCAAGCTTGTAATGAGCTGCAGCCATTGCAGCTTCCCAAACCTGTCCTTCTTCAAGTTCTCCATCTCCTAAAAGTGTATACACTCTATAATTCTTTTTATCTATCTTTCCTGCTAATGCCATACCTACTGATGATGAAATTCCCTGTCCTAGAGAACCTGTTGACATATCTACCCCTGGAACATCATTCATATTTGGGTGTCCTTGAAGCATTGAACCAAATTTTCTTAAACCCTTAAGTTCTTCTACATTGAAAAAGCCTTTTCTTGCTAAAGCACTATAAAGTACTGGAGCAGCATGTCCTTTTGATAGAACAAACCTATCTCTCTCAGTATCGTTAGGGTTTTCTGCATTCACATTCATTTCATGAAAATAAAGTGTTGTTACTATGTCTGCTGCTGAAAGTGAACCACCTGGATGTCCTGAACCTGATTCAGTAAGCATGGTTACAATATCCTTTCTTATAACCTTAGCTATCCCTTTTAATTCTTCCACCTTATTACTCATAACAGACCTCCTATAGTTTATATTATCAATAAATATTATCTCTATTTTAACTTTTAATTATTTCCTTCTACAAAAAGACATTTTACCACATTTTTTTACATATTTATATAGAAATTTTAAAATATGCTTATTTAATATATTCTTATATCTAAAATAATATATCATAAATATATTATTATTAGATTATTTATATTATTAATAAACTAATAATGAGGCTTTAATCCTAAAACTACTACATAATATTAATAAGCAGCCTAAAACTATTATGTTCTAAACATAAAAAAAAGACGACATTTGTCGTCTTTTAATCTAATGCTAAACTAATTAATAAAGCTTTATTTACTTTTTTCATATCGTCATCAGTCATATGACCTATTTTTTCTTTAAGTCTTCTCTTGTCCAAAGTTCTTATCTGTTCTAGAAGCACAACAGAATCTCTGTTAAGACCATATTCCTCCGAAGATATTTCTACATGAGTTGGCAGCTTGGCTTTATTTATTTGAGACGTTATAGCTGCAACTATTACTGTAGGACTATACTTATTACCAATATCATTCTGGATTATTATAACAGGTCTTATGCCTCCTTGTTCAGAACCTATCACTGGACTTAAATCAGCATAAAAAATGTCTCCTCTTTTTACATTTAAAACTGTCATTACCTATATCACACTCCGAACAGCCATGACTCGTATTCAATTGTATCGTCGTAGTATGAAGATGACCCCATTTCTGCATATTCTAAATTTATGCTTGCCATTTCTTCATACCCACGTTTCATAGCATCAAAAAAATCTGAGCTTTCTTTCCCCTCAATATATGATATTATTCTCATGCAATTTAATTGACTATTATTTTCATAATATTCATCATTTATTTTACAGTTTTTCGTTTCCCTTGAATACGACATAATTTTCTCATCTCCCTATAAATGTAAAAAGAGTGATATATGTATAAATAAATTATATCAAATTATGTCATCGTGTCAAAGGATTTTCTCCTTTTGTTTATAAAAAACTACTTATTTTTACATATAGTTTCTTATTTTTACAATTTTATCTTCTTTCGTGTAAACTCTTGGCACTCTTTTACTGATCATGCAAACTACCTCATAGTTTATTGTTCCTATAAGTTCTGCAATATCATCGGCATTAAACTTAATACCATTTTGCTCTCCTATTAAAATAACCTCATCTCCAATTTTTACATCTCCAACTTCTGAAACATCTACCATACATTGATCCATACATATTCTTCCTACTACTGGTGCCAGCTTTCCATTGATTATAACCTTAGCCTTGTTAAACAAAAGTCTTGTATAACCATCAGCATATCCAATTGGAAGTGTTGCGATTATGCTTTCTTTCTCTGTTTGAAACTTTCTTCCATAACTTATGTACATACCTTTTGGCATCTTTTTAACATGTACGACGTTAGTTTTTAACGTTAATGCAGGCTTTAAATCTATCTTTTCTTTTATGATTTCATCAGAAGGATAATAACCATAGAGAATTATCCCCGGTCTCACTGCATCAAAATGAGTTTCTGGTAAATCAATTATTGCTGCACTATTAGCAGCATGTCTCAATTTTATATTTACTCCATGGTTAACAAGCTTATTATAAAAACTTGTATACTTTTCAAGTTGATTCATGGTGTAGTTCTTATCCTTTTCATCAGATGTAGAGAAATGAGTAAAAAGTCCAGCTATTTCTATATTAGGAAGCCTACTGATCTCACAAGTATCTTTAACACCCTGATCATCCGGAAGAAAACCTATTCTTCCCATTCCAGTATCAAGAGCAATGTGTACCTTAACAATCTTATTTAACTTTTGTGCTTTTTTAGATAATTCTTTTGCATATTCTAGGCTATAAACAGTTTGTTCAATATTGTTTTGGATTAAGTCTTTTGCAAAATCTAATGGAGTATATCCTAATATTATTATAGGTGCATTTATTCCATTATTTATCAACTCCAAGGCCTCTGTTATAACAGCTACAGCTAATTTATCTGCTCCATTTTTCAAAAGCACAGGAGCTACATCTAAAGCACCATGACCATATGCATCTGCCTTTACTACTCCAATAATTTCTTTGCTTTTAGCAACTTTTCTAATCTGCTTTATGTTATACTCTATTGCATCCAAATCTATTTCAGCCCAAACAGGTCTTATGTGGTTCATATTTTCACCTCTTACTGAAATTACTGTTTATTAAGCTACATTTCAAATAACTTCTTATCCAGTTTGTCTGCTTTTTTGTAATTGCTATAAATTATTCTCCCCCTTTCATTACCCCTTTTATCATAAATTATCATTTCTTTTGGGCTCTTTTTTTCTATATCTATAATAAAAACTTCTTTATAGAGGTTTTCATTCGAGCTTAATGTGCTAAATTCTAATACTAAAAATCTTTTTCCTTCAATATTGCTATAATGATATTTAAATTCTTCATCATGTATTATATACCTACCTATTTCATTAAGAAAGGCAAGTTTATAGAATTGATCAAAGTTATTATCCACTTCATAAGTATTATTACTTTTTAAGTCTTTTATAAAAATTTTATTATCTTTATAAATGAGGATTCTATCTTGTCCAAATTCTACTCTAGTACCTATAGTTCTGTCATAAAATTGTATACTTTGTTCTTTTATTTCTCCTCTAGCATTTTTAATTACGTAAGTTACCTCTGTTGTATATGCCTTTACATCTTTAATTTCATCTAATATTTCTTCTGGTGTAATTTTATATAATTTTTGATAAGCTGCAGCTACTGCAACTATACCAACTATAAAAAATAATAGTATTAATAATAGTCTATTTCTTTTCATAACGCCTCCAGAGAATTATGACTATACATTAATACTATTATTAACTACTAGATTTATTTATTCTAATTTTTAAATAACAAGTTTACAATTAAATTGAAAATCTTATAAAAACACTTGAAATCAAGACTATTTCTTCAAATCCATAAATAAGCTTTCTTATTTATTTAATAATATCTTTTATAACTTCTGGTATTTTATCCAACACATGACTTGCATTGACACAGTACATGTTTTCAGATAACTTTTCTCCTATATATCCATGGATAAAAGCAGAGATAACAGTTCCTTCAAAAGGTGCTAATCCTTGAGCTATTAAACCTGTTATTATTCCTGTTAGACAATCACCCATTCCTCCAGAAGCCATTGCACTGTTTCCAGTTGGGTTTATATAAGTCTTACTACCATCTGTAATTATAGTATTATATCCTTTTAATAGTACTACTATTCCATAATCCTTTGCAAACTGTTGTGCAACTTCCAAACGATTTTCCCTTATATATTCAATTGAATATCCAGTAATTCTTGCCATTTCCCCAAGATGAGGAGTGATTATTACTGGTGCTTTTCTTCCTTTTAATAAATCTAAATTACTTTTTAAAACGTTTATACCATCAGCATCTATAACAATAGGACAATTACTATTGATTAAAACTTCTTTAACTAAGGATAATGTATACTGGTTATCTCCCAGCCCTGGCCCAATGGCTATACAATTACTTTTTCTTATGTAATTTACGAGTTTCTCTATATCCTTATAACAAGATGTCATTGCTTCTACTAGCTTGACAGATAGTATTGACTGAAGTTCTTCTGAGGTACATAGAGTTACTAAACCAGCACCACATCTCACAGCAGCTTGAGTAGAAATATAAGCTGCTCCGGAAAAACCTTTAGAACCTGCTATAATTAAAGCTCTGCCATAATCACCTTTATGTGCATATACATCTCGTAAAGGTATATTATTCCTAACTACATTTTCTGTAGTAATGAAAACTCCTTCATGATATTTATCAATTATAAATTTTGGTATACCAATATCTTCCACTACAACTTTACCAATATACTTATAACAATTCCATTTTAAAAAACCTATTTTGTAAAGTTCAAAAGATACAGTTTTATTAGCTTCAATACAGTTACAATATACATTTCCAGTATTGCTATCCATTCCAGATGGTACGTCAATAGATAATATATATTTGCTGTTCTCATTTACTATTGAGATTATGTCTATATAAAATTTATCAAGTTTTCTTGAGAGACCTGTTCCAAAAAGTGAATCCACTGTCATATCACTATTCAGTAGAGCATCTTTTAAACTAGTACAATCCTCAATGTTGTTTAAATTATGTATTTTAACACCTAAATTTTTTAATATATTATAATTGGTTGCACAATCATCACTTAGTTTTTTCCCATCTGAAACTAGGAATACTTTAACACACTTTCCTTTAACCTTTAGATGTCTTGCTATAGCAAAACCATCTCCACCATTGTTCCCACTACCGCATACTACAACAAAATTGTGATTATTTTCTAAATCCATATGCTTTAAAACCTTTAAAGCAGCATTTTCCATGAGAACAATACCAGGTATTCCAAGGCTTTCTATACAAGCTTTATCAATATTTCTCATTATCTCTGATGTTGCTACTCTCAATTTCATCACCTTCCAAGACAGCATACGCTATGGCATCTTTCCTATTGTGTGAGATACTTATATGTATATTTTTAACCCCTCTTAATTCTGCTATAATTCTTGCTCTTCCTCGAAACCTTGCTATAGGTTTTCCAAGCTTATCCCTAAGTATCTCTATATCTCTAAACTCAAAGCCTCTTACCCCTGTGCCTAAAGCTTTACTAATAGCTTCTTTTGCAGCAAAGTTTCCTGCAATAACCTCTGATCTCATCCCTTTTTCGATAAAAAGTTTTACCTCTTCTTCTGTAAAAGCCCTTGAAATAAAGGATTTTGTTCTAACTACAGCCTTTTCTATTCTTTCTATTTCTATTATATCTACTCCAACTCCTAATATCATTGCCTTACCCCCAATGCTTTTTTAACCATAAATTATATATAAACTTATAACTAGCACATATCGCTGTTATCTATAAAAATATTTTACAACTAATTTATAGTTAATTCAAAAAGCTATAAATTACAAAAGGAATTTGGCATAAAACAATATCAACTATAGATGATAAAGATAAAAAAATTTATAATGAGATCTTATAGTTTTATAAAAAACCATTTAAAGCACAGATACTTGTGAATTTTACTAAAGCCTAAGTTTATCTGCTACTAACATTGATAATAAAATAAAATTAAGAGGAAAGTAGCGTTACTTTCCCCAGCTTATTTAACTAGTTTTTTATTGTATATGAAGAGTTTTCAAAATCCGCAACCCATTCATCTACTTTTTCACCTATAATATCAATTAAATGAATTGGTGAAACTTGATTTTCATAAAGCATTACAACAAGACCTCTAACCTTTTCAAGGTTAGGTGAAATTAACTTTACTCTATCTCTATCTATATTTACTATTATGTCATTTTTATAATCAGCTCTCTCTATTTCTATTCCATATGCATCATTACTTTTATAGCTATCTCTTATTAATCTGTAAGAATATGTGTAACTTATATTATCGCAATTAACTGATTTAATTAAATTTTCAACAACCTTCATAATTATCCCCCTTATAGCTACATAACACTCATTAATGAGCTGTTATCGAACTCTTCTTTAATACTATCATTGATGTCCTTTTTTTTGTGTCAAAATGTGAATTGAATTTATTTTTTTTATCTTTATAATATGACACAATAACTAAGAAAATGTTATGCTAGCTGGATGTTATTTACATCTATGGAATTATTGAATAATACAGAAGGTGGTTATATGTCGAATTTCAGAAACATATGTTGACACTTTTTTTTAAATATATTCTATTTTTACGATTTAATGATATCTTTAAGATCAATATTAATTCCCAAATATCTACAAATATCTTCACAAACAAGTAAAGAACATATTGTTAAAGGCAAGTGATGATTTTCTCCTTCAGGAATGTCGAATAATTCCTTATAAAGATTTCCTACTTCCTTTCTATATTTTATTTCTTTATAAACTTCTTTAAATATTATATATAGTATAGAAAAACTTATATATACAAAGTCCTTTTGAGCTCTTTCTCCACCATTTATCACCATTTTCACCATATGGTTTAAATTAGATATCCTATAGTGATTTACCATCTCAACCTTATATCTATCTGCAACATAAGAACCAAGTAATTCTTCATCAATTATAGATACCTCTCCGCGTGTATTGAAAAATACTACAAAATCAACATTTATCTTTCTTTTATTATTTAATTCTTCAGTAAGTTGTTTCATTCTGTAATTAAAGTCACTTGTGTATTTTCCATCTAAAATAAAGTACTGCAACTCTCTAGATGTAGCAACTCTAACAAAGTCTCCAAAGTTTCTATAAACCTTTTTCATAAACTCTTTACTTCTCATGGTATCCCTCCCACTTGAATTTCAAGTAGTATTTTTATCAATTAGTAAAAAAATTATTCAAAGTAATAGAAAATTGTTTATATTTATAACAGTTATAGAAAAATTTTATACAAAAAAGGAGTCGAAAAACTCAACTCCTTTTTCTTCTTATTATATCCCTTTAAATTCCCCATAATACCATAGTTGAAAGTCTCTTGAATACGTTATCATGTATTTAATTATATTATATCACATAAAAACTAAAATGCAATATAAAATTTAAAAAATATTGATAAAAATACCAAAAATAGGTGTTCTCTTACACAAAAAGTGCATCTAAAACTATTCTAACATTAAAGAATGTAGGAAAAAACATGCATATAGATGTTATTATTAGTGCAGATAGTATTCCACCTATAGCTACGCATATAAATGATTTCTTAAAATCTAATCCTAAAAATGCAGCTATCGCACTTCCCGTCCATAACCCTGTAGTCGGTAAGGGTATAGCTACAAAAGCTATAAGACTTATTTCTTTATACTTTTCGATTTTGCCCTTATTTTTACTAATTTTACTATCAATAAGAACTACAACCTTTTCAAATCTAGGATTTTTCTTAAGCCAGTTATATATGGTATTAAAAAGTAATAGTATGAATGGTACAGGTAGTAAACTTCCTAAAAAGCCTACAATAAAAATTAACAGAGGATTATATCCATAAAAAAATCCCAAAGGAATAGCCCCTCGCTGTTCTACAATAGGTACTGCAGAAAGCAAAAACACCCAAAATAATTCTCTCATTTGTACACTCCTTTTCTCTTATTTTTAATATAAGTAACATTATCTGATATCTAAATGATAATTTTAACTTATAGTAGATATTGAGTATATTATTAAAATATACATCTATTTTATCAAAAATTTATATAAAAAGTTGTAAATAATTTTTAACAAAAAAAACAAAAGCCTATATTTACTTTCTTAATAATATGTGTATAATAAATTATATAAGTAATAATAATTATTAAATAACCTAGTTTATTTTTTAAAAATATATGTTAAGTGATATTTAAAGGAAGGTGTTGTAAAGTGGAATCACTAGAAATTAAAAAGGATATTTATTGGGTTGGTGCCCTTGACCCTAATTTAAGAATTTTTGATATTATTATGTATACTCCCTATGGAACAACATATAACTCATATGTTGTAAATGGAAATGAAAAAGTTGCAATTTTTGAAACTGTTAAGGAGCAGTTCTTCGAGGAATATATAACAAGGTTAAAAACTCTAAATGTTAACATCAATAATATAGATTATATTATTGTAGATCATACCGAACCAGATCATTCAGGTTCAGTTGTAAAACTATTAGAGCTTTCACCTAAAGCTAAAGTTGTAGGTTCAGCAGCAGCAATAAAATTCATGAAGAAAATTGCAAATAGAGATTTCGAATCAATAATAGTTTCTGATGGTGATACTTTAAATTTAGGCAATAAAACATTAAGATTTATATCTGCTCCATTTCTACATTGGCCAGACTCAATTTATACTTATATACCGGAAGATAAGTTATTAATGACTTGTGATTCCTTTGGAAGTCACTACTGTTTTGAAGAAGTATACAATGATTTAATTTTAAACACGGATAATTATATGGAAGCATTAAAATATTACTATGATTGCATTATGGGTCCATTTAAACCTTATGTGTTAAAAGCTATTGATAAGATAAAAAACTTAGAAATAGATACTATATGTCCAGGCCATGGTCCTATTTTAAGAGAAAACCCATGGGAAATAGTTAATCTTTATAAAGAATGGAGTACTCCTGCTGCATTAAATAAGGATAAAAAAAAGAAAGTCACAATATCCTATGTTTCTGCTTATGGATATACTGAACAATTAGCAAGTAAAATAACCGATGGAATAAACTCTGTAGGTGATTTTGAGATTAAACTATGTAATGTAATTCACTGCGATATGAAAGATATACTACTAGATATTTCTGATTCTGATGGTATACTATTTGGTTCACCAACTATAGTTGGTGAACTCCTCGAACCAATAAGAGATATACTCTCAAAACTTAATCCTATAGTCCATGGTGGAAAGGTCGCTGGAGCATTTGGTTCTTATGGTTGGAGTGGGGAGGCTGTACCAAGAATTGAAACACGACTTGCTGAGTTGAAAATGGAGATACATGGACCAGGATTAAAGATAAACTTTAAACCATCGCAAGAAGATCTTCAAAAAGCTTTTGAATTTGGTATAGGCTTTGCAAAAATGATTTTAGGAAAAGAACATTCGAAATATAATCCTGAAACAAATTTATCAGTAGAAAAAGCAAAAAGTGGAGATGGCAAGCTCAAGCTGTGGAAATGTGTAGTTTGCGGTGAAATTTTCGAATATGATATTGCCCCTGAAATTTGCCCAGTTTGTGGTGCTGGTAGAGATCAGTTCGTTGAAATTGAAAGAACTGTAAAGGAAGATTTTAAACTAGAAACTAATGAAACTTTTGTTATCATAGGAAATGGTGCTGCAGGGTTCTATGCTGCTAAATCTATAAGAGAACGAAATTCCAAATGTTTAATAAAGATTATTTCTGAAGAAGAGGTTCGTTCATATTTTAGACCTATGCTTTCAGACTTATTAAGTGATAATATTAAAGACGATAAGTTCTATATAACCTCCAAGAAGTGGTATGATGAAAATAACATCAAACAAATTCTTGGAACAATTGTAAAACTTATAGATACTAAAGATAAAAAAATTATACTAAGTAATAATGAGGAAATAAACTATGATAAGTTAATTTTAGCTAATGGAAGTTACAACTTTATACCTTCTATTAAGGTAAGTTCAAATTCAGATAATGATATTAGCGAACTAAATTCATTTAACTACAAATCTGTAAATGGTGTATTTACAATAAAGAATTTAAATGATGCTTATGAAATAAAAAAAGCAATAAAGATTTCAAAAAACGTAGTAGTAGTTGGAGGAGGCCTTCTTGGTCTTGAGGCTGCTTACGAATTAAATAAGCTGGGTCCTAAGATTACTGTAGTAGAACATTTCCCAAGACTACTCCCTAGACAACTGGATGAAGAAGGTTCACAAATATTTAAGAATATTATTAGTAACTCTGGCATAGAGATAATACTTGAAGAAATTTGTGAAGAAGTAATAATTAAAAATAATAAAGTTGTTGGAGTAAAACTAAAAAATGATAAAGTTTTAGATTGTGATTTACTTCTATTTTCAGCAGGTATTAGATCAAATATAGAACTTCCAAAAATCGCTGGTATAGAATGTGACAAAGGTGTTGTAGTGAATAGTAAAATGGAAACAAATATAAAAGATATCTTTGCTTGTGGTGATGTCGCCGAGCTGGATGGCGTAATATTCGGTAATTGGCCAGCAGCAATTGAAATGGGTAAAGTAGCTGGGGCTAATGCTGCATCTGACGAAGCTTACTTTAAAAACTTCGTATCTTCAACAATATTTAGTGTTATGGGAACGCATATATTCTCAGCAGGAATAATAGATTTTAGTGATTCTTCACTTGAACAAATAACCTCAAAAGATATATTAAATAATAAATATATAAAGTTATTCTTTAAGGATAATAAAATTGTAGCAGGTATATTAATAGGTAATATATCAAAATCTACTATAATAATAAAGGCCTTAGATAAATGCTTAACTAAGTCTGAAGTTTTATCTAAAGGTATCATTTAAAAATTTAATTAAGTTGTCAAGATATTAACCTTAAAAGAATGTGCCGAGACTGAAAAAGTACTCGACACATTCTTTTAATTATTATTGTCGCTAGTCATGTCTCCATTTTCTTCGTTTCTTCTGTTTCCAACAAACCTAAAGTCTTCTGCCACAACCTCCGCTATATACTTTTTATTTCCATCTTTATCTTCATAGCTTCCAGTTCTTAATCTTCCGCTTAGACTAATTATGCTGCCTTTCTTCATGTATTGGCATACTACCTCAGCTTTTCTTCCCCATATAGTTACAGGAATAAGGTCTGCTTTTCTCTCTCCATCAGAAGACTTAAAGTTTCTTTCTACAGCAATTATAAATTTCGTATAAACCTTTTCATGGCCTTCAACTAATCTTAGTTCAGGGTCTTTAATTAATTTGCCTAATAAAACAATCTTATTCATATTATAACCTCCTGAAAATTCTCATTGTAAATTCTATCCATACAAACAATTTTTATGCAACCTTGTGTAAAAATTAGTATAAATATATTAATTTCAATTAGCTTTAAACTTATAGAAGATAATATAAAAATAAAAATTATACTTTGTAAAATTATATTAAATAAAAATAAATAGCTTAAATCAAGCCTGTATTTAGCTCAATTTAAGCTATTGTTATAAGTTTTATTTGCTGCCATTTCACAAAGCGAAATATAGGTAAAAGTAAATAGGTTCGATACCTATTCACTTTTATTTATAATTGTTATTTGTATTTTTTGAATGTCTACCATAAATTACTCTAAATTAAAGAAAATTTCATTTAGGTATAAACTAATGCACTTTGATTATATTCTACCATCCTTTAGTTGTGAAATCTCTTCCATAATGAGAGATATCATTATTTAAAATAATATCAAAATTATCATCATATACTTCAATTTGAGTTAATCCAGCTTGTCCCATAACTGGCAACTTCATTATTTCTTCTTTTGTAACCTTCATAAAATACATCATTATCATTTTTAATGCTATTCCATGAGTTACTATAAGAATCTTCTTTTCTTTATTCTCAGTTATAATCTCTTTAATAGCTTTCTCACATCTTTCTGAAAGTGCATCAATAGTTTCTCCTCCAAAAGGTTTATACTTGTTTGGATTATAGAAATAGTTTTGTAACTGTTCACCATAAAGTTCACTTCTTGAAATTTCATCAAGAGTTAATCCTTCCCATTCCCCCACATGAATTTCTTTTAATCCTTCATGAGTTATTATATCTATATTCCTACCTCTTTTAAGTATTTCAGCAGTTTTATACGCTCTTTCTATAGGGCTTGAGTAAATAACATCTATTACTTCATCCTTTAATCTCTCACTTAAACTCTCAGCTTGCTTTATTCCAAGATCAGTTAAAGGTGAATTTCCCCATCCCTGCATTCTTTTATCTACATTCCAAAGAGTTTCACCATGTCTTGTAAGATATAGTGTTGTCATATGTACACCTCCATATTTCCTACTTCAATTAATTCATTATAGCACAGTACTTTTATATTCGACTTATAACGATATAAAAATAATATATAAAACTAGGAGAGACTTATTAATTTTATAGACTTATGTAGTTAAATAACAATAAATAAAGCTGACCAGGCATCGAGCCTATTCAGCTTTACTTTTCATGAATTGTTTAAGAATTAAAGTTATTTATCTTTAATTACTAAATAATAACCTGATTACATAACACTTATCCCTAAATGTTATTGTAAGTAAATAAATTGATGAAGTTTTTTAACGTTTTCTTCTTCATTCCACTTCATGTAATATATTCCATTAACCATAGCATCCTGCCTTAGACCATCATAAGGACATCTTGTTTCCTTTATGCCATTCTTTCCATAGTTAGAAATTGTCGTTGCTACACTTATTATTTCAATTCTATTTAAGCTAGTTTCAATATAAGGTAGTATATTAGAAAGTATTGTTGGGTATTCAGTAACAGATTTATCCTTCAACTTACTAAATATTTGCTCAAGAACTCTTCTCTGCCTTTCGGTTCTTTCATAGTCTTGATTTCCTACATATCTAATTCTGCAATATGCAGTTGCTTGTTGTCCATTTAAAACTTGGTTTCCTGACCTACTTATAGGAGTATATTGAGTTTTACCAATACTTGCTATATCTTTAGCATATCCATTAAGTGACTTAACTTCCGATGACCTTACATTAATTTCCACTCCACCAACTTGATCTATAATCTTGGTAAGACCATTAAAATCTACTTTTACATAGTCAGTTATGTCTAATTTAAATTTTTCATTTATAGTTTTTACAGATAATTCTGGCCCTCCATAATGGTAAGCATAGTTTAATTTATTCACCTTATCTGGTCCATACTCTACGTAAGTATCTCTCATCAATGAAGATAGTTTTATTTGTTTTGAAGTATCATCTAAGCTTATTATTATATTTGAATCAGAAGCTTTTTCTTGATTATCTACTCCAAGAAGAAGTATATTTTTGACCTTATTTCTTCCAGATTGTGTACTTTTATCATCATTTATAGGAACTTGATTTACATCTGTTACTCCTATTTTATTTTCATCAAGTTTTACTCTATTAATCTTATTAATGTAGTAATATGATCCTCCTACTGCTATTAGTAAAGCTGATGCAATTATTAGACCAAATATAATTATTATCTTTTGCTTATTAGACTTATTTCTCATTTTAGTTTCTTTCATATTTGCCATCCCTCCGTAAAGATATAACTGTAAATATTTTACTACAATAATAATTTAACTTCAAATCTCTAGTAGTATTATTAGCAATAGTATTATAATATAATTATACATTTAAAGGAGGGATATCAATGGCAATATTAATTTGTGGTGGTGCTGGCTATATAGGAAGTCACATGGTAGCAGAGTTGTTAGAAAGTGGAAAAGATGTTGTAATACTTGATAACTTTGAAAAAGGCCATAAAGATGCTATCTTAGGGGGTAAGCTTTACGAAGGAGACTTAAGAGATAGAACTATATTAGATAAAGTATTTACTGAAAATCATATAGAAGCAGTTATTGATTTTGCTGCATATTCTTTAGTAGGCGAAAGTATGAGTGAGCCTTTAAAATACTTTAATAATAATGTATCTGGTACAATAACTCTTCTTGAGGCAATGAGGGCTCATAATGTTAAATACATAGTATTTTCTTCAACAGCAGCAACCTATGGAGAACCTGAAAGTATACCAATCTTAGAGGAAGATAAAAATGACCCAACTAACGCTTATGGTGAATCCAAGCTATTAGTTGAAAAAATACTGAAGTGGTGTGACAATGCTTATGGAATAAAATACACTGCTCTTAGATATTTCAATGCTGCTGGAGCACATATAAACGGTAAGATTGGAGAGGATCACTCACCTGAAACTCATCTTATACCACTTATACTACAAGTAGCTTTAGAAAAAAGAGATAAAATTATGATGTTTGGAGATGATTATGATACAAAGGATGGTACCTGTGTAAGAGACTACATACATGTATCGGATCTTGCTTCTGCTCATTCTCTAGCATTACAAAGACTCATGAATGGCGGAGAAAGCAGAATATACAACCTTGGAAATGGCACTGGTTTCACTGTAAAAGAAGTAATAGATGTCGCAAGAAAGGTAACTGGTCATCCTATACCAGCAGAAGTTGCTCCAAGAAGAGCTGGGGACCCTGCAGTTTTAATAGCATCCTCAAAGAAAGCAATTGAGGAATTAGGTTGGGAGCCTAAATTCAACTCTCTTGAAACTATCATTGAAACAGCTTGGAACTGGCATAAAAATCACCCAAATGGATATTAAAAAACTCGACCAATTTTGGTCGAGTTTTTTAATAATCTTCTGCTAACACAGCATTTATTTCTCCTCCAAGAAGAAGTAGTAAGGAGGTTAAAAATAACCACGTCATAAGCACGAATATTGCTCCTAGGCTACCATAAAACCTAGAATAATTACTAAAGTTATTTACATAAAACGAAAAACCATAGGAGGTAGCTAACCATCCTATTGTACTTATGACTGCACCTGGCAAAACCTCTGACCAAGTAAGTCTTCTATTTGGAGTAAAGTAATATAAAGATGCAAAAATTAAAATCATCATAGATATAAGAATAATAAATCGGAACATATCCCATGCAAATTTTATGGCTTTATCGAAAGGAAACTTTATAATTAGAAATTTACCTATAAGATCTCCAAAAACCATTAGAAACAAAGTTATTATTATCATTAAAGCAAATGCTAAAGTACAAAGAATAGATATATAGGTTACTTTAAAATAAGATCGTGTTTCCCTGACCTCATAAGCTTTATTAAGCCCTTTAATTACTCCACTAAAACCTGAAGAAGATGTCCATAACGCAAGCAAAATACTGAGCCATAAAAGTCCTTTCTGTTGACTTTCTACCACTTCTACTACTGTAGACTCAATAAGCTCATAAGCATTCAAGGGTAGAATACTCTTTAAACTTACTAAGACATCGTTACTACTTAAGTTACTTAACCCAACTAATGTCATAAGAAACATAAGAAAAGGAAAAAAGGCAAGTATTAAATTATAAGCAAGCTGAGAAGCTAGAGCAAATATATCATCTTTCTTTACCTTTTTTATTAGCTTTTTAACTATGATAAAAAAACAATTTCTTCTTAGTAAACAATCTTTATCCATTCAATCACCTTACTAAAAATTTTTATAGTAGATTATCTTATTATTAATAAATTTTTTATGAGATTGTTTATCTTTATGTGTCTACATAGCAATGTATTATAAATCCATTTATTAATATTCTCACAAAAAAACTAATTTATTATATTACATTTATCAAGTAAAAAATTATTTTTTTAATCTTGGATCTATCGTATAATTTTATACAAGTAACATAAATAATATGACATTATTATGTGATTATTATTTATTTATAAGTACTTTAATAGTATAATTTTAATATTGAGTTTTTATTAAGGCGGTGGAAACATGGTGAAGAGAGCGAAACACTCAAGAAAAAATAATAAAAGTAATAAAAAGACTAAAGTAATTGTATTAACTATATTGTTTATTCTTATATTCATTATAGGATTTGGTGCATTTTATACTTATAATTTGTTAAATAAGGTTAATAAAACTGAAATATCTAAAAGCAATGATGACTTAGGTATTGATAATTCTGTTACAGAACAATTTAAAGATAAAGAAGATGACATCATAAACATAGCATTCTTTGGAGTTGACCAAATGAATCCAGGTGAAAGAGGTCGATCCGACTCTACAATGGTTCTTACTATTGATACAAAGACTAAAAAGATTAAGATGACTTCAATTATGAGAGATTCTTATGTAGCCATAGAAGGTTACGGAAAGGATAAATTAAATCATGCCTATGCCTTTGGTGGACCACAGCTAGCAATAAAGACATTGAATCAAAACTATGGATTAAACATAAAAGATTTCGTTGCTGTTAACTTTGGAGAATTATCTAAAATTATAGATGAACTTGGTGGTGTTGATATAAACATTAAAGATTATGAAGTTAAAATGGTTAATGCATATATTGACAGCGTTGCAGACATTATCAAACAACCTGGAAAACATATTTCACAGCCTGGACTTCAAACATTATCCGGAGTACAAGCCGTTGCATATACCAGAATAAGATATGTTGGAAATGGCGACTTTGAAAGAACTGAAAGACAGCGAACTGTTTTAACTGCACTTTTCAACAAAATTAAGAACGCAGGTGTTGCAAATTATCCATCAATGGTTAATAAGTTGTTACCATATGTTGAAACAAGTTTAAGCTCTATTAACTTAATAAAAATTGGTACAAATGCTTTAAGTACTGGAGTTACCAATCTAGAACAGGAAAGATTTCCACTTGATGGCTATTGTACAGGAGCTACAATAAATGGTGTATGGTATTTAAAATTTGATGAAGAAGCTACTAAGGAACAAATGCAAAAGTATATATTCGAGGATGTAAAACCAACTGCAGCGACTCCTAAATTTTAAATTTAAGTTATTAAAATAAATAGAGCATAAAACTATGCTCTATTTTTTATAGTAAAATAAAATTTAATAGGTATAGATCCTATTAAATTCGACCTAGATTTCACGTTGTGAAATGGTAGCAAATAAAGAAAGGGTGTTTAATAAATGCTAAAAACCTTAGAAAATAATTTATTAAAGATTACAGCTTCTACTTTTGGAGGGGAACTTCATAGTATTAAAGGGAAAAAAACTAATACCGAATTCTTATGGGATGGTAATGAAACATATTGGAAGTACCATGCTCCTATACTATTTCCTATTGTAGGCAAAGTATACGATAACAAATATATTATTAATAACAAAACATTTGAACTTCCTCAACATGGCCTTGCTAGAACTTCAGAGTTCAATCTTTTTGAACAAACTGAAAACTCACTTACTTTTGAACTTAAACATTCAAAAGTAACTCTAGAAAAATATCCATTTAAGTTTTCACTTCAGATAAAATACACTTTAGAAGATTCTTCAGTTAAAATTGAATATATCGTAAATAACTTAGACAATACAGATATATACTTCTCAATAGGTGCGCATCCAGCCTTTAAGTGTCCTATATTAGAAAATGAAAATTTCCAGGATTATTACTTTGAATTTAGTGAGAAAGAAACTGCTTCAACTATGGAATTAACATCTGATGGATACTTTTCGGGGAAAAAAATACCATTATTAAAAGAAGAGAACATTATAGGCCTTACAACAGAACTCTTCAAGAATGATGCTCTTGTATTTAATAGTTTAAAATCTCATACGATTACATTAAAATCAAAAAATCACTCTAAAAACGTGACTTTTGATTTCAATGAATTTCCATATCTAGGTTTATGGTCAAAACCTTCAGGTGCTCCTTTTGTTTGTATTGAACCATGGTTTGGACATGCAGACTATGATGACTTTAGAGGAGAATTCAAAAATAAAGAAGGCATAATAAGCTTAGAAATAAATAAAAGCTTTAAATGCACCTATACCATAACAGTTAATGAATAATTAAAAATTGTTAATAAAAAAAGAAATTCAGTTCAATTTAAAGAGCTGAATTTCTTCATTAACGCTTTTCTTCAAATCTTAAATAAAGCTAAACAGACATGAATCCTACTCAGCTTTAACCAGATTTCACTTTATTAAACGACAGCAAATCAATGAAAAACACAATTAATTCCAAAAATATTTTAAAACTTGATTTATGTTTTCTTTAGTATTAACCATAGAGAAGTTTTTCCACCCTTCTGGCATTAAAGAAATATACTTAGAAGTTAAAAATCTGTCATCAATTAATAAAACTGCTCCCCTATCCTCTTCCGTTCTTATAACTCTCCCAGCTGCCTGTAGTACCTTATTCATTCCCGGAAAAGTATACGCATAATCATATCCAGCAGCTTTAAACTCATCAAAGTATTGCTTTATTATCTCTCTTTCAAAACATATCTGTGGAAGTCCTACCCCTATTATAACTGCACCTATCAACCTATCATTAGTTAAATCTATACCTTCTGAAAATATTCCTCCCATTACACAAAACCCTATTAAGGTGTTTACTGGGTTCTCTTTAAAACAGTTTAAAAAATTTTCTCTTTCCTCTTCCTTCATTTCTCCTTTTTGAAAAATTATATTCAAATTAGGATAGGTATATTTAAACAGCTCATATATCTTCATCATATATGCATAGGAAGGGAAGAAAATCATATAGTTACCTTTTTTCCCTTGAGTAAATTTATATATGTAATCCACTATAATTGAGAAAGTTTGCTCTCTTCGTTTATATCGTGTAGAAATAGGCGATATCATAAGGCACAAGTTTTCTGAATTAAATGGCGAAGAAAGCTTCATCTTATAACTTCCTTCTTCTCCGCCTAGTATATCAATAAAGTAATTTAAAGGAGTTAAAGTTGCTGAAAAAACAATAGTACTATGTGCTCTCTTAATACCTTGCTGAAGGTTGTTTCTAGGATATATGCAGAATAGTTTTAGCGCTACATCCTTATTAGAACAATCCACATAACTTAAATACCCCTCATCATAGTATTCTGACATATTAACAAAAGCATTTAAATCAAAGTATAACTCTAAAATGTGCTCATATCCTTCTACATTTTGATTCTTTACTAGGTATTCATCAGACTCTTTTAAGAAATTTCTTATAAGAGGATAAATATCCTTTGGTTCTCCTTCTAGTAAATATGACTTTTCATCCTGCTCTTCTCCACTTCTTCTTACATCAACCATAAAAGAATTTAATGCATTTAAGGATTTATATAACTTTGGTACCTTTCCTTTAACAAATTTTCTTCCTTCCAAAATATTACTTTTTAATATTTCAGCAGAAAACATATCTCTTCCTCTATCTATTAGATTATGGGCTTCATCCACTAAAAATATATATCTTTCATTTATATCATCAAAGAATCTTTTTAAATAAGTCCTAGGATCAAATACATAATTATAGTCACATATTATACCATCACACCAATAACTTAAATCTAAAGAAAACTCAAATGGACATATATTATATTTTATAGAATATTGTTCTATTATTTCCCGTGAAAAATACTGTTCATTAGTTATTACGTCAAATAGTGCATTATTCACCTTATCATAATAATTAAGAGCATATTGACACTGCTCAGGGTTACATCCTATTCTCTCATTAAAGCATATTTTGTCTTTAGCAGTAAGGGTTATAGTCTTAAATTTTAATCCCTTGTCTCTTAATCTTTTAAATGCCTCTTCCGCCACAGTTCTGGTGATAGTTTTAGCTGTTAGATAAAATATCCTGTCACCGCTCTCTTCTCCAATAGCTTTAACTGCAGGAAAAATTGTAGATATAGTCTTTCCTATCCCAGTAGGTGCTTGAGCAAAGAGTACTCCACCTTCTCTAATGGTATTGTATACTGATACTGCTAGTTCTCTTTGCCCTTTTCTATACTCCTTAAAAGGAAATGCTGTACTTTTTATTGAGGTATTCCTCTCATTAATCCAACTTAAAGAAAGCTTAGCCCATTTATAATATCCTTCTAAAACATCTTCTACAAATAGCTTCAGTTCATTAATAGAAAATAATTTTCTTATGGTTTTTATTTCATTTGATGTAAGCTGATAATAACTGATCTGAACACTTATATTTTCTAATCCATTGAGTATGGAATATATATAAGCATAAAACTTAACTTGAGCCCAATGCGTAGGATTATAATCGGCATCTATATGTATGAGCTCTTTATTTGTACTTTTTATTTCTTCTACAATAACATCATTATTATCAACAATTATTCCATCTGCTCTTCCTTCAACAGCAATATTTAAGTCATCAAAAGAAAAGACATGCTTTAGATAAACCTCCTTTTCATAATTATCATAATCATTTTTATTTTGTTTTTGAAGTTTTTGATGAGCTTTTATCCCTTCCTGTGCTCTACTTTTTCCTATAAACCTATTATCAATATTTCCTTTTCTTAAAATAAACTGTACAAGATTTCTTACAGAAACCTTAACTTCCTTCTTTATCATAACTTCTCCTAAGTAATTTAAAGTTGTATAACGATAATAGCTAAGTCTAATCCTTTAGACTAAAACAATACCTATATTTTTCACACTAAGGGGTATTATTTTTAATATTAGAAACTACCTGTGATAGATTGTTAATACTAGTTGTTAAGTTCTCTAATTTCCCCTCAATTCTAGTAAGTAAATAAAGAGAAATTGTGATGGGAAAGCCTAGATTACCTATAAGTTGAACCATACTATCCATGATATCATCCTCCTCTCACTCATTAGATATGCACATATTAGAAAGTTTTAATTTAATACTAAATTTTATAATTAGATAAAACTAATATTAATTTATTTACTAAAGATACACAATTCCAATACCTAACTAGCTTTGGAAAGTAATCTCGGAATGCAATACTTTCCCTATAATTCTTAATTCAATATAAACTTATATGTCTGAATTATAAATTCAGTTATGAAGTTGTGTATCTATATATACTGTAATAAAAATCGTTATAAAAAAAGCCATATAAGGTAAAAAACCTTATATGACTATTCTGCATTATACTGACTAACTAATTTTTGTACAAGCTTTTTAATAACGCTTGCCTGTGCTATAAGAGCCATCACCATAAGGAATATCCTAATTCTCTCTTCATCTGTTTCTTCTAAATGTAAACTCTTTATTGTATTTTCTAACTTAGATTCATCAAATAAAGGATCTTTTAAAAACTCTTTCAAACTTTCAGTCTGGACTTCTGAGAAAACCTTATAAGCATCCTCCCATGAAATTATATCATCTTCTCTATCATTTATTTCATTGAATGCAAGTCTAAAAACTTTCTTTATCTCTTCAGTGGTTAATAGCGGCCTCATATAACTTAACAATAGTAATTGAGTTAAATGAACTTTAGTATATCCTCTTTTTTTTCCATCTTCCGGTTTAGATATAACTTCACTCTTAATATAATTCTGTACTATATTATTTGTATATTTATCATCAATAAACTTATCATTTAAATAATCAATAACTTGTGATAAGAATAAATCATATTTAGGAAGATCGTTATACGAAACTATATTGTTTTTTGACATTTCTTCCGCTAGATTCATAACATGACTAGCATCGAATTTTTTAGTTTCCATATCTACACCTCTAAACTTTCTATTTTTGCACTTTTATTTGCTGCCATTTCACAAAATGGAATCTGACTAGAATTCAACACCCTTAATACTCATCAACTTTGTTACCTATTATCATTATATAGTATATATAAACCCATTACAAGTTACCTTAATCTATTTTAGATTAATTATTTACATTTTAAATACTACATACACATACTTCAATAATAATCATTATTTATTCACAACTTATCAACAGTATATGTTGATAAGTTCTCACAATCCAATAAGCTGTGGATAAAAATTCAAACTTTTGCACATTATCCACATATTATTTGTGGACAAATTATTGATATTTAGAGGATGATTCCCTACCTATAAATATTTTTTTAATAGTTCCCTGATAATATTCTGAAAAAAATATTACATTATTTTTACAATTAACTGCAAAATGTACTATTAGTACGTTAAACTGCGTGGTAAATATTTACTTAATATTTAATTAAAGTTATATATTTTCTTTTCTCAGTATTAATTATAAGCAAAATACCTTTTAGTTACATATATTGATTATATAAGATTTTTTATTTAAATAACATATGTTTTTTTTCGACATAGCTTATCCATCATTCCAACAATTTACTTATTTTATTTATCAACTTATTATTTTCACATATAGTTTATTTTTTCCATATTCCGTTAAATTATAACCATTACAAACGTATACATATCCATAAATAGGGGTACAAGCTTTTTTTTGTAATAAAAAAATATAAGTTTATTGATTTAAAGACCTATTGACTTTTCAAAAAAATGGTAGTATATTTTATATTAGATGATATAAAAATAAAAAAAATGTAAATAAAAACATTTTTTTCTGAATAACGTATTGACTTTATATTACATTTTTGTTAGTATTATTATAGAATTTGTCGAACGATGTAAAAATTGAGGAGGAATAACAATGAAATCAACAGGTGTAGTTAGAAGAGTAGATGAATTAGGAAGAATAGTAATTCCTATAGAGTTAAGAAGAACTCTAGATATAGCTGAAAAGGATGCTCTTGAAATATATGTAGATGGAGAACAAATAATTCTTAAGAAGTATGAACCAGCTTGTATATTCTGTGGAGATGCAAGAGATGTTGTAAACTACAAGGGTAAGAATATCTGTAAAAACTGTTTAGAAGAATTAAAAGACGATAAATAAAACTTCTCAGGCGTCGAGCCTGCCCAGTTTTAGCCAGAGTTCACTTTGTGAAATGGCCAACAAATAATATTCTATTCTCTATTACAACACCTCACTCCCCTTGATGGTGTTGAATATAAGCACTTCAAATTATATTGAAGTGCTTTTTGCTTTTTAAGATTTAGAACTTAAAACCCCAAAGATTGTCATAAATTACAATGAATGAATAACTTAATACTTATTTATTTATCTATGACATTTTATATTTCTGTTGAATATTTATAAACTTCTGATTTAGGAAGATTTCTCTCCTTAGCCACCTTCTTAATAGCTTCCTTTTTATTTAACCCTTCATTAATAAGCTTAATAATATGATCTTCTATAGTAAGGTGTTCCCACTGTGCCATTTTTTCATTTTCTATTTCCTCTAAACTTTTACCTTGAATAACAAGTACAAATTCTCCTCTAGGAGAATTTTCATCAAAATATTTTATAGCTTCATCTAACGAAGCTCTGAATATTTGTTCATAAAGTTTTGTAAGCTCCCTACACACTGCTATTTTTCTATTACCTAAGTTCTCATATAAAAACTTCAAAGTATCTAAAAGTCGATGTGGTGATTCATAAAATATAAGAGTTTCTGTTCTATTCTTAAGTTCTTCTATTATTGGTTTTCTATCTTTATTTTCTCTTGGCAAAAAGCCTCTAAATAGAAATTTCGAAGTATCTAATCCTGAATAAACTACTGCAGTTGTTATAGCTGTTGCCCCTGGCAGTACCTCAAATTCTATTTCTTGGTCTATACACCTTTGAACAATTACAGCACCTGGATCAGATATTCCAGGCGTTCCTGCATCAGTAACAAGTGCTATTTTTTCACCTTTCCTAATTCTATCAATTATGCTCTCACTTTTTCCAAGTTCATTATGCTGATGATAGCTTATTAGAGTTTTCTTTATTTCATAATGATTTAATAACTTTAAAGTTTGTCTAGTATCCTCTGCAGCTATGACATCTACATCTTTAAGTACCTCTAATGCTCTTAAAGTTATATCTTTGAGATTACCTATAGGTGTAGGCACTAAATAAAGTTTGCTCATTTCCCCCTACTCCCTTCCATATATTCTATTAATTTCATCACTATACCCACCCTCATCATTATAAACATATAAAGGTGGTTCCAACTTTAAAAATTGTCCTCCATCTCTCTGACCTTCTACAAGAATGATGTTAGGCGCTTTCTTCGTGTTAGGATGAACCATTCTAATTCTCTTTGGTTCTATTTTATGTTTTCTCATAAGACAAAGAATATCAGCTAATCTTTCTGGTCTATGAACCATATACAATCGTCCATTATCCTTAAGAAGTATTCTAGAAGCTATAATAACATCTTCTAAATTGCATAAAACTTCGTGCCTAGCAATGGCAGTTTTATCATTTGGATTTAGAATTCCAGACTGATTAAGTTTATATGGGGGATTTACAGTAACAACGTCTGCCTTAGGTATAGATTTCATAATTTTTAAATTCTTAAGATCTTCTTCTATAAAAGTAATTCTATCTTCCAGCATATTAAGTTGTGTACTTCTATTAGCCATTTCAACCATTTCTCTTTGTATCTCTATACCTGTAACTCTTCTCGCCTCAGTCTTACCAGCTATTATAAAAGGAATAATCCCTGTGCCAGTACACAAATCTATAACTTCATTACCTTTTCTTACAGTTGCAAAATTAGCTAACAAAACAGCATCAACCCCAAATCTAAAAGCATCCTTCTTCTGTATAAGATGAATACCTTTTAATTGTAAATCATCTAAAGTTTCACCATCCCAAACCAGTGTTTTTATCATTTCCTTATCTATAATTCTCATTTGCTCTTTGTTCCTCCGTCTAAATGTCATTATTTATTATACCCAACTACTGCAAATTAAAAAAGAGCTAGTAATCTAGCTCTTTAAATTAATTTACTCTTCTAGCTGCCACATAATCATAAATTGGACCAACTTTTACTACATCACCTGTTCTTGGTGCATGTATTATTTGACCTCCGCCAACATATATACCAACATGCTGAGGAGCTGAAGCTGAACCTCTTTCAAATACTAAGTCTCCTGGCTGTAACTCTCCGCGAGATACTGGTGTACCAACAGTGACTTGATCATACGTAGTTCTTCCTATGTTAACTCCAAACTTTCTATATACATATGATGTGAATCCTGAACAATCAAAAGTACTTGGGCCTGTTGCTCCCCAAACATAAGGAGTTCCTAAAAACTGATACGCATAAGATACTACAGATGATGCTGAAGCACTTGGTGCTGGAGCACTTGAAGCTGGAACAGCTCCTCTACTAGGTACAAAAGTACTTGTAGTCTTAGCCTTCTTTTTTTCTTCTATAAGATTAACAGCTTTACTATCATAATCTTGTATTTGCTTTTCAATAACTGAACTTACAACTTTAACTCTTGCTGCATCAAGCATTTTTCTAGCATTTCTTAAATCCTCAATAGAACTATCTGAATTGTTAATTATTGAAATAGGATATTCAATTAATACTCTTTCACTCTCAGTTAAATTTGATAAAGCCTTCTTTTGCTCTTCCTTTAACTGCGCAACAAGCTTAAGTTGCTCGTCCTTTTTCTTATTTAGTTCATCAAGCTGTGTTTGTGTTTCTTTATTAAGTTTTTCAAGCTCCTCATTCTTTGCTTGTAATTCTTTTACTTTATCATCTAATTCCTTTTTCTTATTGTTAAGCTCAGTAATTATCTTCTTATCGATGCTCATTATTTTTCCTACAGCTTGCATCTTAGAAACTAAATCATTCATATTCTTTGAACTAAGAAGTAGTGCCAAATAGCTTTCTTGTCCACCAGATTTATATATAGCTCTTATTCTTTCTCCAAAGACTTTTTCCTTGTCTTGGAGTTCCTTTCTTGCTTTATTAATTGCTTTTTCAGTTGAATCAATTTCACCTTTTGCTTTCTTTATATCATCATTATTTTTATCAATTTTTATAACTAAAGGTTGAATTTGATCATCTAAGTCATCTATTTTACTAGTTAAGTCATCTATCTTACTATTTACGTCAGCATACTTATCTCTGTTTTCTTGAATCTGCTTCTGTTGTGCTTCTGTAATTGGTTCTGCAAATGCTTGTACACCAGTTCCAATAACCACACTCAAAGCAATTAAAGTAGAAATCGCTCTTTTCATCATAGTTTTCAGCTCTTATAACTATATATACAAGAGCTACTACCCTCCCCTACCTTTTTTATCTAATTCAAATTATAACATTAAATAGTTTTTTATAACAATGTCAATGATTTCCATTTTACATTTTTGTAAAATTATTTACAAATTATTAATTTTTTCTTCAAACTCATACCTTACAGATTATACCTTAAATAGTACCAATTGTCTACTCGTAACTTTTTATCAACAATTTATTATATAAGTATTTCCCTTGAAATTTCTTTATTTTTCGTATTACAATAGTCTTATGCGTTCATATTATTAGTTCTGTGGCTTATCCCACAAATATTAAGGGAGGAATTTTGATTGTATAGTTTTAAAGAAATAAATCCATTAGAAGTAAACAAGTTCAATAATGAACATAAGAAGGGACATATATTTCAAACCTCTTACTGGTCTGAGGTAAAAAAGGAATGGGAAGTAAGATTTATAGCTGGTTATGATCAAAATAATGATATTGTTTTAACTGCTACAATACTCTTAAGAAAAGCTCCTTATATAAATTCTTATATGGGATACATACCAAGAGGTTTTACTTGTGACTATGAAAATAAAAGTTTAGTTATAGAATTTACAGAATATCTAAAGACTTTTGCAAAAAGCAATAAAATTGCTTTTATTACAGTAGACCCTGATATTCATCTTGCTGAAAACGAAGTAATCCAAGAAAAGGGTAAAACTGTAAGAGACTTCCTCAGAAGTTCTAATTATAAGAATACAGATAGTAAAAACTTCGAGGCTATCCAACCAAATTTTGTATTTAGATTAGATTTACCAACGGAAGGAGAAAAAAATAATATAAAGAATCAAGTTTTCAAGAACTTTTCAAGTAAAACTAGATACAATATTAAGGTAGCTGAAGATAGAGGCCTTTCCGTTGAATGGTATGATAAAACTAATCTTACTGAAGAAGTTCTTACCAAATTTCATGAAATAATGGTTACTACAGGTAAGAGAGATAATTTTATAGTAAGAAGAAAAGAATATTTTAAAGATATGATAAATAATATTTCTCCTTACTGCAGACTTTACATGATAAAATACAGTTACCAAAAAGATTTTACTAGATTAGAAGAAAAGCTTAAAAAGCAACAAGATGCTAGAAATAGAGCTATTATAAAGATTAATGAACTTAAAGAAAATTTAGTTGCTGAAACTGATGAAGGTAAAGCTTCAAGATTAAGTAAAAAGCTTGCAGATCAAGAAAATAGACTTAAAGATTCAGAAAGACAAATAGAGGGCTTCACTCAAAAGATTGCTGATATTGAGCCTTATAAAAATAAAGAAATATATCTTTCTGGGTCCATTTACCTTTATTATGGAGGAAAGGCATGGTACCTTTATGGAGCATCTGAAAATATTCTTAGAGATACTATGCCTAACTTCCTTATGCAATGGGCTATGATTACAGATAGTATAGATTTAGAATGCTATCTATACGACTTTAGAGGAGTCTCTGGAGATTTAAGTCCTGAGAATCCATTGTATGGGCTGTATAAATTCAAAAAAGGCTTTAATGGAAACTTCGTAGAATTCATTGGTGAATTCGATCTTGTTATAAATTCTTTTATATATAATATGTATAAAAAAGCATTCCCTAAGTTTAAAGAAATTAGAAATAAAATTATGAATAAAAAACAATAACTAAAAATGACGGCCCTAAAAGGTCGTCATTTTTAATAGTAATTAATTATGTTCTGTTAACTGATTATTATTTTGAAATTTTATTTTTAAATTTACAATTTCACTCCTACTTCCTATTCTTATAGGAGGTCCCCAAGTTCCATATCCAGAAGATACTATCACATTAAAATCTCCCTTTTTTAAATAACCATAATCTACTTCAAATATCCCTTTAGTTATTAAGTTGTTAGGGAAAAATTGCCCCTTATGAGTGTGTCCTGAAAACTGTAGATCTATTCCTGCCTCTTCACTTTCCTTTATCGAACTTGGATTGTGATCTAAAACAAATAACGGCATTGATTTATTATAATTTCTTAATATTTCATCCAGATCTTTCCTCCCGATTCCAATTCTATTAATTGAAATGTCATCTCTTCCTGCTACAATAAATCCACTATCCACCACAATAGCTTCATCTCGTAATACTGTTACTCCTGCATTCCTGAGTTCCTCAGTAATTCTATCCTGATTTTCTCCCATAAAATCATGGTTACCGAGGGAAGCATATACACCATAATTTGACTTTATATTAGAAAATTGTTGAGCCATTTTACCCTCAATAAAGGGTTGTAGTTCATTATCCACCACATCTCCTGCAATAAAAACAACATCAGGTTTTAAAGAGTTAATTTGTTCTACCATTTTGTTTAACCTATTATTTTCAATTAAATCTCCCAAATGAATATCAGATACCATAATAACATTTAAATCTTTTATTTTTAATGAATCCTTATTTATTGTAATCTCATAATTTTTAACATAAGCATTCCTTCCATTCCATGTACCATATATAATAATAAAAAAAATCATTAATGAAATTATAAATACTAACGCAACTGAAAGATTATTGGGGATTAAATATTTGCTAGGTATAAAATTTAACTTTTTATTAATAGCTCTCACTAAGTCTATAAACGGAAATATAAGTAATAGATAAAATAAAATAGCTAACCAATAAACTCCTATAAGAGTAAAAACACTAAGAATAGCTCCCGGTAAATAACTAATTAATAATCTTGACATAATGTAAGCTAAAGAGATAAACCAAAAGAAAATCCAAAATACCTTTGAATTTAAAGTATACTTGAGTGATATTCCTGTGAATACCTTAAATCCTATATAATAATTTATAAGAAGATAAAAAATGAAAAATATTGATATAAAGATAATAACTTTCAACTTCATAAAACCACCTTTTTTCATCACTATTTAATTCTTGACTAGTTTTTAATAAACCAATCAAGAATCGACCCTTTTAAGCTTTAGCCAGATTTCACTTTATAAACTGGCAGCAAATTATAGTTAAATAATTCCAAACTCTAACTCAACATGAACTTATGTATTAGCGAATTACAAATTTAATTATGAAATCTTTTATACATAACATATAAAAAAGTCCACTCCGTGGATTGTGTTATACGTTATTCATAACTTGACGATTTTATAATTTCCTATAGGGTAAAAAGACATGTGAAATCTATCACATGTCTTTTTTTAACTTTCTACGTAACATTACTATATGTATTTTTTAGTTAATTTGTTTTGTATAAGAGAAGAACTCATCATAATAATTAAAAAAGTTATGATCCATACCTTAGTTAGATTAGGGAAGGCGAAGTCTAATATTCCTAATACTACACCTACTATACCAAGAATAATATTAAATCTTCCGATAAACTTCACATAACCTTTACTATCCTTTAAATTACTTCTTTTTTCTAACTTTTGAGCTAACCCCTTACCAAATGCAAGTACAATTCCAAATATCATATATAAGATACTGGCAACTTCTAAAACTAAAGTTGTTGTTCTCATGCTTATTCCTCCTTTAAAAAATAAAAGCTCATAATTATGCTTTATAAATTTTAATACTTCTTCTAATTTCCTAATTGCCTAAGATATGTACCTTTAATTATAGATAACTATGTTTATATTAGTAAAGAAAAATCTTAGCCTAAATTAGTCTATAAATTCTTTAAGTAATATTAATCATTTATAAGAAAATTATTTTATAATTTTCTTATAAAATATATTGACAATAATCATTTATGTGTCTATAATTAGAAATGTGCCTCGGGGTGTGGCGCAGATGGGAGCGCGCGTGGTTTGGGACCATGAGGTCGCAGGTTCAATCCCTGTCACCCCGACCATTAAGGAAATTGTAGAAATACAATTTCCTTTTTTATTTTACATAATTTATAATATACTAAATCTTAGCAGGCATTGACCCTATTCAACTTTAGTCAGATTTTACTTTATGAAATAACAGCAAATAAAGCTGTTGAATAATATCAACAGCCCTTATTTTTTTATCCTCTGACTAATTATATTAAGAATATTCTCAATAACCTCTTCATATATTATAATTTTAGATTGTAATTCGCTATTTTCATTAATTAATTTTGTAATTTGTATATCTTTCTCACTTATAAACTTTTCTAATTCATCTATGCTGCTGTAAACATTACCATAATGACTTTTTAACGACTCAATACCATTAGAAATCTTATCTAGATTACTTTTAATGTCTACCACATTGTTTCCATCATCAGTGTTACTTCCATCTTTACCTACTAAACTATTGTTAACATTACTACCTGCAGCATTAGTGCTACTTTCAAAGTTTTCTTTAATAATTGTTTCTTGTATATCAAACATAAGTTTTAAAACTCTAACCCCATAATCTTGAGCAGGAGCCCAATTTCCTGAAAGTTCTTCAACATATTTTACCTTACCCAAAAGATATGGGAAATGTCTAGAATCTTTAGTGTGGCCTTTTGGATAACCGCTCGCCCCAGCATAAAGAGCTAAATGGTCTAAATGAGCTGAAATCCCATCTTCCCATGTATTAAATTTTATATGAGCTGAAGGAGAATCATCTCTAGCTGTAGAAGTTTTTAATCCACAAGGATTTTTATAACCTTCATCTATCTTACCTCCAAACTTACCATAACCAGTTTCTAATGCAGCTTGAGCATAAGCTACTACTGGGTTAACTTCACCATGAGATGAATATAAATCCCAATATAAATCAGCTAATGAAATAAAAGTTGGTGTAGCATTATTATTTTTCGCCCATTGTTTAACTTGGTCCTTTAAGGCTGATGGTTTTAATATTATCGGAGTTAAGGTATTAATAGGTTGTGCATTAACACTATTCTTATATGGTTTTCCAATATAATTTAAGAATCCTTTACATATAGCTAAAGAGATTTTATCTTTAAAATCATCATCCCTTAGCAAACTTTCTTCTGCTGAATTACTTATAAAGCAGACTTCTAATAAAACTGCAGGCATGTCCGTATCTCTTAGGACTACAAAGTTTGCAAATTTAACACCTCTATCAGCTAAACCAGTGGCCTCTACAACGTGATCTAATACCTCTCTTGCTAACTTTTCCCCTTCTCCACCTTTTGCTAATACATATGCTTCTGTACCATGTGCAGTATCAACATCAGCACTATTAACATGAATACTAAAAAAATATTTTGCTTTAGCATCATTTGCTATCTGAACTCTTTCAGAAAGATTTAAAAAGTTATCATCTTCCCTTATTTGTTTTACTGTAACACCCTGATTTTTAAGAATTTCTTCACACTTTTTTGCAATATAAAGATTACATTCCTTTTCCATAAGACCTGTTGGTCCTACTACACCAGGATCTATCCCCCCATGACCTGCATCTAAGGCTAAATCAACCATATCTTTCCCCTACAAAATTAGTTATCATTACAATATATTAAATGTAGATTAAAATATACTTAATAATGTACTTTTTATTTTAAATAATTATCCTTAACCTAAATATACAAATGAATAAAACTGATCAGATATTGAACCTGCTCAGTTTTGGCTAGATTTCACGTTATAAAATTTAACTTATTTACATTAATTATTCTTTTCTTTATTATGTAATCTATTATAAAATTCATCCTCTCTTGCTGCAGCTTTACAAAGAGCAAGACAAAAAATTATAACAAAAGAAACCAAAAAAATTATTAAAAAATATATCATTTAACTCACCTTCCAATTCCACATTATGGAAACATTATTGTTATTACTTATTTTTTACACATTTTATATATTTATTCACATTTTTCTTGGTAATAAATCCTAATGTCCTTGGATAAAATAACAAGAGGTAAATCTGCTATGTAAATCTCTTAAGAATAGGAGGAGCTTTATGAAAAAAAAATATGAGGAATTATTTAAAAAATTAGTTAAATCATATTATGAAAATAACTTTGATGAAACACTTGAAGAAATTATAAATTCTAAGGACTTCGATAGAGAAGAAGCTATGGCAGTAGTTTCTGCATTATGTGGTGTAGATGTAGATAAAGATGAAAACTTTATTTATAATATAAAAAAGGCTATAACTAACTATAAGGTAAGAGAAAAAATTGTAGAAAAAGTTTCTGAATGTTCAGTAAGCTGTCATACTGATGAGGACGGGAAAACTAAGTGCCAATTATCATGTCCATTTAATGCAATACTTAAAGAGCCTATAAAGGGTACTACTTACATAGATATGGACTTATGTACTGATTGCGGTATGTGCATTGAAGCATGTGATAGTGGTAGACTCTTAGATAGAATTGAATTTGTTCCAATCATGGAATTATTGAAGAACAACCAAAAAGTTATCGCTGCTGTTGCTCCTGCAATTACTGGACAATGGGGACCTGATGTAACCATGGATCAATTGAGGGAAGCTTTTATAAAGGTAGGCTTTGCTGATATGTTTGAGGTAGCTTTTACAGCAGATATGCTTACAATTAAAGAAGCAGTAGAATTTGATAAGCATGTGCATAAAAAAGGAGACCTAATGATAACTTCTTGTTGCTGCCCAATGTGGGTAGGTATGCTAAAAAAAGTCTATAGTGAGCTCGTAAAGGATGTTTCGCCCTCTGTATCTCCTATGATAGCTGCTGGTAGAGTAGTTAAAGAACTAAATCCAGATGCTAAAGTAGTATTTATAGGTCCATGTATAGCCAAAAAGGCTGAAGCAAGAGATAAAGATATCGCTGGTGCTATAGATTATGTTCTAACTTTTGAAGAAGTAAAAGGAATATTTGATGTTCTCGATATAGAACCTGGCAAACTCGCTGGTGTTCCTTCAGTTGAATACGCTTCAAGAGGTGGAAGGTTATATGCAAGAACTGGTGGTGTATCTATAGCAGTTTCAGAAGCTATAGAAGAATTATTCCCTGAAAAATCTAAGATGTTTAAAGCAATTCAAGCTCATGGAGTAGTAGAATGTAAGAAAATGCTCACACATGCTCAAGCAGGTGAAATAGATGCTAACTTTATAGAAGGAATGGGTTGCGTAGGAGGATGTGTAGGTGGCCCTAAAGTCTTAATCCCAAGAGATCAAGGTAAAAAAGCTGCTGATGACTATGCATATAGCTCTGCCGTTAAAGTAGCAACTCATAGTGATATCATGGATGAAGTTCTAAAAAAATTAGGCATAGAATCTCTTGAGGACTTTAAGGATGAAAAGAAAATAGAAATATTTGAACGTACCTTTTGAGAAATGCGGCGATAGTCGCATTTTTTCTTTTAATATTGCTAAACTTAAACTCCCCTTTACCTTTCTTAACGAAAATTTAAAATTAATTATGTAAACTATACTTACAAAATAGAAGGGAGTTGTTAAATTGCTTCTTCAAAATATAATTAAAAAAGATGAAGTATTATTAATAAAAATAAATACATCACTTAAATGTAGACTATTGGATATTATTATGCCTATAGTAACATATCTAGGTTCTACTCAAATATGTATAATATGTTGTTTATCTTCTTTACTTATCTTTCATTCTCCTTTTAATAAATTTTCTTTAATAATTACTTTGTCCTTAGTTATAAGTTCATCCATATGCAGTATAATAAAACATTCAGTAACTAGAATAAGACCATTTATAAAGTTAAAAGGACTTCACATAAAAAAGATAGGAATTGATGAATATTCTTTCCCTTCTGGCCATACATCTGCTGCCTTTTCAATGGCTACATGTCTTTGTTTTCTTATTCCTCAATGGAATATAACTTTTATAACTTCAGCAATTTTGGTAGGTTTTTCAAGAATATATCTTGGAGTACACTATCCTACAGATGTAATAATAGGTATGATAGTTGGTATAGTTCCATCATTAATACTAAATTTCTTCATTTAACCTTTTCAACTTTCTTTGATTACACTACAATACTAGCCTTTCAGAAACAAACTGGCGGCTACCACCTAAGAATCCCACAGATTTATCTGTGGGATTTGTCAATCTACTTTAACAAGTTATAGTATTATGATACACTTTAATAGGGTGATATTAACAATGTTAAATAATATAAAAGCAGCAATATTTGATTTAGATGGAACTTTAATAGACTCAATGTGGGTCTGGGAACAGATAGATGTAGATTATCTAAAAAATAAAGGTTATGATAAGCCTAAAAATCTAAAAGAGGATATAAACCACTTAAGCTTTGAACAAACAGCAATTTATTTTAAAAATACCTTTAATATCAAAGAATCAGTTGAAGAAATAATGAATGAATGGTTCAACATGGCTTTTGACCATTATGAAAACAATGTTAAGTTAAAATCTGGTGCAAAGGAATTCCTTCTTAAACTAAGAAAATCTGGAATAAAGATAGCACTAGCTACCTCAAATTCAAATTCTCTTCTTCAATGTGCTTTGAAGTCTAATGGTATTTATGAGTTTTTTGATGTTATTACTACTACTGGTGAAGTTGAAAGAGGTAAAAACTTTCCTGATGTTTATCTTTTAACAGCAAAAAAATTAAATGTGGAACCTGAAAACTGCATCGTATTTGAAGATATACTGGCTGCAATACAAGGTGCAAAAGCTGCAGGAATGAAGGTTGTAGGAGTATATGACGAGGCTGCAGAACACCAGAAAGAAGAAATAATAAATTTAGCAGATAGGTTCATTGAAAGCTATGACAATATTGAAGAAACCGCGGTTTAGTATATAGCTATGGTTTATTTTAGAAAGAGGTAATTACATGACCAAAGAAAAATCTATTTTAAAAAATGTAATATATAAAACTTTATTAAATGTTTTTAATATAATTGTACCTATAATAATAGGACCTTATGCTTATAGAATTATGGGACCTAATCTAATAGGACGTATAAGTTATGCTGAATCTATTTACACATACTTTTTAATATTTGCTTCCTTTGGAATATACAATTATGGATTAAGAGAAATTAGTAGAATAAGAAATGATAAGTCACAAGTTTCATCCCTTTTTAGTAGTTTATTTGTGATCAGTGTGGCTGCTAACTTAATAGTTACACTATGCTATTTTATATTTGTATTTTTTAATTTCAAAGGTACTCCATTATTTCCAGTCCTCATATTATACGGTATAAACCTAGTTCTAAATGTTTTCTATATAGAATGGTTATTTGAGGCTAATGAGAGCTATAACTTTATTGCCATTAAAACTATGGTTATTAGGATAATATATATAATTCTTTTATTTACCCTAGTTAGAACATATGAAGATTTCTTAATTTATGTTTCATTAAATACACTATTATTTTTGCTAAATTATATTGTCAGTTTTATTTATATTAAGCGAAGTGTTAAATTTAACTTTTCAAATCTCCAAATTAAAAGTCATGTAAAATCTTTGCTAATTGTTTTAGTAATGTCTAATGCAAATATTCTTTATGTTCAATTAGATAAAATAATGCTTGGTAGTTATTTATCTGAAAAATATGTTGGTTATTACTTTACAAGCCAATTAATTACGAACATAATTAACGCATTACTTTTATCGATAATTTATGTAACTATTCCAAGACTTTCACATGTTATTGCAAATGAAAGTCAAAAGGCCTATGAAAAGTTGCTAGGGCAGATTTGTAAAGGTTACTTTGCTTTTTTATTTCCTGCAGCTATAGGAATGTTTCTACTTTCAAAAGAAATAATACTTCTTTATGGTGGAGTTGAGTTTAGCCCAGCAATAGGGATTTTAAAGATTTTTTCTATATTTATGATTGTTGCAGGAATCGAATTCATATTTACAAACCAAATTTTCTATGTAAAAAAGAAAGAGAAATTTTCCGTAGTATTAATTGGATGTGGTGGTTTACTAAATTTATTAATAAAATATATATTAGTGGTATTTAATATGTTAAATCCTTATACAGCTATAGCCACAACTACCTTCTCATACAGTTGCTTAATAGTAGTTGAATATATAATTATAAGACGTAAGCTTAAAGTTGATTTAAACCTGTTATCTATTAAAAATATGAAGTATTTAATTATATCTTTTTTATTTATTCCTATCGTCTACTGCATTAAATACTTAATATCAAATTTAATATTAATAGCATTACTTTCAGTAATAGGTTGTGGGGTAGTTTACCTTGTGGTACTTTTATTATTAAGAGATGAATTAGTCTTTAGTCTATTAACAAGGTTTAATATAATAAAAAGTAATAATTCATAAACTGAGGTTGGGGGAGAATACTTCTCCACCTTTACCCACATTTTACTAAATAAAATTACAGCATATTAAAGCAGCTTCATTGAAGCTGCTTTTTTACATTCATATTATATTAGTTTTTTCATAAATTCAAAAATCAAATTTTTATAAGGTATAAATTTTTCCGTTTGTCCCATTAAGGCTCCTACTAGATCCTTTAATGTATAGAGATAACATACTAATATAGCATTAAAAACTACTATCTTATTCTTAACTGCATAAACTATACTTGGTATCAATAATATCTCAAAGGTTTTAAAATAAAGTGCTCCTCTTGTAGCCAATCCTTCATTAACATTAAATATGATATACATTATTATAGAAAGAAAATATCCATTTTTTAATATATTATAGTAAGTATAGTTATTTCTTATATCTCGTTCTAACAATAAAAATGCTATAAAAATTGCTACTCTAAAAACAAAAGTAAATCCAACAAATCCCAATGGAGCTCCTGAATAAGCTTTATATTTATAAATTACATAAGGTAAATTAATAATCTTTGTAAAAATAAACTCAAAAACGCCAAATCTAAATACTGCATATATAACAAATGAAAATGCTACAATAATGATAAGTTTCCTATTTGATAACTCAACATTACCTATAAAATAGAATGGTAGAAATATTACTGCTGAATAATGGAATGCTATTGCAAAGGCCATTAAAATTAAATAACTTACTAGCCTTCTTTCTTTTATGTACCTAATACTATACAATGAAAATGCGATAGCGAGCCCTTGACGTATTTGACCAAAATCCTGAATAATAAAATTTGCTGAAAAATATATTATTAGTGAAATAAATGGATAAATTGAATATTGCTTAATGGATTTGTACTTGAAGACTAAGCTTACCAATGCTATTATAAAAATTAACACTTCAAAGCCTAACCCTAAAAGTTTTAGTATATAACATAAAGTTGTAAAACCGAACTCAATACCCATATTAAATAAGGTAGAACTATTTACTCTATTAAAAATATCCTTATATGAATCGTAATCATATCCAGTATTATATCTGAAGCCAGCTACAAAAAATAACATAATGAAAAAAAATGTTAGAAAGATATTCTTATAACTAGGGAATTGCTTCTCTTCACATACATCTAAAAATGCAAAAATGAACATTATGGATAATAGACCTAAGTAAATCATTTAGCTATCTATTTCCTTTCATAATTAATTTTTATCTTAAGCTTCTAAAATATTCAATAAGGGTAACTAAAAATAAAATACCGAACAATCCACCAGCTGCCCCTACTACAGCATATTTAAAAGCATCCTTTTTACCTTGTTGAATTGTACTATTCTTTTCTTCTATTGTAGTAACTGGCGATACATAGTTATCTTTCTTTATTTTTGCATCTGCCCACTGATCTAAGGCTGTACTTAATCCACGAACATCAGTTTTATCACCAATTAAGCTTCTCTCTTTATCTTTAATTACTTCCATTTTTTTATCGTAGTAAGCAAGTATCTTTCCATAATATATATCCATTTCCTCTTTTATGAACTTATCTGTTCCTTCCCTATATGCGTTTTGTATATCTTTATTTAGCTCCTTATTTGCTGATGTAATTTTTAAATTAACAATATTGGAGTTTTTGTCATTTATTCTTGCTTCAATTTGAGATGATATCCAATTAATTATCAATTCTTCATCAACATCACTAACTTTGTTCAAATTCTTATAATCTTTTATAATAAGATCGTTACCTGCAATATTCTCATAAAGCTTTTTACTATTTATTAATTCATTAGTGTTAAGATTAATTTTTCTTAATTCCTCTCCATCAAACTTCATTGATACTTCTCTTACATAAACAGGTTGTTTTCTTAAGGACATTGATCCTAGAACTGCTGCTCCTATAATTGGAACTACAATAATTAAAGCTAAATACTTCTTAACTATTACAAAAAATTTTTTCAAATTATCTTGCTTATTAGCTTTATCCATGAAATTTCCTCCTAATCATTATTTAGTTTTTTCTATGGAGTTTAAAACCTCATCCCATTTAAAGATGATATTTTCCTTGCTAAATCTTTTTATGTTACTTTTTGCGTTAACTGACATTTCTTTTCTTAAAGATTCATCTTCTATAAGCTTACAAATAGAAGACGCTAAACCTTGTATGTCATTAGGTTTTACTAAAATTCCATCTATACCATCATTTACTATATCTCTTGGACCTGTTTCACAATCAAAACTTACCACTGGTAATCCAAAAGACATTGCCTCCAGTAACACCATAGGAAATCCCTCAAACCTTGAAGACATAACATATATACTTGAATTTAGGTATTGTTCATCTACTCTATCAATTTGACCTAAAAACTCAACCTTATCGCTAATTCCATATTCTCTTACCTTATCTTTGATTTGTTTTTCTAATTCACCATTACCTGCTATCCTTAATATCCAGTCAGGATGCTTTTTACTTACTTCTTCCCATGCTTCCACAAGCATATCAAATCCCTTTTGATAGTGAAATCTTCCCACGGCTAAGACAACCTTATTGGAAGCTGTAGTAAATTGATTAGGATAAAATACAAGTGGATTCTGTATTGCTTTAACTGTGGCCTTGCATTTTAAATTATTTAAGTAATTATCTCTATCAGTTTCTGTTAGAGTTACTATGAATTTGGATTTTTTTGCAGCAATAATTCTAGCAATATCTCTTAATTTAGTACCTAAATTTGTTTTAAAATTAAAGTGTTCCCATGAAATTATAGATGTCTTTATGCCAAAGCTTGCAGGGTATGTAAATATCCTTAATATAACATCAGCTTCAATCAAAACATCGAATTTATGTTTTTTAAGTACTTTTCTTATTTCCTTAACTAAAGGTATAAAGTTCTTTTTGTTGTTTTCTGACCCATTCTTTAAGGCTATTACCTTTATTGACTCATGGAGAGGAAAACCACTCTCTGAGCTATTTGCTAAACTCATAATATAGACCTCATGATTTTTAGAGGCCATATCATTTGCAATTATTGTTGTAACTCTTTCTGTTCCCGCTTTTTTTGAAACATCTCCAACAAAAAAACAGATTTTCATAATAAATCTCCCTTAATATTCTTTACATATTTCCTTATAATAACTATTAATTTTTTTAGTGTATACCTCGATAGAGAATTTGTTTAAGGCGGTATTATATGCATTTTCAGCTAACTCTTTTGCCCTTTCTTTATTAAATAATAAATATGCTATCTTCTCACTTAAATCATTTACATCTTCTTTTTCAATTAATAAACCATCGTATCCATTAGTTATAATCTCAGGAATACCACCTGTATTAGTTGCAATTACTGGCAGCTTGTTTGCCATGGCTTCGACTATAGCAAGACCAAACCCTTCCCATCTAGAAGGTAGAACAAACATCTTACTTCTCTGAAGAAAACTATTTACATCATCTCTGTTACCTACAAATTCAATCTTATTCTCTAATCCTAAGCTGTTTCTAAGTTTTATAAGTTCATCCTTTAAAACTCCATCACCAACAACAACTGCCTTTGTTATTTGATCTTCAACTTGTTTTATGGCTTTAATATAAAGATCTACGCCCTTTTCTGGTCCTCTTAAAGAACCAACTAATGCTAAATCATATATCTTTTGTTCATTTTGCCATTCACACTTACTAGTTTTTATTGGTATACCACCATAAATCACCTCAGTTTTATTACTTAGCGATGGCATCCAATCGACAAGAGCTCTTTTTGTCATTTCACTTATACAAAAAAGCTTCTTATAATGTTTATATGACCATGTTTCAATTGGATAAAACAACTTAATATCTCTTCTCTTATTAAAAGTACTATGTTCAGTAAAAATAAACGGTAAATTATTAAACCTTTTCGCAAGAATAGCTCCATAGTATTGACCCGGAAACAAATGTACATGTATGCAATCATATTTATATTCTTTTATTATATCGGTGACCTTTTTTATAGCCGTCCTAAAATTGTACTTACTTTTCAAACCCAAATTAAAAACTCTTATGTCTTTTTGCTTTAATTGATCTACTATAAAGGTATTTCCCCCTCCTAATAGACAAATATCATTTTCTATATCTTTATCATTATTTGTAAGTAAATAATTTTTAAGTAGTGTTTCTGCACCACCAATATCTAGATTGTTTATAATTTGAAGAATTCTCATCTTTATCCCTCTTGATTTAGTTTTTATTTTAATACTTATAATAAAAATATTTATTTTTCATATTATAAGTAATACTTAACATGTAACTTTTATTATAATAACATAAAAATTACCTTTTTAGTATCTTTCTATATCTTTTAATACCTAAGTTTTTTAATAAATGAAAATAAAATCTCATCTTTTATAATAAATAAAATCAGTATATATATTACACCATTTGCCACTACTCCTAATAACGCTACTAATAATATTTTGCTTATCAAACTTTTAATTAATATAGTTATTGGAATAAATATTAATGAGATAAAAAAATACTTAATTTTATCTATCTGGAAAATATTAAATCTTATCTTTAACTTAGTTCTTATAAAAATATATTCTAAGATTACAAGTAATGAATTACATACAAGAGTTGTTACAACCGCTGTTATCGGAGTCAGTATATTAAGTTTTAATAAAAGGAACTTAAGAATAAGATTTAAAGCTCCACAAGATAGTAAGAACTTTACTAAGTATTTTTCTTGTCTTCTTACATATATAATTTGATTAGTAAATAAAGAATCAAACCCTATAGTAATTAAGTACATTGCAAATATCTTAAGAATAGGGATAGCATCGATATATTGACTACCTACATAAAGAATTACTGCTTCCTTAGCTAATACATATAATCCTATTGCTGAAGGAAACATAAATGCAAAATAGTACTTAGATACTCTATTTAATAAATTTATATATTCTTCTTCACTGCTTTCTACAATATTCGAAAGTCTAGGTACAGTAACATATACTACAGATAAAAGCATGGGGTGAATAAGCGTTATTATCATTTGACCTAAGTTATAAAATGCTACTTGTGCTTCTCCATTATAAGTTCCAATCATTAGCTTATCTAACTGAGTATATAATACATTAGCATTAGAAATTAAAAGTATAAAAACTAAAAACTTAACATGTGTTTTTATTTGGATATTTGAAAAATCAAATTTAACCTTTTTCTTTATATATATAAAACTAATAAAATTATTTGCTATAAAAGTAAAGGTGGTTAATAATACATAAATGTAAAAATCACTTTTTGACTTTACTAATGTAAGTAGTAAAATAATATTAATTATTCTAATTATTATTGACTTCATAGCAATAAAATCATAATTTTCAAGAGCTTCATTAACCCATTCAATGTAAAAAATATCTTGAATCATATTTATTCCATATACTATTAAAACCCAAAATTGAGGTTTATCATTAAAATTTAGAATTACATAAAATAAATATATCGTGAAAACTGTAATATGACTGATCAACCCTAATATAAACATATTGGTGAACATTTGGTTTAATTTTTTCTTATCACTTCTTACCTTACTCATCTCTCTTAATGCATAGTTGTAGATACCAAAACAAGCAAATATCATAAAGTAATTGTAAATACTCTCTGAATAACTAATTCTTCCTATTAAATCAGGTCCTAATATTCTTAAAGGATACGCGCCAATAATTATTGGAATAACTATATTAAAAACCCTTAATAGAATACTATAAATTGTATTTTTAAAGATTGATTTTTCCATCTTTTCAACTCCAGATACTGTATTTATATAGCGTCAATAGGTTATCACATTAATATAAAATTTAATAGGCGTCTAGTCTATAAGCAAATAACTTTATAACTGACTTATTTGCTGTGATTTCACCTTCTCAAATGGTAATTAAAAAGGTCCACTCCGTGGACTGTGTTATAAGTTATCCATAACTTGACGATTTTATGATTTCCTATAGAGAAATAAAAGCAGCTTGAAAACAAGCTACTTAAATAACTAAAATACTTCTTTATAAATTACATAATACCTTAAATTAGCATATTACGTTATGTGCTTATAATATTATATTTTTCTGTCAACTCCATATTGCTCAGCTAATTCTTTAACAAAGTCTAAATACTTTTTTTGTTGTCTTTCTTGAACTAACTGATTTACAACTGTACTCTTTACTTCATCAAATGACTTGATAGAAGCAGGATTCTTTAATTCAACCTTTATTAAGTGATATCCAAATTGAGTCTTAACTGCTTCACTTAACTCACCTATTGCAAGTTCAAAAGCAGCCTTCTCAAATTCAGGAACCATCATTCCCTTAGAAAACGCTCCTAAGTTTCCTCCTTCTGCACCTGAAGGGCAAGTTGAATACTTTGCAGCAGCTTCTTCAAAAGTAATTTTTTCATCTAATATTTCTTTTCTTATCTCATTACAATTTTCTTCTGAATCTACCAATATATGCTTTGCTGAAACAGTTTCTGGTTCTGAGAACGTATCTTTATTAGCATTATAATAAGTTAATGCTTCCTCATCTGTTACAGTAACCTCTGCTAATGTTTTGTTTATTATCATCTGAGTTAACATTTCCTTTTTTAACTTTTCTACTTGTTCTATATACTCTTTTGAGTTTTCGAAACCATTCTTTTTACCAAATTGGTATATAAGTTCAAAATCTATTACCTGTCCTAGAAGCTGTTTCTTACCTTTTTCAGTGTTAAAAAACCCTCTTCTATTTTCCGGATATTTTTCTATTAGATCGTTTAATTCTTTCTCTGTAATTTCTTGTCCGCCTACTACAGCTAATACTTTATCTTCCATATTGTAGTCTCCTTTATGTTTATTTACAAAATAATTTATTTAATATGTAATTTTTTTGGCTATAATTACTTAATTTTCGAAATTATAGTCTTTACTATAATACCACAAATTTAATTATTTTCATATTAATTTAAGAATTTAACAATATTTTAAAATTTATATTAGATAAAAAGTCGATAAGCATCAAACCTACTCAACCTTAATTAGATTTCACTTTATAAAATAACAACAAATAAAGAAACTCATAGTAACTTTACTATGAGTTTCTTTATTTGCATTATATTCGAGTTAATCACAACTTATCCACAATATCTGTGAATTAAAACTGAGTTTCATCGAAAACTTATTAATAAAAATAAAATTTTGCAGTAAACCTATTAGAGAAAAACTTTGTATCAAAAAGTTATAAGTAATAAATAAACCTAGTACAAAATGCACTAGGTTTATATGGTGGCTCGAGCAGGAATCGAACCAGCGACACGAGGATTTTCAGTCCTCTGCTCTACCGACTGAGCTATCGAGCCATACTAACCTGGCAACCTCCTACTCTCCCACACAGTC
>NZ_BOPZ01000006.1 GCF_018332455.1 Clostridium polyendosporum
AAGGCGCAATATTCTAAAGTACATAATTCCTAAGGAACCGCCGTATACCGAACGGTACGTACGGTGGTGTGAGAGGTCGGAGAAATTATTTTATTTCTCCTCCTACTCGATTTTCCGTAATTTGCGAAGTGAAATTTAGGCGAAAGTAATTAGGTTTGATGTCTATTTTATCTTTAGTACTATGATTTATGATTAAAGTTGAATTTTTTTAGGGATTGCAGGAATTTTATATTTGATTTATTACTTATTATATTATTTACCAGGCTACTCAAAATGGTGAATAATTTTAAAACCAATAGCTATAAAATGTAGAAGGTGTGAAGAAGGTGAGGGAGCAAAATAGGCTAAGAAAACAAAGGGAGAAAGAAAATTCGATATTAAGCGAATATGAGTTAAAATTTATTTGTTTTTTAGAAGAGCCCGTCAGCAGTTCTGCTGTTGCATTAATACAATAACAGCCTATTGACTCTTATAAAAAGGCAGTCATATGAATTGAAAATATAATTCACTAACTGCCTTTTTCTTATACATTACTTATTATGAATATTATTCCATTAAATTTATATAGACTAATTCTACATTAAACGAAAGCAAAATTTTCAATTTTGCGAGTACTAGCCTGTTTTAAAATATTCGATAAAATACTCATCATAAGCTTCAAGTAAATTAGAACGGATTATTCGAGTTAGCATAAGCATTGAGTACTTTACTTCAGTATTTCTAGCTTTACAGCTTAGATAAATTAACATATAAGTTATTAATGCTGAGAATATTTGAATCTTTATCGCATTTTCGTTGTATCCTATAAATTTCTTTATTCTAAGATTTTGTTTTATCCATTTAAAAAAAACTTCTATTTCCCAACGGTTCTTGTAGATTGCAATTATATCTTCTTTCGATAAATTGAAAATATTAGTTATAAATGTTACTGGCTCATCATTTTCATCAAATGTCATTATCTCCCTATAGCTATTAAACGTTAAATTTCCGCTAGATGTAGAACCCATGATAACTTCTGTATCATATACATTATTAGTGGGCTCCGCGTCGATAATCCTTTCTTCCATTACCGCTGCATTTTTTAATCCTCGAGTAACAAACTTTATACCTGCTTCATTTAGTTTATCGTACCATCTATATTTTTATGTGTCTAACAAATCTAGTATAGTCTAAAGTAAGTACTCAATTAATTTTACGAAAATTGGTTCTTATGATGAATTTATAAAGGAGAATTCATAAGTGTTAAAAATAAACCTTTAAGGTCTGTTTTTTTATAAAGTTTCCGTAGTGCGCGCAAAAACATTATCAAGCTCAATCGTAGACTCTCTCGCAAGGGTGTCAGGCAGTGCACCAAGATAGGTAGGAATAAGTTTTATTTGCAATATAGTATATTTTAAAATTAATTGACTATACTATATAACATGTAAAAAATTACAAAAAGTTCAAGTGAGTAATAATGATCAAGGAGGCAGGCAATTGGTAGAAAAACAAACAGTATGGGTACGAAATCCTGAATATACTTTGCATTATTGGGATAAGGAAACCTATTTAGGTCTTATTAGAAACAAAAATAGCGGTGAAACGATGATTTTATCACCACTGTCATTGATTATATATACATTCAGTGATGGCAAGTTTACCATCGATGATGCCTATGCACTGATTGAGTCTTATAAATCCTCGAATCCCATAATCAATAGTATGGATACAGATATCAAATGGTCTTTCAAAAACCTTATTGAGAAAGGGGCTATTTTGCCGTCAGACGAAGAGGGGAATCGGGTATCTGATAGAGTGGTCGGATCCAGGAAGAAAGTTCCTGAATTGAGCAGCATTTACCTCTATGTTACTCAGGCATGCAATCTAAGATGTGCCCACTGCTATCAAAGAACAGACTTTACCAATAAGGGTAGAAGTCATGATTTCAATCAGGATGTTTCAATGGATGACATATTTAGTGTTATTGATGAAGCTATCCCTTTGGGGCTCAGCATAGTAAAAATAACAGGTGGAGAGCCTCTTCTCCGTCCAAACATAAAGGAACTGATTACAGGTCTGGTGGCACGGAACGTGGAGGTTGCTATTGAGACGAACGGAACAATGATTGACAGCAAGATGGCAGCTTTTCTTGCAAAAAACATGGTTAATATATCTATAAGCCTTGACGGTTCGACGGCGGAGAGGCATGACAAGATAAGGAGGGTTAAAGGCGCATACGACCTAGCTATACAGGCGATAAAACACCTTGCTCCTATTACATCCACCCTAAAAGTCATTACCGCAGTATCAAAAGACAATATAGATGATATTGAGAATATAAGTCGCCTTATTGCAGGCATGGGAGTAAAAGAGCATAAGATAAACCCTGTCAATGAGCTTGGAATTACCGGAGAGCGTGAAATAAGAAAGATAATGCTCAATCCTATCGAAGTGCACGAATTGTTTAAAAACTTACAGAAAAAAGACTTTGAAAAGAAATATGGGCTTCATCTTTTCATGGAAGGACCTCCATCATTCTTTAAATTAAAGGAAATAGCACTTGGACAGTGTGGGAGCTGCCCATTCCTCAATATTCTCGGTGTGCTCAGCAATGGGGAACTGTCATTCTGTGGCATAGGCTATACGGAAGGCGAACTGAAGTTTGGCAGTGCGGGTATGTCGTCTGTAAAGAATATCTGGGAGAACAATGAAATTCTAAAAGAGGCAAGAGAATGCATGCCGAACGGTATAACGGGCGTTTGCAACAAATGTGTTTTATTGGATAGATGCCATGGGAGTTGCAGAGCGTTAGCGTATCAAGGTAAGAGGGTTTTCTCAGAGCCTCATCCGTGGTGCCAGTATTTGTATGAAAGGGGCGTATTCCCAGCGGAATACCTTGTCCAATAATAATTTTTTGTAGGTTGCAGCCTGACATAAAATACTAAATAAAAAGATTTCGGAGGTAGGAAAATGAGTGAAAACTATAAAGCTGTTGTTGAACTGAGGTCTAAGTATGAAGCTTTGTTGAAGAAGGCTGCAAAACTCGGAGCATGTAATCTGCGTATTGACAAGGATAGCAATATTATGGGCTGTGGTAGTGGCATGAAGTGCTCTACAGGCGATGAGTTTTCTGATGAAAGAAGAAAGTAAAGGAGGGTTAGAAATGGCAACAAGTAATGAAGCAAATTTAAATGAAAACTTTCTGGAGATAAGGAAGAAATATACTGTCATTCTAAAAGAAATATTGGATAAATATGATACACTTCCAGACTGGGTTTTTAGTAGCGAAGCTAGAGGAGAAGCTGGAGGATGCTCTGTTGGCGAAAAATGCTCGGTGGGAGATGTAAAGAAGTAATTTATAATCAAAAAAGGAGGAATAGTGCATGAGTACCATAAATTCTGATAAACTGATTGAAATTAGGTCGCAGTACAACAATATGGTGGAAAGGTTTGCTGAGATGGAACCGTTGATAAGGAAAAGATTGGACCTTGTTGCTACAACTTGCCATGGCGGGCAGTACTGCCACGGTGGCACAGCCAAAACACCTGATTTTGATAATCCTATTAACAAAGCTCTATGATTAAATAATTTGGTTAGAGTCAAACTGTTAAATTATGTATTCTCTATTCATATAGAAAATGATATCACTCGAGAGAGACTTTAGGATCATTTAACTGTCTATGCCAATATAATTATAATTACTATTAAGAAAATGGTGCTTTATATGATTAATAATTCTTACATAAATATATTTCATATATCCGGTGACACTATACCTTATGAGCTGCTGTTTCTAACAGGACATCTTGATTATCACGAAATCCAATATAAAATATATGAAATCAATTGGAAAGACCCCGTTTTGCCGGAGGTTCAGGGCGAAAATTTCATATCAATCATATTTGCAAGCAAGTATGATGAGAAATTTATAATATTAAATAGATTGAGGGCCTTTCTAGAAGATTTTGGAAAAGTTATAATAATAGGGTGGTTAGCTTCATACAAAAGGGATGAATTGGTTGACGGTCTTTCAGAGAACGAGATACTTATATACGGTGATTACCAAAAAACCCTTTCAGAGCTGCTGAAAACTCTAATTGCTGCTAATGGTGCAGATGGCTGGCTTGTTTTTGGTGGTAGCCCTATTCGTGGTGAATTGTGGAACCCGGATGAATATCTTATGACTGAATGTGATAGCTACATAAAGGGAAAAACCGGGTATGTCCTTTACAGCACAGGTTGCAACAGGATCTGCGCTTACTGTTCTTGCGGGGCGAATTATAAAAGCGTTTATAACGAGGCAGACCTAATAAGGAAAAGAAAAACGGTTGATGTTTTTAATGACATTGAAAGGCTTTATAAAAAGGATATAAAAAGGATCAGGCTTGTAGCCGAACAGGTGCTTCATGAGGATTTTGAAAAAAATCATGATTTTTTTCAGTTGTGCGAAATGCTGAACAGTTCAGGGCTTAGCGACATCAGGCTTGAATTCACCACATCAACGTTTGATGTGGTTCAAAACATTGGTATATTGGAGCGGGCCGCAAAAAAAGTTAACCTGGCGCTATACCTGAATATTGACTTTGTGTCGCAGGATGTACTGGACAAATTCAAGCTACCTTCAAGTCTTTCCAGCCATAGGGAGGCCCTCAAATTTTGCAGTAAGGAAAAAATACCCTTTAATATTAATTACATATTTTATCACCCATGGCTGAATGAAAAAGGGATAAATGATTTGATAGGATTCCTTAAGGAGACATCGGGTTATTTTTCACATAATCCCACGCCTTTTGGCTACTTGGTCATAACTCAGATGCTTCTTACCTCTTTCAGGCCATCTTCTTATGAACCGTCCGACCCGGTGTTGAAGGCCGAGGAACTGACTGTTACTCCTACGCCTAAGGTGTCAAATTTTTCCAATATACTGTTCAAAGTGTTGAGTGAGCATAAGGAATGGTTTGCACCGATAGTAATATCATACGAAAAAGAGGAGGTTAGCAGGTTTATAGATATACTGGAGCGACTTTTCCAAATCATTCCCTCACATCAGATGGATGAGTATGAAGAGAATGACGCTGTAAGCAGCATTTTGGGGGAGTTTGATGTATAAAAAAAGAAATCCTGGTTAGTAATCTATACTGAATTAATCCAAAATAAGCGGAAAACAGATGGCCTTCACTTCCTATTTATTTAAAAGGCTCTGTTAAAAGAAAATGTTGATATTGGTATAGTAATTATGAACTGACCCCATTTTGTTAGACATATTTATTTAAGCAACTGATAGGGATTGAATCCTGTATTCTACAGGACTCAGTCCTTTTAGTTTGCATTTAATTCTCTTATTATTATAATAATTTATATAATCTTCCAATTCCTTAACGAAATGTTCCATACTTTCAAACTTCTGTAGGTATAATAACTCTGATTTTAGATGTCCAAAGAAGTTTTCCATTACAGAATTATCTAGACAGTTTCCTTTTCTAGACATACTTTGAGTTATATTATTTTCTTTTAATAGCTGCTGATATTTCTGCATTTGATAATCGACTAAAGAAAAGGGAGTACTCCCTTTTCTTTAGTCGATTATACTAGCGAAGCATTTATAGCACAACTACTGGAGTTATTCAGGTACATCGAAGGATGGTACAACAGAGAACGAATACACAGCTCTATTGGATACCTTACACCACAAGCAAAAGAAGATTTAGCAAGAGCAGCTGATTTTTAAAAAAATAATTGTGTCCAAAATATTGACCTAGGTCCACTTCTTTTGTTTTTAACAACATAAAAATATTACAATATTTGTTTTTATCTTAAAAAAACATGAGATATGCATATATCATTAAAGCTTTATCAATATGCACGATAACTTTGCGATGGTTATCGTGCATATTTTTTATAAAATCTCTTGACTTGGAGTCCACTCCAGATGATAGCCTATTATTAGGCAGTGAATCTGTTAAGTGAAAGAGAAGTGTGTTGCAAACGAAAGAATATATCGTCAGAAATTTTTTTCAAAAAGAAACTTCTTGACTTGGAGTTAACTCTAACTGATAGGGTATTAGTATAGAAAGGTTATTAATAGTTTAAAAAGATAAAACATAATTAAGAAGATGGAGGATGATAGAGATGAATAAAAAAGTATTAGTGCTGTCCGCAAGCCCAAGAAAAGGTGGAAATTCAGAAATGTTATGTGACCAGTTCATGCTAGGAGCAAAAGAGTCAGGAAATCAGGTAGAGAAAATTTTTGTAGGAGATAAAAAGATCAACTATTGTGTGGCTTGCGATGGCTGTAAAAGAAATAACGGCAATTGTGTTTATAAAGATGACATGGCTGAAGTTTTGGAAAAAATGATTGCAGCTGACGTAATTGTTATGGCAACCCCTGTTTATTTTTATACAATGGATGGACAGATGAAAACATTAATTGACAGAACGGTTGCAAGGTATACCGAGATTAGAAATAAAGAATTTTATTTTATTGCGACTGCAGCGGATGACAGAAAGCAGGCAATGGAAAGAACGTTGGAAGGCTTCCGTGGATTTACCTGCTGCCTGAGTGGAGCAAAAGAAAAAGGTATTATTTATGGAACAGGAGCCTGGAATAAGGGAGACATTAAAGGAAGCCAGGCTATAAAACAGGCTTATGAAATGGGCAAAAATGTATAAATAGGAGGACTAAGATTGGAGCAGACATCTTTAGCAACAAAAAAGTTATTTACGAAAGAGTTATTTACTAATGGGGATTTATTTAAATTATTTCTACCAATTATCATAGAGCAGTTTTTAGAATATCTGGTGGGATTGGCAGATTCAATTATGGTAGCATACGTGGGGGAATCTGCGGTGTCTGGTGTATCTTTGGTAGATTTCGTCATGGCATTGATTATTAGTTTGTTCGCAGCACTATCTACTGGAGGTGCGGTCATTGCAGGACAGTATATGGGTAAGAAGCAGATAAAAGAAGCAAGAGAAGCAGCGAATCAACTAGTATGGTTTGCCGGTGTTAGTTCCGTGATAATCATGGTTATAATCTATCTAGTGAAACCACTTATTTTAAATGGTTTGTTCGGACAGATTACTGATGAAGTGCGTAGGCATGCGAATATCTACCTGATGATTACAGCAGTATCTATTCCGTTCCTTGCGCTATATAATGCAGGAGCTGCAATTTTCCGTACTATGGGAAATTCAAAATTGCCAATGAAAATAATGCTGGCTATGAATATAGCCCACGCAATAGGAAATGCAATACTTATTTACGGCTTCAACTTTGGAACTGCAGGTGTTGCTATACCTACATTGATATCACGTATTGCTGCTGCAGTTATTATTATCACATTAGCTTTAAACAAAAATCAAACAATATATATAAAGAGAAGTTTAAAACACAAATTTAACTGGCCAATGATTAAAAGAATCTTAAGTATTGGTGTTCCGTATGGATTAGAAAATGGCTTATTCTTTTTTGGAAGAATTATTGTATTAAGCCTAGTTGCTACCTTTGGTACTGCAGCAATTGCAGCAAATGCGGTGTCAGGCACCATTGTAATGTTTCAAGTGCTGCCAGGTATGGCAATTGGTCTTGGATTAACTGTGGTTATATCAAGATGTGTCGGTGCCGGGGATTATGAACAGGCTAAATATTATACTAAAAAGATTATGGGGATTGTGTATGCGGCTCAGGTGGTGAGCTGTATATTGGTACTTGCTTTACTGCCTTTCATAATGGATGTTTATGGATTATCTGAGATTGCAACGACCTTGACTATGCAGAATGTTTGGTGGCATGCAGGATTTATGGTTGTAATTTGGCCACTTGCTTACACCTTACCAGTAACCTTCCGTGCATCTGGAGATGCCAAATTCCCGATGATGGTTGGAATTTTGTCCATGTTTTTCTGCCGTATTGCCTTAGCCTATCTACTAAGCATTTATTTCAACATGGGAATGTTCGGCACATGGGTGGCTATGTTTATTGACTGGATTGTGAAGGCAATCATTTCTGTATACCGATATATCAGTGGAAAATGGACGAATTTCTACGCAATTTAATTGATATACTTCGTTATCAATTATTATTAGAATTATCTACTCATCAGTTGTATTGATGGTGTTTGTAAAATCAACAATGGAATTGATGTGAATATATGCGCTGATAAAAGTTAGAATAAATGGAAAAAACTATTGAGTTTGAGTTCACTCCAAGTGGTAGAGTTTAGATAGCAGGAGGAAATAATTTAAAATCAAACAAAAATAATAAATAAGTAAAAATCAAGGAGGAAATACAGAGATGGAAAAGAAAAAATTAGGTTTTGGATTCATGCGTTTACCAGTAAAGAGCCAGAATGATCTAGGAAGTATTGATATGGATACATTAAATCAAATGGTGGATACTTTTTTGGAAAGAGGCTTTACCTATTTTGATACAGCTTATATGTATCATATGGGTAAGAGTGAGATAGCTGTGAGAGAAGCTTTAGTAAAGCGTCATAAAAGAGACAGCTTCACTTTAGCAACAAAATTACCAACGATGTTTTTGAAAACAAGGGAAGATCAAGAAAGAATTTTTAACGAACAGTTAGAAAAATGTGGTGTAGATTATTTTGACTACTATCTTCTTCATAACCTGGGTGTAGCAAATTATGAGATAGCCAAAAAATTAGATAGTTTTGCATTTATTCAAGAAAAGAAAAAGGAAGGAAAAATAAGATATATTGGGTTTTCTTTCCATGATACTGCTGATTTATTGGACGAAATTCTGACAGCACATCCTGAAGTGGATTTTGTCCAATTACAAATTAATTATATGGATTGGGAAAATGAGAGCATTCAGTCAAGGAAATGCTACGAAGTAGCAAGAAAACATAATAAACCGGTTATTGTTATGGAACCTGTCAAAGGTGGTACGCTTGCGAAAGTACCTGAAAAAGTAGAAAAGTTATTTAAAAAATATCATCCTGACATGTCCATTCCGTCATGGGCTATCCGCTTCGTGGCAAGTCATGAGGGAATTATGATGGTATTAAGTGGAATGTCTGATATGGAGCAGTTACTGGATAATACAGGTTATATGCAGGAGTTTAAGCAATTTGTGCAGGAAGAATATGATATTGTTAAAAAGGCGGTGGGGATTATTAACGAATCTATTGCGATTCCGTGTACAGCCTGCCAGTACTGTGTAGAGGATTGTCCAAAAAACATAGCTATTCCAAAGTATTTTGCATTATACAATGCGGAAAAGCAATTCCTGAATTCCGGTTTTTCCTTACAAAGAGTATATTATGGTAATTATACAAAAACACATGGAAAAGCATCAGACTGTATTGGATGCAAACAGTGTGAAAGACATTGTCCACAGCATATTGAGATTACAAAATGTTTAAAAGATGTAGCTGATACCTTTGAAGTATAACTTCCTTTAGCTGAGGGTATTTTACAAACATTGATTGAAATAGGTGAAACTACAGTTGCTGAACCGGAAAGTTATGATGCACGTGCGAATCATGTTTGGTGTGCTACTCTTGCATTGAATGGGGTAGTCGGTGGGGGTGTTCCACAGGATTGGGCGACTCATATGATCGGACATGAAATTACCGCATTATTTCGTATTGATTACAAGAAAGTAGTATCATGAAAAATTTTAAAGGAGAATAAAAATGGATAAATCAAATAATTTAAGTGGAAGTGTAATCTTCCCTAAAGGTAAAAAAATTACAAATGACTATTTTATAGGGGCAACATGGCTTGAAATGCTGGTTTTTAATGACAGCACTTTTAATTGCCCGATAGGTAATGTGACTTTTGAACCAGGAGCAAGAAATAACTGGCACAAGCATCCAGGTGGCCAGATTCTGCTTGTTACCGGCGGAAAAGGATATTATCAGGAAGAAGGCAAGCCGGTACAGGTGCTTCAGGAAGGGGACGTAGTAAAAATCCATCCAGATGTGAAACATTGGCATGGTGCTACACCGGATAGCTGGTTTGCACATATCGCGATAAGTACTAATGCCCAAAAGGGAGATGCAGAATGGCTGGAACCTGTAACGGATGAAGAATATAACAATTTAAAATAACATAATTTTATCTTGGGGTGTGGCTGAAAGTTCTTGTTTTTTTAACAGGCAAGATTCAAAGCGATTTTATCGATAATACCCGTCGCAAGTTAAGGATATCTGTTTCAAAGAAAAAGCTGGATGACTCGCAGGGTGACTTGTCATTCAGCTTTTCTTTCATATAATTGTAGGAATAAATATGATTCTGATCACTTTATGTAAATATATCTATAATTATTAACTATTAAAAGGAGAGAGATTCACATGAAACTAATTGCACTTGATTTAGACGGTACTACACTAAATTCCAATAATGAAATTAGTGAAGAAAATATCCGAATGATTAAAAAAGCTCAACAACTAGGTCATATCATCATGGTATTATCTGGACGAGCTCCCGAATCCATTAATGCACAATTGGCTAAATACGGTTTAGATTGCCCTCTTGGTGCCAATAATGGAACAGCAGTGTTCGACGATGGAAATTTGTTAGAGTTAACCTCTTTGACTCTATTTCAAAATCAAAAAATTGCCTTAGAACTTGATAAGGAATTTATGCCCTATAAAATCTCTACCAACAAAGGCGTTTTTGCTCCTAGAAATTGGAGTGAACGATTAGAAAGAGTTCTATCATCAGGACGTGTACCAGACGAATACTACGAAAATGAAAACTACCCAAAGTACACTAAATCTCCTAGCGAATTGGGACAAGCGGTTTTTGATGAAATTGAGGAAGTAATCAATAATAAAGAATTAACAGTACAAAAATTTCTAATTTTGGGGTTTGATCCAGAGCAGAAAAGACGTTTGCAGCTGTATTTGGAATCTATTGAAGAAATCTATGTTACCGCTTCTACTCCTTTTAATCTTGAAGTAACGAATATTAATGGGAATAAAGGGAATGGTTTAAAAGTAATGGCTCGCCATTTTCATATTCCATTAGAAGATACGGTTGCTATTGGAGATGAACACAATGATATTTCGATGTTTAAAGTAGCTGGATTGCCCATTGCAATGGGAAATGCAAAAGAAGAAGCGAAAAAACATAGTGATATTGTTACTTTAACCAATGATGAAAATGGAGTTGCTTACGCTATTGAAAAATACATTTTAAAAGTTTAATTGGTGTGGCAGCTTAATTTTACCAAAAGAAAGGGTGTTGTTCAGCAACAATATTTGTGAGATTTAAGGAGGACTAAAAGTTGTATACACGGTTAATAAAGTAGAAAGAAGAGAAATTTTTGAATGGAAATATGTTAATCAAGCTGGTCATTGACGTTGTCATGACAGTTCTTATGCTAGTGAAAATGTCTTACGGTTTTACGGGAATATGTTACATGAACTAGTTGGACTTTCCTTATTTGTATTGTTTACTGTCCACAATATTTTAAATAGACGATGGGATCAGACAAGTTTTAGAGGAAAGATGAATGTACGTCATATTCTGAACATAACAGTCAATCTGCTTCTCCTTGTAACGATGGTAGTAGTGATGATAAGTGCTATACTCACATTGATATATGGATTAATGAAAAAGAGAGTATAGAGTAAGTTAAAAGAAAATATTAAAAAGCAGAGCCTTTGTAGAAATGGTAATTCATCTTTGCAAAGTCGTTTTTATTTGCTGCAATTTCACAAAGTGAAATTTGCTCAAATTTAGTAGGCTCGATGCCTACTAAATTTTATTTTTCCGAGGTGAGTAACTTGAAAATCCTATAAACTTACTCTTGACTTGAAATTAGCTTTCAGTGTTATAATATCGGATATTAGGAGGTGAAATTCCATGAACATTGCAGAAGTAAGTAAAAAATATGAAATTTCAGCGGATACACTTCGTTATTATGAACGTATTGGACTGATACCTGAAGTAAACCGTAATAAAAGTGGAATCAGGGACTATACGGAAGAAGACTGTAGGTGGGTTGAATTTATCAAATGTATGAGAAGTGCAGGGCTTCCCATTGAAATATTAATTGAGTATGTTACTCTATTTCAACAAGGTAATGAAACTATTGAGGCAAGAAAAGATCTATTAATTGAACAACGTAAACAGTTAATAGAAAAAATGGAAAATGTGAAAAAAACAATAGAACGCCTGGATTATAAAATAGAAAGATATGAACAATCAGTAGTTACGAAAGAAAATGAACTGAAAAGAACGGATGATTAATATTTCTGCATCCAAAATAGGAATTTATAAATTAAGTCCTCTTTACACTTGGTTTGGAATTAAAAAAGTGTAAAGAGGTTTTTTTATTTGCTGACATTTCACAAAGTGAAATTGTCTCAAATTAAATAGGCTCGATGCCTATTTAATTTTATTTATACAGAGAAAAACATCTTGACTTGGAGTTAACTCTAAGTGTTAGACTTAATTTTGAGGAGGCAGGCTTACGCTTAAGAGATTTCGCGAATAGATTAAATATTAGAGGTGATTAAAAATGAAGAAGATTAAAATAGTGATTTTTACAATTATAATAATTTTTGTAAGTGTAATGTCATCTATATATATTAGCAAACCTAGACCTATTGCTAAAACTACAGCAACAGTAAAATCAAATGCAGATCTTGCTTTTGCTGTAATAGGTGATGTTCATGAAAATATCGATAACTTTCAGGAGACTATCAATGATTTATATACAATAAACCCTAGTATGGATGCATTAGTATTAAATGGAGACACAATGGATCAAGGTTTAGATAAGCAATACGATTCAGTAAAAAATACTTTAAGCAAAAATAAGGATTTGTTACCTAAAACAACTATCAAGAATATAGGTAATCATGAATTTTTTGACTATGATATAGAGGTGAATTCTTCTGAGCAAGTTCAAGCCTTTATAAATAGATATCTTGAGTTTTCTGGAGAAGAAAAAGTGTATCATGATACATGGGTGAATAATTATCATTTTATATCATTGGGGTCTGAAGATGGTAATTCTGAGACATTAGATTCAATAACAGCTTTTATATCTGATGAACAATTAAATTGGTTTAAGGAAAAATTAGCTGAAAATTACCAAAAGGGAAAACCAATATTTGTTTTTCTTCATCAACCTTTAGATTATGGGAATAGAAATATGCCTGCTGTTAAACAAAGTAAACAAATTAGAGAAATATTATCTAAGTATCCAGAAGCAGTATTATTTTCATCTCATACTCATAGAGATTTAGCTGAAAGTAGTGTAGTGGTAGATCAACCATTCACAATGATTCATACTGGAACTATTCATTATACTCTTATACCTGATGCAAATAGCAAAGGTGGCAGAAGAAGAGAATCTTATATTAAAGGACTGTATATTGAAATAAATGGTAATAATGTTGTTGTTAAGGGTAGGAATATTAAAGAAAAACAATGGATATTTACAAAAGAAATTTCTAAAGAATGATGTGATTATATCTAATATTAAAGGATTTAGAAATATTTATATTATATTGAAGGGAAAATTATGAAGAAATTATTAGCATTAACTCTTACAATGATAATGGCTTTTACGCTAACTGCATGCGGTAATAATAACAGAAGCACCACAAACAGCGGTGAAAGCACTCAGATAGAAAAAAAAGAAACTGGTTCATCTGATATAGAAAACAAAAGCGATAATCAAACACAGTCTAATACTGCAACAAGAAAAATTTTGGTAGCATATTTTTCACATTCTGGCAATACTCAGGTAATTGCCAATCAAATTCACGAAAGGGTGGGTGGTGATATTTTCGAAATTAAGACGGTAGATCCATATCCTACCGATTATAATACATTGGTGGATCAAGCAAAGCAGGAACAGCAAGATAACTACAGACCGAAACTTACAACAAAGGTTGAGAACATGGACTCCTACGATGTGATTTTCGTTGGTTATCCCAACTGGTGGGGAACAATGCCAATGGCAGTATTTACTTTCTTGGAGCAGTATAACTTTTCAGGAAAAACAATTATTCCCTTTTGCACACACGAGGGTAGTGGTTTAGGTCGAAGCGTTACGGATATCAAAAAACTTTGCCCGCAATCAACCATTCTGGATGGTCTTGCAATCCGAGGCAGAAACGTAAAAAGTGCGAAGGAAGATGTGTCAGCGTGGCTACGTAAACTTGGAATGATAAAGTAAAAGCTGTAATAAAGCAGATATAATCGAGATAGGTGATGCAACATAGTGCACTAAAAAATTAGAGGCAAGTAATTAAAGCAGAAAGAGGAGAAACTTTTGAATCGAAATATGTTAATCAAGCTGGTCATTGACTTTGTCATGACTGTTCTTATGCTAGTGGAAATGGCTTACCGTTTTACTGGGAACATGCTACATGAACTGGTTGGAGTTTCCTTATTTGTATTGTTTATTGTCCACAATATTTTAAATAGACGATGGTATCAGACAATTTTTAGAGGAAAGATGAATGTACGTCGTATTTTGAACATAACAGTCAATCTGCTTCTCCTTGTAATGATGGTAGTACTGATGATAAGTGCTATACCGATATCTCGTACCATATTTGTATTTATACCTATACACAATGGGTTAATTGCACGGCAGATACATACGCTGGTCGCGCACTGGGGACTGATTCTTATGGCTGTACATCTGGGAATGCACTGGGGAATGATTATAGGTGGAGTAGGAAAGATGACAGGAATAACTGGTATGAACCATATCCACACAATTGTTTTGCGTGTTTTTGTGGTGCTGATTGTTGTCCATGGAGTGCAGGCTTCCTTCGACAGAAATGTGGGTTCCAAGTTAATCTTATATTATACATTTGACTATTGGAACCCTGATGAATCCGTTATAAAACTTTTTTTAGATTATCTGTCTATCATGGGAATCTATATCTGTGGAATGTACTATGTTCTGAAAATAGCCCCAAAAAAAGAAAAGACTAAGGCTGTTGAAGAGTAGAATTAAAGATCTGATACGGAAATCCTTTGCAGAAATTGCTTTATTTAACTATAAAATCTGGCGGTGCATAGGAAAAAATGCTTGACTTAGAGTTAACTCCAAGAATTATACTAACAATATAAAAAATAATGATTGACAATGAATAACAAAAAGAAAGTGAGGAACATGAAATTATGAATTTAAAAGATAAAAAATGTTTGATAGCCTATTTTTCACGTAAGGGAACTAATTATGTCAGTAGAAGGATTGTAGATTTACCAATTGGTAATACAGAAGTAGTAGCAAAAATGATTCAGGAAGTGACTGGAAGTGATATGCTTCATATAGAAGCAGTTAAATCTTATCCTAAGGATTATACAGAAACTACGGAGGTTGCACAAGATGAACTGCGTGCCAATGTCAGACCTGAACTTACGAATCATGTGGAAAACATGGATTCTTACGATGTGATATTTTTAGGATATCCAAATTGGTGGGGAACGATGCCGATGCCAGTGTTTACGTTCTTAGAAGAATATAATTTTTCTGGAAAAACAATTGTTCCGTTTTGTACTCATGAAGGAAGCGGGTTAGGTCACAGCGAAAAAGATATTGCAAAACTATGCCCGGAAGCTACCGTTTTGAAAGGGCTTGCTATCCATGGAACTAGTGCAGCCTCTGCGAAAACAAATGTATCTAATTGGTTAGATAAAATGGGTATTTCCTAATTTTGAAAAGGATTATTAAAGGAGGTTTTATTATGTTTAATTTTGATTTTTACAATCCAACACATATTATATTTGGTAAGGATAGGCTTGAGAGTATTGATAAGCATGTTCCAGCCAATGCAACAGTTCTAATAACCTATGGAGGCGGAAGTGCTAAAAGAAGTGGACTTATCGACAAAGTTAAAACTGTACTTGGAAACAGAAAAGTTTATGAATTCGGAGGTATAGAGCCAAACCCTCGTTACGAAACATTAGTAAAAGCCGTAGAAATTGTACGCAGTGAGAAAATAGATTTTTTACTTGCTGTTGGCGGTGGATCTGTTATCGACGGAACTAAATTCATAACACTTGCTTCTTCTTACAAAGGAGATTCCCGTGATCTTTTGAAGTACGGATTTACGCCTATTACTTCAGAGATAGTAGGTAACGTACTTCCAATTGGTACGGTGCTTACTTTGCCAGCAACTGGGTCTGAAATGAATAGTGGAGCGGTAATAAGTTATGAGCACGGGAAATTTGCGGTTATGAGTCCGTTAACTTTTCCTAAATTCTCAATATTAGATCCGACCATTACTTTTACACTTCCAAAGATTCAAGTTGCCAACGGAGTTATTGATGCATTTGTGCATACTACTGAGCAATATATCACATATCCTGTGGATGTAAGGGTACAAGATAGAATAGCTGAGGGTATTTTACAAACGTTGATTGAAATAGGTGAAACTACAGTTGCTGAACCTGAAAATTATGATGCACGTGCAAATCATGTTTGGAGTGCTACCCTTGCATTGAATGGAGTAGTTGGTGCGGGGGTTCCACAGGATTGGGCGGTTCATATGATTGGACATGAACTTACCGCATTATTTGGTATTGATCATGGACAGACTTTAGCCATTGTATTGCCAGCATTACTAGATGTAAGACGTGAACAAAAACGTGCTAAACTTCTGCAATACGCAGAGCGTGTATGGCATATAGAGAGCGACAGCGAAGAGGAAAAGATAGACTTGGCAATTCAGAAAACTAGAGAATTTTTTGAAAGCCTTGGTGTAAAAACTCGTCTGTCCCAATATGGCGTTGGAGCTGATAAAATACCAGTTGTTATTGAACAGTTAAAGGCTCATGGGATGACAGCGCTCTCAGAAACTCAGGATCTCACATTGGATATAAGCCAAAAGATTCTTGAAAGAGCATTATAATTTTCCACCATAACCTATGCACTGTCTGCCAGTAAGGCAATTTAAAGCTATAAGTTATGCGTTTATTGTGTGGACAATTCTAAACAGTATGTTTTCTCTTATGATTAGATCACGTATTTTAGAATTCCATAAAAAGATATAAAGCTTTACAAATATTTTATTGACTAATAAGACTATAATCAACTCTATCTCACTATGATAGTACAAATATGCACGATAACTTTGCGAATGATATCGTGCATATTTTTTATATAGTAGCATAGATTAGTGCTCCTATTTAAAAACTCTTGGCTTGGAGTTAACTCCAAATACTATAATACTAAATAAAGGAGGTGAAATCGTATGATGATTGCAGAAGTAAGTGAAAAACTTGGTATTTCACAGGATACACTTCGCTATTATGAACGTATTGGACTGATTCCTCCTGTGAATCGTAAAAAAAACGGAATTAGAGATTTTACGGAAGAAGACTGCAGGTGGGTGAACTTTATCAAATGTATGCGAAGTGCAGGTCTTCCAATTGAAGCATTGATTGAGTATGGTACACTGTTCCAACAGGGAGATGAAACTATTGAGGCAAGAAAAGAAATCTTAATCGAGCAGCGTAAGGAGCTCATAACAAAAATGGAAGATATGAAGAAAACACTAGAACGTCTGGATTATAAAATTCGGAGATATGAACAGTTAGTAGCTGAAAAAGAAAAAACACTAAGAAGACCTGAGGATTAGTAATGAAAAAATTAGGATTCTGTTTGATGCGTCTACTATTAGAGGTATCCAGGGTCTTTGATATGTAAAGACGTGGTAGATAGAATTAAACAATATAACTATTTAATGAGATTGTGAGCATTAGTTGGGCTCAGATCATCAAGTTTAGTGGTCTGGGCTATATTTATGTTTTTCTGAAGTTAATGAAAAATAAGACGATTTTAGTTGATCCAATGCTTGATGAAATAGCTTCTCTTTCATTATTGGGATTATTTGCTCATCAGTTGTATTTATACACCAATTATTTTTCTAATTATATAAATAACTAAAAAGATTAAAGAATCCTATTTGTTAAGGCTCTTTATTTTTTGACCAGGTGCTAGGTATATAGAGTTTGGAAAAACTTAAGAATTCTTAAGAAATTTCAAAAGAGAATTTTAATATTTGGTATTTATACTAGAGCCATAAGATAATTTTCAATGAGCGAACATTAGTAAATGTTCGCAATTAAGAATAAGAGGAGGTTTTAGTATGAAGCTTATGAAATTTTTAATAGAGTATTTTAAATCCCCAAGAACTGTAGGAGCTATAGCACCAAGTTCAGAAAGGCTTGCGGAGAAAATGGTTGATAATATAGATTTTAACAATGCAAAGTGCATAGTTGAATATGGGCCTGGTACAGGCGTTTTTACTGATAAACTTATTAAAAGAAAAAAACAAGATACGTTATTAATATTACTAGAATACAATAAAGAGTTTTGCAAGCAACTAGAAGATAGATATGATGGATACGACAATGTTGTAATAATAAACGATTCTGCTGAAAATGTAGATAAATATTTAGAACAGTATGATATTAAAAAGATAGACTATGTAGTTTCAGGATTACCTTTTGCAAGTTTGCCAAAGGGTATTTCCAACAAAATATTAAAGAAAACAAGAACCATATTAAAAAGGGATGGATTGTTTATAACGTTTCAGTACACTCTTATTAAAAAAGAATTTATATCCAGCTATTTTAATGAGATAAAACTAGAGAGAGTTGTACATAATATGCCACCTGCCTATGTTTTAAAATGTCAAAATTCTTAGTAGGGGGAGATTATTTATGGCAAATAGAATTTTAATAGTTGATGATGACGCTGAAATAAGAAAGGTTATGGGGATATATTTAGAGAACGAAGGGTATGAGATATTAAAAGCAGAAGATGGAAGAAACGCACTAAAACTTATATCTGAAAATGAGATCGACCTGATACTATTAGATATTATGATGCCTGGGATAAACGGTATAGAAACCTGTATGAAAATCAGGGAAACAAACATAATGCCTATAATTTTCCTATCAGCAAAATCGGAGGATCTAGATAAGATTCAAGGTCTAGCCTCTGGTGCTGATGACTATATTACAAAGCCATTTAATGCAATGGAGTTAATTGCGAGGGTTAAATCTCAGCTTAGAAGGTACACTAGATACTCCACTGTGCAAAATACACCTAAAAATATAATTGAAATTGGAAATTTAACTATAAACACTGATACAAGACAAGTGTTTATAGGAGAGAGAGAAACTAGGCTCACTCCAAAGGAATTTGATATACTAGAACTTCTTGCAAACAACAAGGGAATAGTCTTTAGTATAGAAAAGATTTATGAAAGAGTGTGGGGAGAAGACTTCTACAAATCAGATAATACAGTAATGGTTCATATAACTAAAATAAGAGAAAAAATAGAAGAAGATCCAAAGCAACCTGTTTATATCAAAACTATATGGGGAGTAGGTTATAAAATATGAAAAACCTAATTATAACAAAAAGTCTAGGTGTTAATTTATTAATTAAGATAACTCTTAGTTTTTTTATTTCAATAGGTATATATTTAACAACTAGTCATACTTTTTGTGTAATATTTATTAATAATTTAAAGAACATAAGTATTTGGGTTCTTAATTTAATATGTTTTGGGATATTTATTGCAGCTATTATAGTATTTATTATAACTTTCTTATTGTTAGTTAGGAGAGAAATAAAATATATAAATTACATAGAAAAGCAAGTGAAGTTTATTGCTAATAGAAATTTAGGAACAACTCTTGAAATAAGAGGTAGGGATGAATTGGCTGAGCTTTGCAAGAGTATAAATTATATGTCTTTAGAATTGAAAAGAAGCTTTGAAAAGGAAAGAGAGCTAGAAAATACTAAAAATGAACTAATAACTAATATATCACATGATTTAAGAACGCCTCTAACAGCTATTATTGGATATTTAGATATTTTAAAAAATGAAAAATTTAGTAACAAGGAATCGGAAAAAGAATATTTAAATTCTACATATAATCTTGCAATAAAATTAAAAAAACTTATAGATGAGTTATTTGAATATACAAGGTTATCAAATAGCGAGATAAAATTGAATCTTGAAAGTGTAGATATAAATGTTGTGTTAAACCAATTATTGGGGGAATACACTCCTGTTTTTGAGAGAAAGGGACTTAAAATTATCAAGGACTTTTCAGATAAAGAACTGATTGCAGAAGTAGATATTGAAAAAATCATTAGGGTTTTTGATAATATTTTAAGCAATGCAGAGAAGTATAGCTATAAATCATCAGATATATCAATAATAATAGAAAAGAATAATGAATATATTTTATTTTCTTTTTCTAATAAGTGTGATCCTATTTCACAGGAAAGTCTCGCTAAAATATTTGATAGATTTTATAGAGTAGATGTTTCAAGAGCAAGTAAAATACCAGGTTCAGGTCTTGGTTTGGCTATTTCAAAAAGAATAGTGGAACTACATCATGGGCAGATTTGGGTTGAATGCGATGGAGATACAATAAAAATAAATATTAGATTACCTATTAATGGGAATACGAAATGAACTAATGATTTAGAATTTAAAATTAATTTTAAAATTTTATATGGAATGTTCATAACTTACTTTATCTGCTACATCTCACATATCCTGTTGATGCTAAGGTACAGGATCGAATAGCTGAGGGTATTTTACAAACATTGATTGAAATAGGTGAAACTACAGTTGCCTTTTATAACTTATACTATGTCTACCAGTAAGGTATTTTAAAGCTATAAGTTATATGTTTATTGTACGGATCATTTTAAATTGTATGCTTTCTAATTAAGAGTAGATCACGTATTTTAGAATTCCATAAAAAATATAGAGTTTTACAAATATGCATGATAACTTTGACAGGGTTATTGTGCATATTTTTTTATATAGTTGGTAGTGATAAATAGCGGGAATTGCTAGATATATAGAGTTTTGGAAAAATTAAGAATTCTTAAGATATTTCATAAGAAAATTTTAATATTTGGTATTTATACTATATCCATAAGATAATTTTCAATGAGCAAACATTATTAAATGTCCGCAATTAGGAATAAGAGGAGGTTTTAGGAGGTAGATAAAAACTCTATAGATATACCCGTAGGATTATCTGAAGCAAAGTACAAATTAGAATTTATTTCAAGTGAATATTAAAGAAAACATTAAATTGTTGAAGTAGGGGGGGAAGTATGAAATGAAAACCAAAAGATTGATTACTATGATATTAACCACCAGTTTGTTGCTTTCTTTCGTTACAGGATGCAGCAACACTCAAAGAAGCATATCAGATAATGCTTCTGAATCATCTAAAGTGGTTAACAGTTCGAATGAGGAGTCTCCTCAAACAAAGGCTTCTTCAGACAAAGCAGCGGATGGAGTACCAAAAGTTTTTATGACAACCGATATCAGTTCTAAGGGGTTGATGGATGTTTATAAAACGCTAGGTCGTGAGGCGACTGGCAAGGTGGCCGTGAAACTCAGCACGGGCGAGGCAGGCGATACTTACTACCTTAATCCAAATCTCATAAAAGACCTTGTCCAGTCTGTGAACGGAACAATTGTCGAAAATAACACAGCTTACGGCGGCTCCCGCGCCAATACGGCAATGCATCTGCAAGTTGCTAAAGATCATGGGTTTACCGCTATTGCCGATGTAGACATTATGGACGCGGATGGTTCCATCAGCCTGCCTGTCAAAAATGGAAGCCATCTGAAGGAAGATCTAGTGGGCTCCCATTTTAAAAACTATGATTTCTTTATAATCCTCTCCCATTTCAAAGGCCACGCCATGGGCGGCTTCGGAGGGGCAATCAAGAATATGTCCATCGGTATTGGATCTTCTAACGGCAAAAGCCTGATTCACAGTGCAGGAAAATCAACCACCGGTTTTGCCATGAACACCCCGCAGAACGATTTCCTGGAGTCTATGGCAGAAGCTGCAAAAGCTGTTGAGGACAACAAAGGCAAAAATATTTTGTATATCAGCGTGATGAACAATCTCTCTGTTGATTGCGACTGCGACTCAAGCCCCGCCGCCCCTACAATGAAAGATATTGGCATTCTTGCGTCTTTAGACCCGGTGGCGCTGGACAAGGCCTGCGTGGATCTCGTTTATGCGGCATCCGACGGGAAGGATCTGGTAGAGCGCATTGAATCCAGAAACGGCACACACACGCTGGACCATGCTGAGGAGATTGGCCTTGGCAGCCAAAAATATGAGCTGGTGAAGTTGAATGATTGATATTATCAGGCGAGAACTCATATATTTCTGGTTCTATTTTAGCGTTCAATTTGACCAAATTGCATCATATTGGGCGTTTGGTATTTTCTTGGGCTCGGTGATTTCAGTATTTGGTAAGAATAAAATCCACACGCTGTTTACCGCAATGCAAAACAAACATCTTGGAGTTTTTGGAGTGGTTCCGGCAAGTCTGCTTGGGATTGCTTCTCCTCTTTGCATGTATGGAACCATACCCATCGCCGCCTCATTTTCTAGAAAGGGAATGAGAGATGATTGGCTCGCTGCGTTTATGATGAGCTCCATTTTGCTAAATCCTCAACTTATCATTTACAGCGCTGCTCTCGGTAGGACAGCGCTAGTCATACGTTTTGCTTCATGTTTTATTTGTGGTATCGTGGCAGGACTTTGTGTTCGGTTCTTTTACCAGAATAAGAACTTTTTCAATTTTTCTGGTTTTGCAGAACCAACAAATCGCGATACCGACCCTAATTTGTTGTTACGACTACTAAAAAACATTTGGAGGAATGTCAAGGCAACAGGGGGATATTTTCTGGTTGGTATTACTCTCTCGGCACTGTTTCAACGTTATGTACCTTCTGAGGCAGTTATTGGCCTTTTTGGTAGTCAACGGGGGCTTGGTGTATTAATGGCGGCAACAATAGGAGTACCCCTATATGTGTGCGGCGGGGGAACGATTCCTTTGCTACAAGGATGGTTGCAAAAGGGTATGAGCATGGGGTCTGCCGCAGCGTTTATGATTACTGGGCCTGCAACAAAAATTACAAACCTTGGAGCTGTCAAAATCGTTCTTGGTGTTAGGTGCTTTATACTCTACTTGTTATTTACTATGCTGTTTGCATTTACAACAGGGGTTATTATAGATTGTTTTTTTAAAATGATTTAGTATCTAATGATAATAAAAATAAAAATGGAGATGTATTTAAAGAAATAGTTGATTATTATGATTAGTCATTCTGCCAAATTCAATATAATTATCTAGATGAAAATCACAAAGCTGGAATAGGATGATTAAAATATGCATTTGATAATATCGAACCACTTAAAGGTGGAAAAATAGATCACGTATTTTAGAATTCCACAAAAAGATATAGAGTTTTAAAAATATGCATGATAATTTTACCAGCGTTATTGTGCATATTTTTTTATATATTGGTAGTTATGAATAGCGGAACTGCTGTTTTGCACTTTGAAAAGGCAGTCATTTTTTAATGGACGAGAAAAAGATACTAATTTAAAGTAGCATGGATTAGTGATCTTATATAAAAACTGTTGACTTGGAGTTAACTCTAAGTACTATAATATTAAAAAAGGGGGTAAAATCGTATGACAATTGCAGAAGTAAGTAAAAAATTTGACCTTTCGCAGGATACACTCCGCTATTATGAACGAATCGGGTTGATTCCCAGTGTGAAACGCAATAAAAGCGGAATCAGGGAGTATACGGAAGAAGACTGCATGTGGGTGAACTTTATCAAATGTATGAGAAGTGCAGGTCTTCCAATTGAAGTCTTGATTGAGTATGTTACGCTGGTTCAACAGGGGGATGAAACTATTGAGACTAGAAAAGAAATCTTAATCGAGCAGCGTAAGGATCTTATAGCAAGAATGGAAGATATGAAAAAAACACTAGGACGTCTGGATTATAAAATTGTAAGATATGAACAGTTAATAGTTGAAAAAGAAAAAACACTAAGAAGACCGGAGGATTAGTTTGTATAGTAAAACAGTATAGATATTATCTTCAAGTCCGAGGAAAGGTGGAAACTACGATCTGTTGTGCGACCAGTTAATGTATAGATTACGGTAAAATTATAGTTAAATATTTAGTTGTTTAGAGGCTTCTAAGGAGGAATAACTTTATGCATATACCTGATAATTATTTAAGTCCTTCAACTTGCGCTACTTTTGGAGTTGCTATGCTACCTATATGGAGAAGAGCAAGTTTAAAGGTAAAAGCTGAAATAACAAGACAGAAAATGCCTCTTCTTGGAGTGGCAGCAGCTTTTTCATTTTTAATTATGATGTTTAATATACCTCTCCCAGGAGGAACTACAGGACATGCTGTTGGTGGTGCTCTTGTCGCTATTTTGCTTGGACCTTATTCTGCTGTTTTTGCAGTTACTATAGCTCTTGCAATTCAAGCATTGTTTTTTGGAGATGGAGGAATTTTAGCATTAGGAGTAAATTGTTTTAATATGGCTTTTATAATGCCATTTACAGCATTTTATTTATTCAAACTTACAAAAAAATTATTTAGAAATGAAAAAGGAGAATATATTGGAGCATTTCTAGGAGGATATATTTCTGTTAATATGGCAGCTTTATTTACTGCAGTTGAGTTTGGTATTCAGCCATTACTTTTTAAAGATTTTTTAGGATTACCACTATATAGTCCCTATGGTTTAGCTATATCTATTCCAGCTATGATGATACCTCATTTATTAGTAGTTGGAATTTTGGAAGGAATAGTAACTATGGGGGCGTATAGCTATATAAAAAAGGCATCACCAGATGTAATATACAGAGAAAAAGTAAGCAAAATAAAATTTTTATACATTATAATAGGAATTCTCATTTTATCTACTCCTTTAGGGCTTTTAGCAAATGGAACTGCCTGGGGAGAATGGGGCTCAAAAGAAATCAAGAATCTTATAGGATTTGTACCTAAGGGAATGGAAGAAGGAGTTCAATTTAATTCTCCAATTCCAGATTATGGTTTGAAATTTTTAAATGAATATTTTGGATATATTCTATCAGCATTAATTGGCGTAATAATAATTTTAAGTACTTTTAAGGTTTTAGGGAAAATAAATTTGAAGAGAAATAAGGCACAATCAAAAAATAATAGACCAGTATGTTAGTCTATTTTGCGTCATACTGCGTCAACATAATCTGCACATAGTTCTACTATGAGCTGATTATGTTTCCTTGTCTGACACAAAATATACGTCGCATCTTTGGTCTATTATTTTTTTCATGTGCCTAAAAGGAGATTAAATGGTTCCAGAATGGCTTTCAGTAAAAGATAATTACATTCCAAAGGAAGAAAAAAACGTATACATTCAAAAAAGTATTTTTTCTTTAATTAAGATAATTTCGATAATTAGACAAAATAAAAATCAGGATAGATTAGTTTATTCAATAAATCCAATCTTAAAGGTTGCAAGCATTATAATAATGATACTGTGTGTATCTATTTCAAGAAGTTTTATATACCTATTGATAATAGATATATATGTGTTAATTAATCTTTTTCTTATGGAAACCAAATTAATGAAAAGGATACTGTTTAAAAGTTTTATGTTCCCTTTAATAACTTTAATAGCATTAATACCATCTATGCTTTATGGAAACATATATAATAGTTTATTGCTTTTTCAAAAATTAATAATAACTATACTGCTTATGAATTTGTTATCTCATAATACTAAATGGAGTGAAATTAGTAAATCATTAAAATTACTATTTATACCAGATATATTTATATGGATTATGGATATAACCATAAAATATATTGTTCTTCTAGGCGAACATTCTATTAACCTGTTATATGCATTAAAACTTAGATCAGTTGGTATAACTCCTAATAAATATAATTCTCTCACAGGAATTATGGGAAATTTATTCGTAAAGTCTTATAAAATGAGTGAAGAGATGTTCCATGCTATGGAATGTAGGGGCTTTGTAGGAGAATATACTACAAAAGTAAATTTAAAATTAAAGAAAGTGGACTATGTATATTTGGCAATAAATATATTCTTGGTTAGTTTGTTTACATACTTATAATCAAGTATATTCTAAAAAACAATATGCCTTACTAAACAAATTAAGGAGAATTATTGATGATAAAATTAGAGAATATTTCATTTACATACAAGAATAAAATAGCTCTTGATAATGTAAATGTCCGTATAGCAGAAGGAGAATCTGTAGCCATTATAGGTCCAAATGGAAGCGGAAAGTCAACCTTTTTAAAACTATTAAACGCAATTATTTTTCCAAGCAAGGGCAAGTATATATTTGATAATACTGAAATAAATGAACATACATTAAAGGATATTAAGTTCTTAAAGTTATTTCATAAAAGATTAGGATTTGTATTTCAAAATTCTGATGCCCAGCTATTTTGTTCTACTGTCTTTGAAGAACTGGCATTTGGACTTATGCAAATGGAACTACCAGAGGAAGAAGTAAATAAAAGAGTAAATGATTGCCTTAATCTTCTTAATATAGATAAGTTAAAAGATGAACATCCGTATAGTTTAAGCGGAGGAGAAAAGAAAAGAGTTGCAATTGCTAGTGTTTTAGCTATGAATCCGGAAGTAATAACTTTAGATGAACCAATGAATGGAATAGATCCAAAAGGAAAAAGATTTTTAAAAGAACTGTTAATAGATCTGAATAAAAGCGGCAAAACTATAATTTGTGCAACTCATGATTTTGAATATATAGAAGGTGTTTTTAATAGAGCTATTGTATTTTCAGAAGATCATAAAATAATAAGAGACGATAAATATAAAAATATTATAAATAATCAAGATTTTCTAAGAAAATATAACATCATATAACTTAACAGTATTAAATGTTGGACAAGATAGCATTTAAAATTCAAACGGTGAGAAGGAGTGATAAACATGAAGATTTTATACTACGATTGTTTCTGTGGAATAAGTGGTGATATGAATTTAGCGGCACTAATAGATTTAGGAGTTCCTAAAGAATATTTAATGCAAGAACTTTCAAAAATTAACTTAAATTCTGAATATGAAATAAAAATTGAAAGGTCTGGGAAGCTTGGAATAACAGGAACTAGGGTAGACGTTATATTAAAAGACAAATTAAATGATAAGACACATATTTCAGAGCAGGCTTTACATGAGCATAATCATGAATATACTCATGAGCATAACCATGAATACTCTCATCAAAATAGTAATGAAGAGAAGCATCATGCTGAAGATAATAATAGTCATAAATGTAGTCACGAAGGGCATGTTCACAACCACGAGCATCATCATAGAAACTTGAAGGATATAGAGGAAATAATAAACTCAAGTGATTTAAGTGATAAAGTTAAAAAACTTAGTTTAAATATGTTTATGAAGGTTGCAGAAGCAGAAGCAAGGGTTCATGGAAAAACCTTATATGAAGTACATTTTCACGAGGTAGGAGCTATTGATTCAATTGTAGATATGGTGGGAGCAGCTATTTGTTTAGACTATTTAAAAGTAGATAAAATTATTGCATCTCCAGTTCAAGTTGGAGGAGGATTTGTTAAATGCGCTCATGGTCTTATGCCAGTACCAGCTCCTGCAACAGCAGAAATTTTAAAGAATATTCCTATAAATGCTGGAATCGTACAATTTGAAACGACCACTCCTACTGGGGCAGCAATACTCGCGGCAAACGTTGAAGAATTTACTCAAAAGGTTGATTTCTCAATTAAGAAGATAGCATATGGAATAGGTCATAGAGATCTAGAAATTCCAAATGCCTTAAGAGTATATTTAGGTGAGAAGGAAAGTTCTGAAAAAGTAGGAGAGCAGTATATACTTGAAACTAACATAGATGATATGAATCCAGAAATTTATGGATATGTAGAAGAAAAACTTTTTGAAATAGGAGCCTTAGACGTATTTAAAACACCTATATTTATGAAAAAGGGAAGGCCAGGGATAAAATTAAGTGTGTTAACTAATGAAAAAGTTGAAAAGGATGTTTTAGAAGTTATTTTTGAAGAAACTACGTCAATAGGTGTTAGAAAGTACAAGGTTGAAAAAATAATGCTAAGTAGAGAATTTTCAAAAGTAAAAACAGAGTATGGAGATATTACAATAAAGAAATCTTATTATAAAGGGAAGCTAGTAAAATATAAACCAGAATATGAAGAATGCAAGACTATAGCAAAAGAAAAAAATATATCTATAGATAAGGTATATAAGGCTGTTTATAAACAAGATTTAAATTAATGTTATGGGTGAGGGGTGCAAAGATAAGTGATAAGCAATGAAAAGTATAATGAATTAATAAAATATCTCAAAGGTTTAGGAAAAGTAGTTTTAGCATTTTCAGGTGGAGTAGACAGTACTTTTTTACTTAGAGTAGCAAAAGAAGCTCTTGGAGATAATGTAAAAGCAGTGACAGTCTTATCACCATATATTCCAAAGTGGGAAATAGCAGAAGCAGAGGAATTAGTTAAAGAATTAGGAGTGAAGCATGAAATTATAGAAGCTCCAATTATTGAATCAATTAAATATAATCCAGAAGACAGATGTTACCTTTGTAAGACAGCAGTATTTAATATGATATTAGATTTATCTAGGAGACAAGGGTATGATTGCGTAATTGATGGAACTAACTTTGATGATATAAGTGATTATAGACCAGGTCTTAAAGCATTAAAGGAATTAGAAGTAAAAAGTCCACTTTTAGAATGCAAATTAACTAAAGCAGAGATAAGAGCTTTTTCTAAAGAATTAGGACTTAATACTTGGGACAAGCCACCATATGCTTGTCTTTTGACAAGAATACCTTATGGAAATGAATTAAAAGTAGAAGATTTTGAGAAGATTGAAAATGCAGAAAAATATATGATGAGTATAGGGTTTAGAGCTGTTAGAGTAAGATGTCATGGAGATTTAGCAAGAGTTGAAGTAAGCAGAAATGACAGAAGTAAATTGTTTGATGAAGAGCTTTTAGATACTATTGCTAAAAATATAAAAGAATGCGGATTTAAGTATGTAACATTAGACTTACAAGGATATAGAGTAGGGAGCTTCAATGAAACTATAATGAAAAATTTAGATGAGCAAAATAAATAAAAAGATTGCTAAGATTAAATTTAAAGGGTGTAATAAATAGTTAATAAGAATCTTAGGAGGATAAAGCTAGTGAATAAAGAAGAAATTAAAGTTTTATTAGAAGGTGTTAAAGATAATAAAATAAACGTACAGCAAGCTCTTGAAAGATTAGAAGATTTACCTTTTAAAGATTTAGGTTTCGCTAAAATAGATAATCATAGAGAAATTAGAGTTGGTTATCCAGAAGTAATATATTGTGAAGGAAAGACAGTAGATCAAGTTAGAGATATTATTAAATTTATGCTTACAAAAAATAATAATATATTAGGAACTAGGGCTAATGAAGAAATGTATAATGCAGTAAAGGAAATATGTGAAGAAGCAGAATATAATAAACTTGGACGAACAATAATTATTAAGAAAAAGGAACAGCCTCTTACAGAGAGTTATATAGCGATAGTTGCAGCAGGTACTTCTGATTTACCTGTTGTAGAAGAAGCATTTGAAACTGCTAAAATATTAGGAAATAGAGTTGAAAAAATAACTGATGTTGGTGTTGCTGGTATACACAGACTTTTTTCAAGATTAGATGTTATTAGAGGAGCAAAAGTTGTTATAGCGATTGCGGGAATGGAAGGAGCTTTAGCTAGTGTTATAGGCGGCCTTGTGGACAAACCTGTGATAGCAGTTCCAACAAGTGTTGGCTATGGAGCAAACTTTGGAGGAATTGCAGCTTTATTGTCAATGTTAAATAGTTGTGCAAGTGGTGTTAGTGTAGTAAATATAGATAATGGATTTGGTGCAGCGTATAATGCTAGTATAATTAATAAGCTATAAGTCAAATACGACTATAAAATTAAAGTCTACGAAAATGCAATTTTAAAAAAGAACTTATTTAACTGTGGATATGTGACTAAGTTGCTATCTTAAGTAGTTTAGTCAAGCTTCGTATATATTTAGGATTATTCTCAAGATCATTTAATGACTTGCATGTCAGAAAAAAATCTAATAAAAGAAATAATTCAAATAAGAAAAGAAAGACAAGCTTAAAATTAAAAACAACATAAAAAAAATAAATTATAAAATTTTGAGAGGTATCAATTATGGTGAAAATTAGATTATTTTGTGCAACTGGAATGTCAACAAGTATGTTAGTACCAAGAATGAAGAAAGCAGCAGAAGTAAAAGGGATAGAAGTAGATATTGAAGCATTTCCAGAACATCAAATGTTAGACCATTTAGATAAATTAGATTTAGCATTGCTTGCACCACAAGTAGGATATACTCTTCCAAATTCTAAGAAAATTTGTGGACAAGCAGAAGTACCAATAGAAGTAATACCAACTGTAGATTTCGGTATGATGAATGGAGAAAAAGTTTTAGATTTTGCTTTAAAGCTAATTGGAAACAAATAAGAGATTTTTGAATAAAGCTTTTAGGGACAAAGTTGTCAGAATGAAATTGTAGAAACTTTACTAGCTGTTTGGAATCCAAGTAAAGGTTTATTTCTGTTTGGTTGCTGTACGTCAATCGTGAGAAACTCGCAGAGCGTGTTTTGGGGGTTTACTCTTAACTTAGAGTCAACTCCAAGTATTATAATGTTGGATATAAGGAGGTGAAAGCGCATGACGATTGCAGAAGTAAGTGAAAATTTGATATTTCATCAGAGGGGCATCCCATAAAGAAAAGGGATGCCCTTTACTTAAGGATTATACAGAGGACTGGATCCTGTATTGAACAGGATCCAGTCTTTTTAACTTTTTCTTAGTTCTTTTCATTCTTTTTTAACGGGAAAACCAGTTTGATTCCATCAGATATAATATCAAAAGCCGCTTCTGTTGTCCTGAAAATTTCGCCATCAATGTTCAAAAGGAAGCTTTCCTGAGAATTTATTTTAACTTTTTTTGATTTAGAATAGGTAACCTCTTTTATTGACTCATGTGTACCTTTAATTAACTTGGGGAACAAGAAAATAATTCTGAATGGATTAGCTTTATCAATGTGGTAAATATCAAGATATCCGTCATTGAGCTCAGCTAATGGAGCAATCTTCATTCCTCCACCGTAATACTTGCCATTAGCAACAGCCAATAACAAGGTTTCCTTATGATAGTCCCCCTTGTCAGTACTTATTTTGCATTTAAAGCTTTTATATTTGAATAGAGTATAAAAAACTCCCGCCACATAAGTTGACATGCCATTAAAAAGAGGTAGCTTCTTGAATCTGTCCGAATTAAAGACAACCTCAGCATCGATTCCCGCAGATGCAACACTTAAAAAATAACGGCCATTTACTTTTCCAATATCTATGTATTTTTCTTTTCCTTTTATAGTTCTGTACAGCAGGCTTTCGTCAGAGCTGGCATCAATATTTCTGAAAAAGTCGTTTCCGGTTCCTGAAGGAATTACAGCAAGACTGCTTGAACTGTTGACTATACCATTCAAAACTTCATTTAAAGTTCCATCACCGCCAATTGAATACACCCTGTAATTATTAGTGGTCACATATTCTCTTGCTATCCTTTCGGCATCACCTGGTCCTTTTGTAAATTCTATATAATAAGGATCTTCCTTATGCCTGAAATATTCTCTTACAACTTCAGCATATTTAATTCCTTTTCCTTTACCGGCAGCTGGATTAATAATAAATAAATGGTTCATCTTTAGCCTCTTTTCAAAATTTTATAAAGTAAATAATACAGATTCTTTAATATAATAGTCTAAAAGTTTAGCAGCGGTTTTAAAGTCTACTCCGCATGATTTCATTTAAAATCTAGTCTATACACTAAAAAACTCTGACGAGGATCATTATCATATAAATAAGGTAATTTTATTTCATCCAAAAGTACAAATGAGGTATTGTTTTCTAGGAAGTATATATAATCATCTGATGGATAATATAATATAACATCTACTGTTCTTTCATATTCTTCCACAGAAATTAAAATATTTCTTATTACCTTTATAAATATTTGTATAGAAAAAGGGTTAAAGAAGTAAAATTTATTATCTGACGGATTTATATTATATTCTTCTGCAAAGCAATTTAAAAAATTAATACTATTTGTTTTCTTTTTATGTTTTTTTAAATAATCTATTTTGTTATCAACAGCTTTCTTATAGAAAAAGGTATTCATTTCTATACCTGTAACAGTGGAGTGAAAAAAGTGATTTATGTAAAAGTTAAGCCTTCCTTTGCCACACCCAAAATCAACTATACAATCTTCTGCTGTAAATATATATTTTTTAGATAATATTTCTAATGCAGAGTATGAGGTTGGTTCATATCGATTATAATGCATTGATTCATTAAAGATTTTTTGTTCCCCTGAGGTTTTTATATTAAATAATTTTTCATAATATTGTTCGTCCATTATAGTTTTCCTCTAACTTTAAATTTTACGTAAGTTTAAATAACTACCTTAAATTATATAATTATAAAAAACATAGAACAAGTAAGAAATTTAGCAAGTTTAGTCATAATACTCTTATATTACGTTTTAGTAACTTGAATAATTTTCAGCTTTTTGTGTCATCTTTTAAATAAAGGTGGTGATTATGTTGCATCATAACGATGTAAAGGGTAAAAGATTAAACTTGCTTCTTTTCAGTGGAGAATATGATAAAGCATTAGCAGTGCTAACTATTGCAAATGCTGCAAGAGAACTTGGTGTTGAGGTAACTATATTTTGTGCTTTTTGGGGGCTGTTCATTTTAAGAGACCCTGAAAAAATGACGTTAGAAGATAAGACAGCGTATGAGAAAATGTTTAGTACAATGACTCCTAAAGGACCAGAGGAACTTCCTTTATCAAAAATGAACATAGCTGGTATAGGTAAGGCAATGCTTGAGGAAATGATGGAAGATGCAGAAGCTCCAAGACTTATAGACTTTTTAAAAGGAGCAAGAAAAAAAGGAGTTAAATTCTATGGATGTAAAATGTCTGTAGAAGTTATGGGGTTTAAACAAGAAGAGTTTATCCCAGAATTTGAAGTTATAACTGCCGCAGACTATTTAGAGGATGCTTTAAATTCAGATATGCAGCTCTTTGTGTAAAGAAAACTAGAAGGATTTTACTTAGTAAAGTTCTTCTAGTTAAATTAGGAGTAAAAACGCCGTAAGGCTTGCTTTAGGAATGCCGCTTTTGATATTACCAAGATCTATTGTTATAGGTGACTTAATGCTTATGTAAATGAAAAGGCTGCTGCTAGAGAAGGAAGAATGAACAGATATACTTTCACAGGGGCAGAGTACTTTAAGAGAATGAAGGAAGTAGGTTTATATACTACTAATGTTAATGAAATAGAAATAAGAATTAGGAAGCTAAATCTTGATAGAGTTTTCAATACTAGGTTAATATGAAAGTAGAATTCAGAAGGGCATCTCATAAGAAAAAGGGATGCCTTTTACGGCTGTAGGTGTAATGGAGTAAGGATACAGTAGTAAGATATTTGTTCATTAGATTAATTATAAAAACTATTATTTAGGTAAAAATAAGACCGCAATATTCAATAGGAAATGTTGTTACATGTATCCAAAGTAAAAACAAGTCAGTATGAGGGAGTAAAGTCTTTTATGACTTATAGAATAAGGGAGTGAGTTTGTGTCGTTAATAACATTTGAGGACATAAAAAATAATAAAGAAATTAAAACTTATGTAGAAGCAGGTGATGAACATCTACGTATAAAAGGATATACTAAGCATGATTTTGATCATGTAACAAAGGTGGGAGAAACGGCAAGTGGGATATTAGAAAGCTTAGGTTTTAGTGAAAGAGAAGTTGAACTTGCTAAAATTTCAGCATATATTCATGACATTGGCAATATGGTAAATAGACAAGAACATGCACAAACTGGAGCGTGCATTTGCTTTAATATTTTAACTAGACTTGGTATGGAGCCAGAAGAAATAGCTATTATAGTATCTTCTATTGGAAATCATGATGAAGAGGTAGGACTTCCTGTAAATCCAGTTGCAGCAGCATTAATATTAGGTGATAAAACTGATGTAAGAAGATCAAGAGTAAGAAATAATGATTTTGCAACTTTTGACATACATGATAGAGTAAATTACGCTGTAGAAGAAGCAAATGTAAAGGTAGATGGAGTAAATAGAAGCATCGAGTTAGTGCTAACAATAGATACTTCTATATGTCCTTTAATGGACTATTTTGAAATATTCCTTAGTCGTATGCTACTTTGCAGAAAAGCAGCAGATTTTTTAAATAGTAAATTTAATCTAATAATTAATAGAACAAAAATGTTATAACATTGTATATATTATCGCGGGTTTTTATATCATAAAGTAAATGTAGAGTTTCTTCTGAATAAAGAAATCTTTCATTGTTAATTATATTATTGATATTTCTATTTACATATTTATCAATATCATAAATAGAGGTATCAAGTTCAAAATAATAAAGGTTACTAAACTAATGTTTTATTAAGCAGAGGTTTGAATCAAATTAACGAATACATATGAGAATATAGAGGTGCAATATCTAAAAGTTCTAAATATTCATCATAAAAATATTTAGTTTCAGGATTAAATACTCTTATTTAAAAATTTTAAGATTATTATTTATATATTAAGTTTTAAGATCAAAAATACAGACATATTATAAATTAGTTACTATGCTTAAATAAAATGTATTTTTGATGAAGGATATAAATCGATATGAAGAATATTAATGTAACAAAGCTTTTTAAAAGTGAGGCTACAGGAAATATTATTATTTTAATAGCTTCAATTGTACTAATATATTTGCTTATTTCATTATACTTTGCTAATCATTTCTTTTTTAATACAGTAATAAATGGAGTAGATGTTTCATTAAAAGCACATGATGATGTAGATGATATAATTAGAAGTTATATTAAAGATTATAAGTTACAGTTAATTGAAAGAAATGGAGAAATAGAAGAAATAATAGGACAAGATATAGGAATGCAATACAACGAAAAAAGTAATATTTCTAAAATTTATGAAATTCAAAATTCATTTAAATGGATAGGTTCATTATTAAAGGAGCAAAAATATTATGTAGATGATTTATTTGTTTATAATAAAGATAATTTAGAAAATAAAATAAATGAATTAAATTGTTTAAATAAAGGTATTATAGAACCGCAAAATGTAAGTTTTAGGTATTCAAATGGTTCATATGAAGTAATTGAAGAAGTATATGGAAATAAGATATATAAAGATAAATTAAATGAAGCTATAGAAATGAGTATATTAAAAGGAGAAACAAAATTAGATTTAAATGAAAATCTTTGTTACGAAAATCCAAAGTACACTTTAAGTTCTGGTAAGACTATTGAAACTAAGAATTTACTAAATAAGTATGTATCAACAAAAATCACTTATATATTTGGAAGTGAAAATGAAATATTAGATGAAAATATAATAAATCAATGGCTTAGTGTTGATGAAAATTTAGAAGTAGTAATAAATGAAAAAGCAGTTACGGAATATGTGCAAGGACTGAGTAAAAAATATGATACAGTTGGCATAGCAAGAAAAATTAAAACATCTACAAATAGAATAGTAGAAGTTAAGGGCGGATTTTATGGATGGAGAATTAATTGTGCTGCTGAAACAAAAGCATTATTAGAAAATATAAAACTTAGTGAAGTACTTGAAAAAGAACCTATATATACTCAAAAGGCTGTATCTAGGGGTGAAGATGATATAGGTAATACTTATGTAGAAATTAATATAACAAGGCAGCATTTATGGTTTTATAAAGATGGAAAGCTTATAACTCAAGGTGCCGTAGTAACAGGTAATCCTAATAAAGGAAATTCTACTAAGGTTGGAATCTATATGCTTAATTATAAAGAAAAAGGATCAACCTTAAGCGGACCAAATTATGAAGCTGAAGTAACATATTGGATGCCTTTTAACGGAAATATAGGAATACATGATGCAAGCTGGAGATATTCTTTTGGAGGCGATATATATAAGAGAAATGGAACCCATGGATGCGTAAATGCCCCATTATATTTAGCTAAAACAATTTTTGATAATATAGAAGATGGAACTCCTATTATTTGTTATGAAGAATAGAAATATAGTTAAAAAAGAGCGAGATAAAAGTTGAAATTGAAATGAAAGCAGGGTTAAAGGCAATTCTTTAACCCTGCTTTATTTTTCGATAATTATTTATTGAAAAACAATAAATAATTATTGAAAGTATTAAAAAGATGTAGTATGATGAAATTAGAAAATGTTAAATGGAGGAAATGATTTATGAAAGAGAACAAATATAATTCTATGTCCAGATTTTTGATAGTTGTATTAAATGTGCTTATTGCTTTTGGGGTATTAGCCTTTATAAGTTTAGTTATAAGTACATTAGCTCCTACTGATATTGGGGAGGTAAATAGAAAATATATAGTAAACTGTATATTGCTTTTTATTGGGACTTCTGCCTTGGTATTCATTCTTTACAGTCTTAGGAAGATTTTAAAGTCTGTTATAAAGGAAGGGCCCTTTAATATGGGTATTGTGAAAAGTCTTAAGAATATAGCGTTGAGCTGCTTCGTTATAACTATATGCTATTTAATAAATTTCTTTTACAATAATCAGTTTAAAAGCTTCAGTTTGATAAATATAGGTCCAACAGGCATACACACGGATACGGAATTCTTGATATTCTTCTTTGCAGGCTGCTTTGTTTTGATACTGGCTCAAATATACAAGCAGGCCGTTGAGGTAAAAGAAGAAAATGACTTCACTGTTTAGTCACTAAAGGAGGCTTATTATGGCTATAATCGTAAATCTTGATGTAATGATGGCAAAACGCAAAATCTCTCTTAATGAACTGGCTGAAAAGGTTGGAATAACCAATGCCAATTTATCCATATTAAAAACCGGAAAGGCAAAGGCTATAAGGTTTTCTACCCTGGAGGCTATATGCAGGGAGCTTAAATGTCAGCCGGGAGATATTTTAGAATTTAGAGAGGAATAAAAGGAGGGGTGAAAATGGAAATTAATGAAACTATGGAAATTAAAACTAAGGAAGGCTTATACTGTCTGTTATTTTCACTGCTGCTTGGGATTGCATTTGATAGATTATTTTTTGACAAGGCCTTTGGTATATCCTACTTCATATTCATAGGGCTGTGTATTGGATTCTTCTTATGGTCCACAAGAGACCGAATAAGCTTCGGAAAAAGCTTTGGGTGGTTTTTGCTTATTCCAATAGCTTTGCTGTCCTTTAGCTTTGCAGTTCATACAGTGGAAATATTTTATTTATTTAATATTTTAGCTGTTTCATTTCTTATGATTGCAAGCTCAATTTTAATAGTGAATCCAAGTTTTAAATGGGATAAAAGCAGCTTTATAGCAGAAATGCTAAGAAGAGGCATAGTAAATGTGCTTAATAATATTGGCAAGCCCTTTAAAATTTTAAAGGCTTCAATAAAAATAGGCATAGATGTGCAAATAGAGGAAGGAAAAAAGCAGATATTAATTGGCATACTTGTTTCCCTGCCTCTGCTAATTGTTATAATAATGCTTTTAAGCTCTGCAGATATGGTTTTTGGTCACTACCTAGCTAACCTGACAGAGATTTTTAATAATATAAATATAGAAAAGTTTGTACCCCATGTCGTACTGATTTTAGTTATAGCCTTTTACTTATTCGGCTATGTTTGGGGTTTCAAAAGTGAGGAAAAAACAATTGAGAGCAGCCTCTGCATCCCTGCTGTCAGCTGGGAGTTAGTTACAATAATAACTGTATTAATTGCTTTAAATATACTATATCTATTTTTCACAATGATTCAATTTTCTTATCTTTATGGTGGAGGTAATATGACGCTACCAGCTAATTTTACCTATGCTGAATATGCAAGAAAAGGCTTCTTTGAACTGGTCGCAGTTACCTTTATCAATTTTATAATAGTGCTTAGCTGCCTGAAATATAGAAAAAAAGATAATAAAAAGCTTTTAAAGGCGTCAAACCTTCTTTTAACTGTGCTTGTAGCATTCACCTTAAATATGCTTTTTTCAGCTAATTTCAAACTTACTTTATATGAGGGAACCTTTGGATACACATTTTTAAGGGTATCAGTGCATTTATTTATGCTGCTGCTTTTCATACTCTGCCTGGTTGTGGCTGCAGGCATTTGGTACAGAAAAATTCCTATAGTGAGAAGCATAATTGTGATAACAATAATTATGTATACAATAATAAATTATCTTAATATAGATGGATTTATAGCCAGAAAAAATATAGAACGCTATCGTGAGACTGGCAAGCTTGATGCTTACTATTTGACTTCCTTGTCCTTTGAAGCCGTTCCTTACTTGCTTGAAATGAGAGAAATCAACGACAGACATATAAAGAAGGTTATTGATGATAATTTAGAATACAGAAAAGAAGTGCTTGATAATGAAAATTCGTGGACTGAATTTAATTTTAGTAAAAACAGAGTTAGAAAATTATTGAACCGAGGGAATTAAGTGGCCCTCCTCAGGAGTCCCGAAATGATACCTGATCATGGTTAAAATTGGTAATAGAACTAGCATTATGGATTGTAACTATCTAAGGACTAAGCTCTCTGGAGTTTCTATGTTAGAAGATACATGTGTACGATTTGATAATGGCAATATTTGCAGGGTGGGCCAGCACCCTGTTTTTATTTGCTGACATTTCGCAAAGTGAAATTGTCTAAAATTAAATAGGCTCGATGCCTATTTAATTTTATTTTTGTCTTTTTAATTATAATAGCACTAATTGCTACCGATAATTCTATTTCACATTACGTTGTTATTGATAGGAATGGTATTTATTTTTCAGATTAAAGTATTTTAATTGTAGCAAAAAGTAAAGTGTACCCATACAATTCACTTTTTCTATCTTATATGATATTTTATTAATATTGAACAGTGGAAGAAAAGAGGAGGTATTACTAACTAATGAATAATAAATTTGTTTATGCGCCAGGGCCTACGAATGTAAGAGAAAATGTGAGATTGGAAAGGGCTAAGGCAACTACTAATCCAGATGTTGATGAAGAATTTATAGAGTTCTATAAAAATACTTGTGATAAGATAGGTAAAATAATAAAAACTGAAAATCCAACGTACATATTAAGTGGAGAAGGTATTTTAGGACTAGAAGCGGCATGCGCATCTCTTACTGAACCGGGTGATAGAGTACTTGTATTAGATAATGGGATTTATGGAAGAGGTTTTAAAGGCTTTGTTGAAATGTATGGAGGAGAAGGGATATATTTTTCAGACGATTACAACAAAGCTATAGATGAAAAGAAATTAAGTGAATTTTTAGAGAATGATCACAACTTTAAGTATGCAACAGTAGTTCATTGCGATACGCCAACAGGTGTTCTAAATGATTTATCTAAGATATGTCCAATATTGAATAAATATGGGATTTTAACTGTTGTTGATTCTGTTTCAGCAATGGCTGGAGAAGAGATAAAAGTTGATGAGTGGAAAATTGACATAGCTTTAGGTGGGTCACAGAAAGCATTTTCAGCTCCAACTGGATTAACTATGGTTAGCATTAGTGAAAAAGCTAAAGCAGCAATGAAGAATAGAAAAACTCCTATAGTAGGCTTTTATTGCAATTTAACTATTTGGGAAAATTATTATAAAGATAAGTGGTTTCCATATACAATGCCAATAAGTGATATTATGGGATTAAGTAAAGCAGCTGATAATATTTTAGATGAAGGTGTTCAAAATGTACTTAATAGACATGAAAAAATTGCAAGTGCAACAAGAAAAGCTATAAAGGAATATGGACTTGAGCTATTTTTAACTAATGGATATTCTAACACAGTTACTGCTGTTAAAATACCACAAAATATAGGTGCGTTAAAGCTCAAAGAGCATATGTTAAAGAAGTATAATACTTTAATAATAACATCATTAAAACCATATGATAATGAAATTTTAAGAATAGGACATATGGGAGAAAATGCGCGTGAAGATAAAATAGTTTACGCATTAAATGCAATAGATAATGGATTAAAAGATTTAGGTTTTAATAGTGACAAAGAATTAGTTGGACTATTTAATAAGTATTTAGATAAATAATATATCTTAATACAAAATTGATATTAGTAATAATTAAAAATCAATTTTATAAAAATACATAAAGGTGGGGCAGAAGAATGGAAATAAACAGAGGGAAAAGCAAATTTAAAACGAAGTACATGGTAGAAACAGCACTATTAACAGCATTAGTATTTGTAGCAACTGCATTTATTAATATTAGATTACCGTTTGTATCTAATGGTGGATTAGTTCACTTAGGAACTGTAATGTTATTTGTTACAGCAATTGTTTTTGGAAAAGAAAAAGGTGCTATAGCTGGGGCTGTAGGGATGGCAATCTTTGATTTATCTTCAGGATGGGCACTTTGGGCACCATTTACTTTTATTGTAAGAGGAATTATGGGATATATGGTTGGAGCTGTTACATGGAGTAAAAATAGAGATGGAAATAACCTTATGGTAAATATATTTGCAGTGATTTTATCTGGTGCTTGGATGATATTTGGATATTATATTACTGAAGGAATTCTTTATGGAAATTGGATAGCACCAGTAGCATCAATACCAGGAAATGTGACACAAATTGTTATCGGATTAATATTAGGGTTACCTATCGCTAAGGTTCTTAAAAGATATGTGAAATATATCTAAAGATATACCAGTTCCAAATGAAATCTAATTTTTTATTGGAACAATTCATATAAGGTAATTAACATAAATTAATGTTTAATTAGTAGAACTGGGATATCTTTTCCGCTAATATGTTTAATTATGGTGGGTTTTAAAGGTCGTGCATCGCCTCCACCAAGCATATCCTCGACAATACTTTTTTGTAAGTGTTGTCGGGGATTTTTTACGTTATGAGGTAGCCAGACATAGCATGACAATTATAACTACATTTTTTACTGTGAGTAATATTTAAAATTAGATATGGATTTCAAGGAGTATGTTAAAATAACATAATTTTAACATACTTTTTTTATATTTCCTTGACATTTGTAATTTACAATAAGATTAATCAGAGCAAGGAAAGAGGAGTGAGTGTCATGTCGATTAAAACTTTTAAGCGTTATGAGAAAAAATACCTAATAAGTATAGAACAATATAACAAACTTATTCCAAGACTATTGAAATATATGGAACTGGATAAACATTGCAAGCACAATGAAAACTACAGTATTTATAATATCTACTATGACACAGAAAATAGTGATGTTATAAGTCATTCTATTAGCCATCCTTATTATAAAGAAAAACTCAGGTTAAGGAGCTATGGAATTCCAGACAGTCCAAATGATAGGGTTTTTCTAGAATTAAAAAAGAAGATTGATGGAATAGTCAGTAAGAGAAGAGCTAAACTTACTTTAGAAGAAGCATACAAATTTCTGGAGTTTGGTGAAAAACCAGTTTCTGATGAATACCATAACAAACAGGTTCTCAGTGAGATAGAGTACTACTTAAGAAATAATCCAGTTCATCCAACAGTCTATATTGGCTATAAGAGAACTGCCTTATTTGGAAAAGAAAATAAGGATTTTAGAGTAACTCTCGATTCTAAAATCCTTACAAGAAGAAATATTTTACGTCTAGAGGAAGGATACTTTGGAGAAGACTTGTTGGAAAGAGATCAATATTTAATGGAGGTTAAGATAATAGGGGCAATGCCCATATGGTTCACAAAGCTTCTTTTAGAACTTTCAATCTACAGCACTCATTTTTCAAAGTACGGCACTGAATATAAGAGACATTTTTTAAAAATACAAAACAATGATATAAGGAGAGAGAAGATATGTTAGATAATATGCTGTCATCCATTGCTAGTGGTTCTAATATTACCATTACTACAGTTGTAGCTGTTACAGCAGCTGCCATAATACTTGGGTTAATAATAAGCCTAGTTTACATGAAGACCAATAATAAGAGCGGATACAGCTCTGGTTTTGCAACTACATTGATAATGCTACCTCTGATAATATCTATCATCATTTTACTAGTAGGCAATAATGTGGCAAGGGCCTTCAGTTTAGCAGGTGCATTTTCCATAATTCGTTTCAGAAGTGTACCAGGGGAACCAAGGGATATATCTTATGTACTATTCACTTTAGCAATTGGACTTGCCTGTGGAATGGGATTTATAGGATATGGAATTATATTTACCATAATACTATGTCTTTTAATGGTTGTATTAGAGAAAACAAAATTTGCAAGCAATAAAAACAAGAATATGCAACTTAAAATTATGGTTCCGGAAGATCTTAATTATGAAGATGCCTTTGATGAAATATTAAACAAGTATACAAGTTCATGGCGTATTGAAAACATAAGAACAAAGGAATTTGGAGCAACGTTTGAACTTACTTATATAATCAACTTATTAGAAGAGATAAATAAAAAGGATTTTATTGACGAGTTAAGATGTAGAAACGGAAACCTTAAGATTTCACTTACCCTTTCTAGTTTCGAAGAAAAAGCATTTGGTTAAAAATATCTAGAATTTAAAGGAGGAACAGTATGAACAAGAAAATTATAGCAGCCATGCTTATCGTATTAGGTTTAAGTGCAGGAGTAGTAGGCTGGCAGTTAAAAAAGACTAGCTCAGACAGTAGTACCAGCACTGAAAAATCAACTGCAAATGTACTTTCTAGTATAAATATATCTTCTGGAGAAAGTGAAACTGTGGGAGAAGTGAGCACTTTTATAGAATTAGGAGCTAATATAAACGTAAATGGATCCGGTGCTACTGCAGATAAAAACAAGGTAACTATCACCGCAGCAGGTACATACAGCATAAAAGGTACATTAGCTGATGGACAGATAATTGTAAACGCAGGAAATGAGGATAAGGTATATATTATTTTAAATGGCGTGAATATAAATTGCTCTAATAGTGCACCAGTTTATGTAATGAATTCTAAAAAAACAGTTATTTTATTGGCTGATAATACCCAGAATACTATTACATCTGCAGCAGCTGCAACCGAAACTGAACCTGACTCAGCCATATTCAGCAAAGCTGACCTTGTATTAACAGGAAAAGGAGCTTTGAGTGTAAAGGCAGATAATAATATGGGTATAGTAAGCAAAGATGATTTGAAAATAGAAAATGGTAATATCACTGTAAAGTCTGCAGGAGACGGTATCAAAGGAAAAGACAGTGTTGTAATAACCGACGGTAATATTACAGTTAATGCTGGTGAAGATGGAATAATATCAAATAATGATACCGATGAAGCAAAAGGTTATGTATTAATTGAAGGCGGAAAAATCAATATCACTGCAGGTCAAGATGGAATTCAGGGAGAAACAAATGTCCTTATAAAAACAGTAGATGTAACAATTAATAGTGGAGGAGGCAGCAAGAACAGCAGTACTAAAGCGGACTGGGGCCAATGGGGACAGCCAAAGGATAATCAGGCAGCAAATAATAATTCAGAAACAGAAGAAACACCTAGTGCTAAGGCTGTGAAAGCTGGTGTGAATATAGTAATAGAAGGGGGAACCTTTAATATAGATTCGTCAGATGATGCTGTCCACTCAGGTAATAATATTGTAATCAGCGGTGGAACCTTCAATATATCCTCAGGGGATGATGGTATGCATTCTGATTCTACTTTGACAATAAATAATGGAACCATAGATATTCTGAAAGCTTATGAAGGTATCGAAAGTCAGACTATAACTGTTAATAAAGGAGATATTAACGTTGTTGCAAGTGATGATGGATTTAATGCTGCTGGCGGAAATGACTCATCTTCAACTAACGGACGTCCTGGACAAAATGGGTTTGCTGGACCTAAAGGAAAATCTGGACAAAATGGTTCTTCTTCAGGCAGCGGGCTTATAAATTTCAATGGCGGCTATATTACTGTAGACACTACGGGAGATAGTATTGACGCAAATGGATCAATAAATATGACAGGTGGTACTGTTATAGTAAATGGACCTACAAGTAATGGAAATGGAGCTTTAGATTATGATGGAAGCTTTAAATTGACAGGCGGCTTATTAGTTGCAGCAGGAAGCTCAGGAATGGCACAGGCACCAAGCGACACATCAACTGAGAATTCTGTGAAAATAAATCTAGTTAGTCAATCAGCTGGTAACATTGTTCACATTGAAAGCAGTGATGGAAAAGAAATCATCACCTTTGCACCATCAAAACAATATTCGTCAGTGGTTGTTTCATCTCCGGAATTAAAGACTGGACAAATCTATAAAGTGTATGTTGGAGGAAGTTCTACTTCCAAACCTGTAGATGGAGTATACACTGCAGGAACCTATACTAAAGGACAGGAAGTGGGCAGCTTTACTATTTCAGGTGTTGTAACTGAAGTTACTCAGGATGGAGCAAGCACAAATAATATGAGAGGACCAGGACGTAAACCCGGCAAATAGTAGGTAAGTATGTTACGAAAGATACTTTATAGATACACAACTTCATAACTGAACTTATAATTCAGTAAAAAGCATTGCATGACGAGGCTATTATGCTGCAATTTCACAAAGTGAAATTTGCTCAAATTTAATAGACTCGATGCCTATTAAATTTTATTTAACCTGAATTAATTATAAGGATTGAAGTTGTTTATCTTTAATAAAAGCAAAGCAGTTTAAAGAACAGGTAGTAATCTCCCTGTTCTTTATTTACCCAGTGCTTTTTTAGTTTTTAGCAGTTTAAAATAACATAATATTAACATATTTTTTTTATATTTCCATGACAATTCTTATTTACAATACTAATTAGTGAACCACTCCTACTTTAGAAGTAGGAGCTTCCTGATTCAAAGACCTCGTAACCTACTATCTCCACAGGCTTAAAATCGGATTGTACCAACCCTACTCTTTTTATATTTATAGCTGAATTTATATCTCTATGGTGCTTAGTTTTGCAGTTTGGACATTCCCATGCTCTAATATTTAGATTTTTAACTTCTTCATTTTTAAACCCACAATTAGAGCAAAATTGACTTGAAGGATAGTAAGTATCTATTATTGATACAATCCTACCGTACCACTTAGCTTTATATTCTAGTAACTGCCTAAACTTAGACCAACTTACATCACTAATTAATTTTGATAGTGTACTGTTTTTCAACATATTTTTCACCTTAAGATTTTCAAGACAAATCACTTGGTTTTCGCTGATTAATCTTGAACTTAACTTATGGAGAAAATCGAGCCTACAGTTAGTTATTCTTTCATGAACCTTAGCTAGTTTAATTCTAGCTTTGTAAAAATTTTTACTTCCTTTAGTTTTACTTGATAACCTTCTCTGAGCCTTCAAAAGCTTTTTATAATACTTTTGAAGAAACTTAGGGTTATCAATTATTTCGCCATTTGAAGTAACGCAAAATGACTTAATTCCTACATCTATTCCAAGAGTAGTATTAAGTCTTTGGAGCTTTTCTATATTTGGAGTTTCACAACATAAGGATACATAATATTTCCCTGTATTAGTTTTACTTATAGTAACATTTAAAATTTTCCCTTTATGTGGTCTATGATATTTAAGCTTTATCCAACCTATTTTAGGGAGTTTAATTTTATTATTTTTAATTTGAATATTATCATTTACCATTTGAGTTCTATAACTATGAAAGTGATTATGTTTGCTTTTAAATTTGGGGAATCCATAACCCTTAAAAAAGTTCTTAAATGCTCTATCTAAATCTCTTAAAGTTTGCTGTAGTGATATACTATCTATTTCTTTAAGCCATTCAAAATTAGACTTTAAGTTAGTAAGTAACTTAGAACATTCATTATAAGAAGCTGTCTTAAAAAAGCTATCATTAGTTTACTATACAGTACTTTTTTTAAGCCAAATGATAAAGATAAGAATTTTTGGACAACAGAAAAGTGTAATGGCTGTGGCACATGTTCGAAGGTTTGTCCTGCAAACAATATTGATATGATTGATGGAAAACCACAGTGGAAGCATCAATGTGAATCTTGCGTTGCTTGTATGCAGTGGTGTCCACAAAAACCTATACAATATAAGAAAAATACCTTGAAAAGAGGACGATATCATCATCCTGAAATAAAAGCTAATGAATTATTCCAATAACGTTAAAAAAAGGTGGTATTTAAAAGGGTATCTCATAAGAAAAAGGGATGTCCTTACTTATTTTAAAAACATACCCTGACTCTTTCTTTTCACATAAGTTACATGGTAAGGAACATTTATAAATAGAGGACCATACATATATTATCAGGAAAACTAATATTAAAATAAGGAGTGATGGACTTTGTATTATCGTCCATATTCATCTTCCAGTCCACGGCAATATTATTATCCCTATTACTATCCTATATATCCCTACTCAATTCCAACAGAAACCAATGACTATGACGAACAATGTGTTCAAGAATTCCTAAGACTTGGAGGGGATACTGAAAGAGAATGTCGCTGGATATGTCAGATTCCAACAATATCCCCTTACCCTACTCAAAGGGAGGAAAATACTAGAGCAGCTAAAACCATTTCTATTTCTGGGCAGGTACAAGGATATGATCGGATACCTATTTTTAATATCAAAGTATCGGCATATCACGGTTTGCAGCGTGTGGGCTACGTGTATACTAATGAGGAGGGGAAGTACTGGCTTTCCATACCATCTGGTAAACCAATTACCGTGTGTTTTGATACGCATTGGTCGCTTACAAATGCAAAGGAATGGAATCCATCCGTAGTTGCAAACATAGACACCAAGCAAGACATAGTACTCAATCGTTTTCTTACGCGGGTTGGCACGAGCATCGATACGACAACTGATATTGATGCGCTCGCTGCTTACCAATTTAGTTCCTTGTGGCCTAATAACCGGATCTATGACGAGTACACCGCTTTTCGTCTATCACAAATGAAGCTACCTCGGTATGAGCTTGAGGAATGTCGTAGAAAGCTGGAAGAATTTTTCTTGAAAAGGTCTAAATCTTCCTGATTATGGCTCGAATTTAGACAATTGTCATGGGATAGATCTAGAGTGGAACAGCCGTGCTCTGGATGTAGGCTGGTCTTTAAAACCGAGTTCGAGGTTGTCTATTTTGGCACATAGGCTCAATCTTGGTCAATGTAAGCTATTATTTGTTATAGGAATAAGAAATGGATGTTCAATGTGCATATCAAGGTGCCCATCCTATGGACCAAGAATAAGTGTTAGTGAAAGAGCAGGAGTTCAAGATGTTCAAGAGAAAAGAAATGGAGATCAGTTAGATGCTTTTAATGAATCATGTAAGCTTGAAAAAGATACACTGTCTGAAAACATAGTAAAAGAACTTGATGAAAAAGGTGTTGTTATTTTAAAGATTCCAACTGGGAAGTTAGCTATGGTAAGTTAAGCAGAAAGGTGTGCCAACACGACTTTACAAAGAAAAACATCGTGAAAACGAAAAAATGAGTATTCTCAAATTATCTGAGAATACTCATTTTTGTTACAAAGATTTAGGTAAAATGTATGTAGTTTTAATAGGAAAACAAGCTGTATTCAATGAATTTAAGAGTTATACGGAAGCATATAGAATAGTAAAAGATTTTATAGATTTCTATAATATATAGAAGACTACATTCAAGTTTGGGATATAGGACTTCTAGTGAATTTTACTACCTTCATTCTGGAGAGTAGCTAATTAGCATTGAAGTAAGGGTGTAATTATAAGAAAAAGCAAGAATTAATTAAATATTATCGAAAATAAAGAAGTTAATCACTTGAAGTGGAGTAACAGTATTTTCCATATAGAATAAGATAAATTGTTATTAGGTTTTTATAATTATAAATAAGTAAGATTAAGATAAGGAGTGATTGACTTTGTGTTATCACCAACTTTCACCTTCGAGTCAACGGCAATACCATTATCCCTATTACTATCCTATATATTCCTACTCGAGAGCACCTTATACTTATGACCAATGTTTAATGGATTGCATAGCTGCGGGAGCGTATTATTATGAATGTGTTCCGCCATGTCAGATTTTTAAACCCAACTGGTACAATCCATACTCAATTCGAAAAGCATACTCTTCCATTCCAATAAATCGAGACTGTTCCAACAGGTGCCTTACAATTAATCTTAATACTATTAAGTGTGTCCGTGAAATAAATGAATCGTCCGCTTCTGAAGAACCGTATGTACTAGTAACTTCGGTGGATCTACGACGGAATATTGCAGGTGTTTCGCCTGTAAATTTAAATGTTGTTCGCTATGGCATATGGGAGGACTTTGACGAAGGAGAAACTAAGACTAATTCAGGGCCCCCATTTTGGGGAGTTAATCATAAGCCAGAAGATATAGCAAATATAGATGATGTAATATTTATTGTATCTCTACTGGAGAACGACAATGGAAATCCAGACCAGTATCGGACATTAGTGTTAACTGTAGCAACCATTTCATTGAATTCAACGCTTGGCGAACCGGACAGGTCTGTAAGAGCTAGAAGGCTGCTTCAAGACATTACTAATGCCCTCAATGGGGTGGATTTGCCTATCCCGTTCGCCCTTGATGATGACCACATTGGTACAGTAGAACTGAGATTAGACGGTTCTGATTTGATTTCTGCCGGGACTAAGCAAAAGAAATTGACTATACGAAGCGCTGAGGGACATTATGAATTAACCTTTCAAATTACCAGCAATCCATCTGTATCATCACCACTAAAATTAGCCTCCCTAGGGCAGGCCGACTGGCGGTATTGTGGGAAGTGTCACTCGCTGTTCTTCGACGGCTATCCCGATAAAGGAAAGTGTGCAGCAGGCGGCAGTCACGAAGCCATTGGATATAACTTCGTCCTTCCGCACAATGTCCCTCCCACTTCGAAAGCTCAAGGCGATTGGGAATTCTGTGTGAAGTGTCATGGGATGTTCTTCAACGGCTATCCCGACAAGGGCAAATGCCCAGCAGGTGGCGGTCATCAACACCATCCAAACGCGTATCGCTTCGTCCTTCCGCACAATGTCCCTCCTACCTCGAAAGCTCAAGGCGATTGGGAATTCTGTGTGAAGTGCTATGGAATGTTCTTCAACGGCTATCCCGACAAGGGCAAGTGCCCAGCAGGCGGCGGTCATCAACACCATCCAGACGCGTATCGCTTCGTCCTTCCGCACAATTAGCCATAAATGTCTGAGTTCTGGTGCAAAGATAAGTTATCCTGAATATGGACTGGTGGGAGCAATGGACGATAAGGATGCTCAGCAGATTTTGGAGTTGGTGCCTCATGCACAATATAAAAAGATACCTGCAAATCACGTTATTCACGCTTTCAAGCCAAAGCAATATATTGAGGCAGCTGAAGACTTGGCATCAAATTTGAAGAATTCCGTGAACATATAGGTAATACTCGAGGAACTTAGTGCACGAAATATAAAAGAGTGAATATTTTGGGAAGAGTGAAAAAACAGCATTAAGTTCCCGTATATTAATTACCAGTTTTTGTTTAATTCTTGCATTTTGGTATAGCGTGGAGAAGCTATTTATACAGGAAATTTAGCTGGTCACAACGCTGTAAGACTTGCTTTAGGAATGCCACTTTTGATATTGCCAAGATCTATTGCTATAGGTGATTTAATAGCTTATGCAAATGAAAATACAAATGAAAAGGCTACTACTAGAGAAGGAAGAATGGACAGATATACCTTTGCTGGAGCAGAGTACTTTAAGAGAATGAAGGAAGTAGGACTATATACTACTAATATTAATGAAGTAGAAATAAGAATAAAGAAGCTAAATCTTGATGGAGCTTTTAATAAGGATACACAACTTCAATCCTTAAACAATTAAATGTTAAATAAAATTTAGTAGACATCGAGCCCACTAAATTTGAGCAAATTTCACTTTGTAAAATTGCAGCAAATAGCCTCGACATGCAATGCTTTTTCATTAATTATATATTCATTTATGAAGTGGTGTATCTATAAGTTAATATGAAAATACAATTCAGAAGGGTGTCTCATGAGAAAAGGGATGCCCTTTAATTATTTGATCTATATCATAATGATTAAGTAATTTTTTCAAAATTTACTGTATAAATTAATTAAAAAAATATTTACATCTACTATATACTAATGTCTAAAAATAAGAAATAAGAATTAAAGAGAGTAAATTTATTGAAACTAAGGGGATCTTATGATAAAAAATATTTTTTATCAATTTAGAAATAATAATTTTATAAAATTTAGGATTGGAGCAGTAATAATTAGCGTTATTGTAACTATAGGTGTAATTATGTTCTTTCCCCATTTTTTTAGAAACACTTACATAGTAACCATTACAAATAAACGAATAATAAAACATGATAATGTTGATACGTATTTAATTTATTCACAAATGGAAGATGGTAATATAAAGATATTTGAAAATGTTAATAGTTTACCGGAATTAAAATTTAATTCTGAGGCTTTGTATTGGTCATTAACAATTAACAGAAAATACGAAGTTAAAGCATATGGTTTGAGCATACCTTCACTATCATATTATCAAAATATTGTAAAAGTTAAAGGAGTAGAAAAATGAAGCATTCAACTGTAAAATCGGTAAATTATATTTTGAAAGGTAGAGCATAAAAAATGACTCTACCTTTTTTATGGTACGCCCAGAATGGGCACTTGTATGTCGGTGAAGGTCTGAAGTCGGGTGAAGTGATAGTTCATGAAACAGTAAGATGATATTGGTACTGCAAATTATTCTGGCTTTCGATTATACGGCATTTGCCGAAATAAGGGCTATTATGCCAACCGATCTTTCTTCAAACATTCATAATTTAAAAACAATCCTATATATTTAAATAAAAGGATACGTCACACTTACTGCTTTGGAAAAAAGTGAAATTCTTTAAGTAGACATTAATATGGTCACACAAAACGTGAAAAGAAAAGGAGGTTATTTCATGGCTGACGATACCAAGTTGACAGATAAGGGCGTTGAGCTGGAGGCTTCCGTCCTTGATACAGTAGTAGCGGTGGTGGCGGCTTCTGGGCCCGAGGGAGCTGCCATCGCAGTAGGAATTAAAGCAGTAGCTTTTGTTGTGGAAGTTATAGGCTGGATGACGGAAGATACTACCGTTCCTAACGCACTGCGGGCCCTGCAAAAGCAAATCGATCACATCCAGTTCGAACTGAACGTAGTCAAAGAAAGGCTGGATAAGCTCACGGAAGATGTAGCGGCCGCAGAAAATCGGGATACGCTCATGCGTCTGTTGGACTATCTCGATGAAGTAAGGGTCCACAGTCTGGACTTGCAAAACACCCCATCTCAGGATGTGAACGCAGCAGTGCGGATTGCCAATGAAACAGGGATCACACTCGACAAGTTCCTCCGCAGCAACTATGATATCTGGCGATGGACGGATGTAGAGGCAAAGAACGTTGTCGACCCGCAAACCGGGAAAATGGTTAGAGCTACCTACCTAGAACGAATGAAATTCAAGAGCCAGCCGACACTTCCAGTTTATGTGATGGCAGTGCTCACCTGGCTGGCTGCACGCGAAAGGGTTGTGCGGATGGGTGAACGCAGGCGTCTGGATGACGATGCAGGACGGATCACACGCCACCTTGCTGCTGTCTCGGTTCGGCCCGGCTTCGACAAATACCTTAGTGGAGAGTTTGGGACGCCGCAGTCCATCACGGAAAATATCAAATGGAGGATTCGTGCCTTTCCGATTGCCAGCACCGCGCATCCAGTTAACCGCGTTTGCAAGTGGTTTTTTGATGTCCAGAACTGGATGAGCGGCGAGAGGAAGCGAGGCGACTCCTTCGACCTTTACATGGAAAGCGACAGCGCACTGTGCACGGTCAATCCTGGTAGCCTGGGAATGCCTGAGCTGGAGATCGAAGCCGAGACCAACGCCGGGGTAGACATATTGTATCAGCTGGCTCAGACGCTCCAACACGTCGCCACCACAGGAACGCTCAAGAAGCAGCTTATCGGCACGTTTCCCACTACGCCGGCATACCCTCCGAATTATCTCTATGTCATCGCACTAAACGGCGATCTTCATTGGTATCGCAACTTAGAGTCGAGTCGTCCAGGTGGTTCGACCAATTGGCTAGGTCCCATTAAGGTAGGCTACGGCTGGGACCGCTTTACCTCGGTATTCTCCGGGGGCGGCCCCGCAATCTATGGCGTAGAACAGAATGGTGATCTACTGTGGTACGGACATGACGGATGCTATGATGGTTCCCCTCGCTGGCGCGGACCTCGTAAGGTCGGATGGGGCTGGAATGGCTTCAAGTCGATCTTCTCGGGAGGTGAATTCGTTGTATATGGAATCCAGCCCAACGGTGACTTGCTCTGGTATCGCCATCACGCCGCTCTGTCTGGCGGTGACGTTAACACCTGGTCTGGCCAGATTAAAGTCGGAACGGGATGGGCAGACTTTGCCAAGGTCTTTTCCGGGGGGGATGGAATCATCTACGCCCTTCGCAAGGACGGAGTATTACTGCAATATAAGCATCTCGGTTACCTGACTGGCGCGAATACCTGGGAAAGTTACAGGATAAGCCTCTCCTCGCCCCGACGTCAGTACAGAGTGGTTGGTTCTGGCTGGAATGAGTTCCACGAGGTCGTAGCTGGACAGGACGGCGTTCTCTATGCCTTCACACGCGACGGCAGGATCCTATGGTACCGATACAGCACACCTCATTCCCATCTAGCCTTTGGTCGTTTGGAAGGACCGGTGGAAATCAAGCGTCAGCTTCCCGCTTTCCGAAAGGTGTTCGCATTGAGGGAGCAGCCGTTTCAAGGGCCACATTAAGAATAGATATAATATACAAAAGAAAGCCCTTCTGACAGAGGGGCCTTCTCATTTGCTGGAGCAGAGTACTTTAAGAGAATGAAGGAAGTAGGACTATATACTAATGTAATAGAAATAAGAACAAGGAAGCTAAATCTTGATGGAGTTTCAATATTAAGTTAATATGAAAGTGTAATTCAGAAGGGTATCTCATGAGAAAAGGAGATGCCCTTTAATTATTTGCTGTAATTAACAAAGTGAAGTTCAGGTAAAGATGAATAGGTTCAATGCCACTCACTTTTAGGAGCATCATTTTAGTATTATAAATCAGGGTTTTTCTAGAGCTCTCCCCATGAAGGTTTTTCCTAGTTTTTTCTTTTGCTTTTCAGATTTATTAGTAAAAACAAAAGAAATAAAATCTTCTAAAGTTTGCTATGATAGCCTTTCTAAATCCTAGAATTAAGGTCTCTTCCTATAAAAGTATATTGTCACTTATAGCATCAGGTACTAAGATTGTAAACACTTTATAGATATATGTAGAAAATACAAAAATGAAGCCTTTTTGAGGGACGCTTGTAGGAAAATATATAGATCACAGATTGTTCTATATGCCTTAAGACACAACTAGCAACATGACCTTATAAAGCTAAAGCAAGCCAATAGTTTTACGGGTGACTCCGACTATAATAAGGTTGATTGTGCAAATGAACAGAAAAAATGGTCAAGTAAACAATATCGTAGGGTAAATAAATGTATTATTATTAATGTACAAGGTGAGTAAACGTTAACTTCAACGTGAGATCACCTCTGTATTATAAATACACTTAAAATTGTTTAATTAAGGAGGAATTAAAACTTATGGAATCATGTGGCATCAAATCTCATTGCTGTAAACGTTTTATAGACATGTGTAGAAAGATACAAAAATGAGGTTCCTTTGGGGGACGCTTGTGGAAAGATATGTAGATAATAGATTATTCTATGTGTCTTAAGACACAACTAGCAACATGCTCTTATAGGGCTAAAGCAGGCCACCAGTTTTAGGAGTGATCTGACTATAGCAAGATGGTTGTGCAAATGAACAAAAAAAAACGTTAAGTAAACAATATCTTAGAATAAATAAATGTATTATTATTAATATGCAAGATAAGAAAACGTTAACTTTAAATCACTATTGTATTATAAGTACACGTAAAACTATTTAATTTAAGGGGGAATTAAAATGCCAGTTATTCATTGGAGTGGAGCAATACTTGGATTAGCAATTGCTATAATATTAATTTTTAGAAAGGTAAGTCCTGTATATTCTCTTTTTACTGGAGCTATTATAGGTGGACTTGTAGGAGGAGCTAATTTAGCTCAAATAACACAAATTGTTATTGACGGTACTAATAGCGTAATGGGAGCAGTAGTTCGTGTATTAGCAGCAGGTGTATTAGCAGGAATTTTAATTGAGTCTGGTGCAGCAGAAAAAATTGCAGAAACTATAGTAGAAAAATTGGGTGAACAAAAAGCACTCTTAGCAATCTCTTTAGCAACTATGGTTATCACTGCAGTAGGAGTATTCATTACAGTTGCAGTTATTATAGTTGCACCAATAGCATTATCTGTAGCGAAAAAAGTTGGACTTACTAAATCTTCAATACTTTTGGCTATGGTAGGTGGAGGTAAGGCTGGAAATTTAATTTCACCTAATCCAAATACTATTGCAGTAGCAAATGTTCTTGGACATGATAGATGTGGTGCGGTAAAGGCGGCTATTGATGGGGGCGATGTTTCACCTAATGTGGAAGCTATTGTAAGAAATATTACTCCAGCAGTTGAATATATAAAGTCTACTTCTAAGAATGCTAAAGCCGAAGAGATAGCACCAATGGTTGAAAACGAAAATATATTACGTTCGATTAATAGGCTTTTAGAGAGTTCTGTAATTAAGAAATTAGAATATAATGGTAATATTGACGTGATTCCAGCTAAATACAATATGGCTACTGGCAAGGTAACATTTCTAGGTGATTTTCAACATAATTTAAGGGGAAAAATACTAAAAGTATGATTAGGTTTTAAATAAATTAACTTATTGTGCTAAACATATGACTTTATTAAATTAACCAAAGTTAAAATATATTATATACAATTTCGTTTCGATTGAAAGGGGAATTTAACATGGAACTTATGAAACAAATTTGGGAAATGGCACAACAAGATAGAAAAAAGATTGTACTTCCTGAAGGAGATGAAGAAAGAACATTAGTAGCATCTCAAAAAATAACAGAATTAGGTTTAGCTCATGTTATTTTAGTAGGAAATGCTACTAGAATAAAAGAAAAGGCTCAAGAATTAGGGGTTAATCTTGAAGGAGTTACTATTGAAGATCCAGAAACATCAGATAAACTTCAAGGATATATCAGTGGATTCTATGAGTTAAGAAAAAGCAAGGGGACGACATTAGAGAAAGCTGATAAAATCGTTAGAGATCCTCTTTACTTTGGTACAATGATGGTTAAGATGGATGACGCTGATGGAGTGGTTTCAGGTGCGATTCATACAACTGGTGATTTATTAAGACCAGGTCTACAAATAATAAAAACTGCACCAGGAGTATCAGTAGTATCTAGCTTCTTTATCATGATGGTTCCAGGATCAAATTATGGAGAAGAAGGAATGTTACTATTCTCAGATTGTGCAGTTAATCCAAATCCAACTGCAGATCAATTAGCTGCAATAGCTATTGCAACAGCAGATACTGCAAGAAACCTTTGCAAAGTTGAGCCAAGAGTTGCAATGTTATCTTTCTCAACTATGGGATCAGCAGATCATGAATTAGTTGAAAAGGTAAGAAAAGCAACAGAAAAAGCAAAAGAACTAAGACCAGATCTTATGATAGATGGAGAAATGCAATTAGACGCAGCTATAGTTGAAAAGGTGGCTTCACAAAAAGCACCAAATAGTAAGGTGGCTGGAAAAGCAAATGTATTAATATTCCCTGATCTTCAAGCGGGAAATATAGGCTACAAACTTGTACAAAGATTTGCTAATGCTGAGGCTATCGGACCAGTTTGCCAAGGTTTTGCTAAACCAATAAACGATCTTTCAAGAGGTTGCAGCTCAGAGGATATAGTTAACGTTGTAGCATTAACTGCAGTTCAAGCACAGGCAGCAAATAATAAATAGCTCAACTATAGATATAGTAGTTAGTTTTTGTAATGGTTAGTTTTGGGGAGGAATAAAAATGAATATATTAGTTATAAATTGTGGAAGTTCATCATTAAAATATCAACTTATTAATATGTCAAATGAAGAACCTCTTGCTGTAGGGTTAGTTGAAAGAATAGGAATAGAGGGTTCAATACTTACTCAAAAGGTTGAAGGAAGAGATAAATATATAATTAAACAACTTATGACAAGTCATAAAGATGCGATAAAGTTGGTTCTTAATGTTTTAGTAGATAGCACTAACGGTGTTATTAAATCAATGGACGAAATAGCAGCTATCGGCCATAGGGTAGTACACGGTGGGGAAAAATACTCAAGCTCAGTTCTTGTAACTGATGAGGTGATGAAGGATTTAGAAGATTGTGCAAAACTAGCACCACTTCACAATCCTCCAAATATAATCGGAATAAATGCTTGCAAAGCTTTAATGCCAAACACACCAATGGTAGTTGTATTTGATACTGCATTTCATCAAACAATGCCAGAAAAAGCATTTCTATATGCTATACCATATGAATTATATAAAGAGCATAATATAAGAAAATATGGTTTCCACGGAACTTCTCATAAGTATGTTTCTGACAAAGTGGCAGAAGTTATGTGTAAAGATGTTAAAGACCTTAAAATCATTACCTGCCACTTAAGTAATGGTTCAAGTATAACTGCTGTAATGAACAGTCAGTCAGTAGACACTTCAATGGGCTTCACTCCGCTTGAAGGATTAGTAATGGGTACAAGATGTGGAGATATAGATCCAGCAGTTATTTTCTATTTGATTAACGAATTAGGCTATTCTGCAGAAGAAGTAAACACTTTATTAAACAAGAAATCAGGAGCATTAGGAGTTTCAGGTGTAAGCAGTGATTTTAGAGATATAATAAGTGCTGCAGCAGAAGGAAATACAAGAGCAAAAATAGCCCTTGATATGTTTTATTACAGAGTAAGAAAATATATAGGTTCATATGCAGCAGCAATGGGTGGTGTAGATTGCATAGTATTTACTGCTGGTGTTGGTGAAAATTCAGTAGAAATAAGAGCGGAAATATGCAAGGGATTAGAATTTTTTGGACTTGAAATAGATGATGAAAGAAATAATGTAAGAGGAAAAATAGCTGAATTAAGTACTGAAGATTCGAAGGTTAAAGCATTTGCTATACCAACTAATGAAGAACTAATGATTGCAAAAGATACTATATCACTTATAACAAAATAATATAAGAATAACTTAATGGTTTCAAAATTGGATCTGTAGGTAACTACATTTCGAATTGAGCAGTTAGATTTTATTTAATATATGCCGATGTTAAATATTAAAAATAAGTGATGAGGTTGATAATGAACGATTTGATAAAGACTATTGAAAATTTACGTGAGATATTATGTTTTCTTGTTGTAAATAAAGAACTAACTGATGTTGAAGTAGTACTTTGTAGTCAGGAATTAGACAAGCTATTAATAGAGTATATGAGAAAAAATTACAAGAACTTTATAAGTTGATTAGGGGTTCCAATTTTTTCTGCCGCACCAAAAAAACCTAGAAGTTGGATTCTAGGTTTTTTTATTTGCGTGTGCCCAGCATGGGCGACAACTTGGAGGTGAAAGTCCGCTGTGGGCTTGATAGTGGGAACCACTAGCCGAAGACAAGGGTGTCCTCCGTGAGGAGGAATCTGAAGGAAGTTGGGAGAAAATACTGTTGAGAGAGTCTAATAAGATTTTGTAAGATGTATTGAAACTAGAACAACTAAGACTGATAGATGATTTGGGCGAGAAGAAAACACAGGTTTTGCAGGAAGCTCCTACTTCTAAAGTAGGAGTGGTTCATTGGAATATACTGTAAATACCTAAGGATAGAGGACAATAAATTCAAGGAAACTATTGATAAAATTTAAAAAATATAGTCAATAACTTTTGTTATTCGACAAGTAATTCGTAATAAATGTAATATATTTCATAATATATGTAAATGACTACCAACCATTACAATTACTGATTTATGAAATCAACTCAATATAAGTAATTGTGTCATTTCAAAGGGATAATTTATTCTTATTAAGTTATAAAAAGTGACATATTTCTTTTTAATAAAGTGATATTATTTTTATAGGCTGAAGACAGTAAATTAAATGTGTTACTTTAAATAAATTAATTTAGAACTACTTAATTCCAAGTGATATTTTATAGGGGGATATTTAAATGAAAATTGTAGAAATCTTAACTAGAAACGAAATTCAAAATGAAGTTAACTATATGTATTTTTATAAATTAGTAAGGAACGAACTGAGACTTTCAATAGGTGAGGACAAAGTTAAGGTCCAAACTTACGGAATAGAAGTTGAGAGATATGATATCAGCAATGGTAATTTAATAAATACTGAAATAGAAGCCATAGCTTCAATAAGTCCACAAAGACATAAAGTACATAATTTATTAAAAATGGTATATGATAATGGAGTATCTCCAATACACTTGATAGATATATTAGGTGAGTATGTAGATACATATGTTACAGACTTTGAGATTGCTTTAGCTAGAACAGCTAATTAATAATATATAGATATCTTAATTAAAAAATGACAAAGGATTATTACCCTTTGTCATTTTTTAATTAGAATATATATTAGAAAATTCAATTTTAATTTTATCTACAATATATGTGATTGAAAAGAAAGTACTTATAGCAGATTCAGTTTTTTTATTGCCCATTGAGCCGGTTCTCTTACCTTTTCGTTACTGTCGTTGCAAGCGTAAAAAATGTATCCCCTATATTTGATCCTTATAGTCATTCACCATTGCATTAATGGCATTGGTCTTCCATCTCCAAACATTAGCTTTTTCTATATACCAAAACTTAGGTTGGATTACCTTCTCTAAAAATGTATAGTACATTTTCAATAATAATTGATCAGAGCGGTTATATTAAGTCAAAAACATACTAGGAAATAATGTTTGGCTTGGTGGAAATGTTGTTGTAAATCCTGGAGTTCACATTGGAAATAATGTTGTTATAGGTTCGGGAAGTGTCGTTACCAAAGATATTCCAGATAATGTGATAGCAGTAGGAAATCCATGCAAGGTTATTCGTGAAATTACAGAAGAAGATCGTAAATATTATTATAAAAACTACGAGTTTGATATTGATGATTACAACATTTAGTTTGTTTCTTAATTAAAAGGTTAGTACACTTTTTTCTTATAGTGCTCATTAAGGGTAGTTACTTTTAGACTTACCTTAAATAATATACAATGATCAACAATATTCTTAAATCTGCTAAATATAAAAAAAGAAAAATTAAGAATGTGATGCAGGTCTGGAAATGGTGGTTTGATTGGGGTAATCCTGAGATACCGAGCCCATTTCCTTACGAAAAGCATATATATATTTATTGAATTAAATAATAAGAAAGATGTTAAATGCATGGAGCTTTTAACATCTTTCTTAATCTCTATTTTAATTACATTACTCGTATTGTATGATATCCCTCATGTACTGCAGTAAGAATTTTTCTTGGGACTTCTTCATTACCAATAACTGTTAAATATTCCGCTTTACCATCAAGAGCATACTCTAACTGATTATTTGAACGATAGCCAGCTGCAATAATATGAAGGATATGTTCTTGTCCATCTTTTGCATAGCTAATGCCATTAGGAGTTATTTTTGTTACTTTTGCATTACCAACTACTCCAATATTTCTTTCTTTTATGATTGTTCTTAATGCTTGATCGTTGTTTAAGTAATGCTCTGAGATTGCTAAAACATCTTCTAACATCTCAACTATTATAATTTAATATTTTTAAAAGAAATTTGGGAGTTTTCAAAGAAAATACAGTATACAACAGATGAAAAACTTTGATATACTCGAGGAAATTGGAATACAAAGATTATTTGTGAACTACCATCACTTTAGAAGTGGATGGCTTCCTGTTTCCTAGAGTTCGTAACCTACTGTCTCCACAGGCTTGAAATCGGGTAGTTCCTACCCTATTGTACGCAATGTTCCGTACTTTAGCCTTGAATATTTTACGTAGGGAAGGCATAGCTTGGTTTTCGCATTTTCGTATTCTCCCTACAACCTCATATATTCAGTTTAAAAAGAACATTTAACATTTATATTTTAACTAAAAGGCTTAATATTATACAATTTAATAATGATTTTCCAAAATATATTGAATATTTTCGAAAATATGCTATCCATCTCCATCTCCATCTTAAGAAGATGGAGTATTTCGCACAAGAAAAAGATAAATAACTTAGATACGAGGAGTATTATGCCTATTAATTCATTTGAAAGTTATCCAATGAGTTGGAAACCAAAATTAGAGAAAACAAATCAACCATTATATTTATCCCTAGTGGATCAACTTGAAAAGGATATTGCTGATGGTGTTTTATTGCCGGGAACTAAACTGCCACCACAGCGAGAACTGGCTGATTTTCTTGATATTAATGTGAGTACAGTTTCAAGAGCATTTAAAGTGTGTAGGAAAAAGGGGTTACTGAGTGGTACAGTAGGAAGTGGAACTTTTGTTTCATATGACGTAAATGCCAATACCTTTCTGACGCCGGATAATGCATCACAATTAATTGAAATGGGTTCTATGCTGCCAGAAATTATATCTCAGGATGAGATTATTGCATTACTGCAAAAGATGATGACAGAGCCTGATTTTGGAAAACTGTTTCAATATGGCAGTTTAGAAGGAAGAGCGTGGCAAAGAGAGGCTGCTGTTAAGTTAATAGAAAAAGCAGGATATAAAACTACGGCTGATTTGCTCATTCCAGCAAGTGGTAGTCAGAATGCAATAGCAGCTATTTTGGCAGGACTGTTTCAACCGGGAGACAGAATAGGTACTGATCCATTAACTTATCCGGGCATGAAGAGTGCAGCTAAAACGCTGGGAATTGAGTTAGTTCCAATTAAGCATGAGAATCATGAAATTAGTGAATATGGATTACTGTATGCTTGTAAAAATGAGAACATAAAAGGCATATATATTATGCCCGATTATCAAAATCCAACAACACATATAATGTCAGAGGATTGCCGAAGAATGATTGCCCGCATCGCAAAAGAGAATCATCTGATTGTCATAGAAGATGGAATAAATAGCTTACTTATGGAAAAACCTTTGCCTGCCGTAGCATCATATGCTCCTGAACAGACAGTATATATTACAAGCTTGTCTAAAACAGTAATACCGGCACTAAGGATGGCCTATATTGTGACACCAAAGCACTACAAGAATGATTTGAAAACAGCACTTTATAGTATAAATCTTTCTCCATCAGCATTCTTAATGGAACTGGCTTCCCGTATGATTGCATCAAGAAATGTAGATAAGTTAATTGATGCAAAGCGTGAAAGGATAAAGAAACGGAACCAGCTTGTAAATGAATATTTGACAGGCTACCAGATTATGGGGAATGACGAAAGTATTTTCAGATGGCTACTACTGCCTGATGGTATGAGTGGAGAACGGTTTGAAGCAATGGCATTTGAAAAGGGAGTCAAGGTTTATGCGGCAGAAAGATTTACTGTAGGTAAGGCAAAGCCCATTGCGGCAGTACGTCTTGCTATAGGGGCAGCGGAGAGTTTGGAGCAGTTGAAACAGGGATTAAAGATTTTGAAAGAACTTTTGAAAGAAAAACAAATGTAATCAGCAACATGTTTTACTCAAAAAAATTGTATTGCACACAATTATTTTATTGTGTGCAATTTTTGTTTCTGTTATCATGAAAGAAATTCAAATTTAGGAGGGACTTGACATGAAATATTATGTTGTTGATGCATTTGCAGATAAGGTGTTTGAAGGAAATCCGGCAGGTGTATGTGTGCTTGATAAGTGGCTTTCTGATGATACGATGCAGAAAATAGCTGTGGAAAATAATTTATCTGAAACTGCATTTACGGTAAAAGAAAATGATGGATATCGACTTAGATGGTTTACTCCCGGTGGAGAAATTGATTTATGCGGACATGCTACTTTAGCAACAGGTTATATCTTAATGTGTTTTGTAGAAAAAGATGCACAGACGATTCATTTTGATACGTTGGGCGGTAAACTCACAGTAACGAAAAAGGGTGATTTGTATGAAATGGATTTTCCGAGTATTGAAACAGAGCCATATGAATTGACAGATGCCATGATTGATGCATTGGGAGTGACACCTGTTGAAGTATATAAGGGGCGTGATTTGATATTTCTTCTGGACAGCGAAGAAACGGTACATAATCTAACACCTGATTTTGAGAAAATCAAACAATTTCCAGAAGGACTTGCGGTCTTTGTGACTGCAAAAGGGAAAGAATATGATTTTGTATCCAGATCCTTCTGGCCAAAACTAAATGTCAACGAAGATCCGGTATGTGGTTCTATGCATTGTAGTCTTCTGCCTTACTGGTATAAGAAACTGAATAAGACTGAAATGGTGGCAAGACAGGTATCGAAACGAGGCGGTACGCTTTATCTGACTTATTGTGGAGAACGTATTAAGATGAGTGGCAAAGCTGCCCTTTATTCTATTGCAGAAATTTTTATTGAGGAGTACTAAAATGAGTAGAGGAAAACAGTATTTAGCAGGCGTAAGGGCAGGACTTCCGGTAGTCCTTGGCTTTATTCCAGTAGGGATTGCCTATGCTATGATGGCAGGACAGAGCGGTCTTTCTATAAGCCAGACAGTTATGATGTCAGTTTTGGTATTTGCCGGATCCAGCCAGATGATGGCTGCAGGGATGTTTGCCCAGGGGGCAGGCATATTTGCAGTAGTAATTACAACATTTATTTTAAATTTTAGGCATCTGATGATGAGTACCTGTGTGATGAACCGTTTAAAAGGAACAAAAGCAGGAATGAAATTATTACTTGCTTTTGGTATTACTGATGAATCATTTGCTATCTTTACAACTATGGATGAAGAAAAGTGCTCTTCCTTTTTCTTTTTTGGTTTGATATCTACCACCTATTCTTCATGGATTGCAGGAACGGTGATTGGATGTGTGGCATCACAGTTTCTTCCAACTGTGGTATCAGGTAGTCTTGGTATAGCGCTATATGCCATGTTTATCGGATTATTAGTTCCGAATGTTAAGAAAAGTCTGAGGCTTGGTATAGTAGTACTGATAACAGCGGTTATAAATCTTATTTTAAGCAGATTTATGCTATCTAGTTGGGCTATTATTTTTGCAACACTAATTAGTGCGGCGATTGGCGTAGTTATTGTGGAAAATGAAGAAGATGTTGCTGTTGCAGAGTAAGTATAGGGATGTGATATAAATGAGAATTTATTTATTGATTATAGGGATGATGATTGTAACTTATATACCAAGAGCAATACCAGCAGTGTTGGTTGATAGGATAAAGTGTGGGAAAAGAATGGAAGAATTTTTGAGTTTGATTCCATATACCGCAATGACCGCACTGATATTTCCGGGAGTATTATCGGTTGATACAAATCATATGAGCGTTGGTACCATAGGTGCATTGGCGGCTATACTTCTTAGTTGGGTAAGGTTACCGATTACTATGGTGGTCATTGGTGCTGTACTGGTTGATATAATTGTTTACATGGTCTTAGGCTGAGTATAAAAAGATGACAATGCTTGCTATAATATTAGCACATAAAAGAATTAGGTGATTATATGAGTAATATTTGGAATCCGTGGCATGGATGCCGCAAAGTAAGCGAGGGATGTCAAAACTGTTATATGTACTTTTTAGACTCAACTCGTAACCGACATGGTAGTGAGATATATAAAGTTAAGAATAATTTTAATTTGCCGTTGAAAAAGGATCGTCAAGGAAATTATAAAATCAAAAGTGGAGAAAGAATAAGGGTGTGTATGACCTCCGACTTTTTCCTTGAAGAGGCAGATTCTTGGAGAGATGAAGCATGGGATATGATGAGGCAGCGACCAGATGTATTATTTTTTCTCCTCACCAAAAGAGCCGAGCGTGTTGAAACGTGTCTTCCAAAAGATTGGGGTAATGGTTGGAATAATATATGCATGAATGTAACAGCAGAAAATCAACGCAGAGCTGACGAGAGGATATCAATATTATTAGACTTACCGTTTCAATATAAGGGTGTAGTGGCAGCACCACTATTGGAAGAAATCCATATTGAAAAATATCTTGAAAAGGGAAAAATTGATACCGTTACCGTAGGTGGTGAAAATTACAGTGGGGCTCGTCCTTGTGACTATGCATGGGTAAAAAGTCTTTATGAACAGTGTGTCCAGTACGATGTGAATTTTAACTTTTATGAAACGGGATCTCATTTTATTAAAGATGGAAAGCATTATCATATAACTAAGGAATTACAAGAGATTCAGGCAGCAAAATCAGGACTTTACCATCAGGGCTCACCCATCGTTTTTACTTATACCCAAGTTCAGGAATATAAGCAAATGGAACTATTTAATCCTGTTCTAAGAAAAAAGAATTGTTTAAAGTGCAGCAGCTGTCATAAAAAAAATACTTGTAGTGGTTGTTCAAATTGCGGTAGGTGTTAAGAATAATTATTTACGTGATATTATATTTGTCACAACAAAATTATGAATAATGATATGGGCGTACATCGTGCAAGGAAGACCTTCGAAGAAATGACCTGAATATATAAAACAACTATATAAATAACTCGAACTAAAATGAAACACCACATTATTATCATTTTGTGGGTAGTAGGCATATTATATAATTGTAGTTCTTTTTGGAGGAAATTAGATGCAAAATCATAACGGGTTCTATCAATGCCCATATGCGATGTGGCCATACTACTACAATTATCCTATTGCACCAACGTATAGATATCATCAACCAGTGCGTAGCGAATTTTACAGACAAATGGAAGATCAAAAAGAAGAGACTCCAATAGATAGTGACATGAATTACATTTTAAAAAATGAGACTAGACCTAAGGAAGATGTTGACAGAGTAATTGAGTTAATAGAAACAAGGTTAAGAGATGAATATGTTGAAATTACAGCAAGTGGTTTAGACGAAAAACTTCTGAGATATTTAGTGAAAACTATAGTAGAGTATATTGACGAAAATTATGATAAATATAATGAAGAAAGGTCTACAAATGGAAAAGTTGTGACCATAATCAATGATTTGAGGAATAAGCTTCCATGGATATTTGAGATTCTGAAGCTATTTGGTGTTGTATTAACAACAATAACCAATTTTATAAGTCGTGTTGTACTGATTACTTTTGAAAATATTAAATCAAAATTACCAACCCATCCAAAGCAGAGATATTATACTTAATATTGCTTAATTGTAAGAAAGACGACAAAAGATTTACTCTATATAGTAATTTTAGCTATCATAATAGCAAGAAGCTCTGGAATAATCCCGGAGCTTTTTTAATAACTTAAAATCGAACTTAGAAATAGAGTGCCAAAGAAACTTAATAAAGATGCATCTTCTAAAATATAAATTATTAGATAATTAGCTAACACCTAAGGCTTATTGTATTTAGAGCAAAGCAATAGGTATAACAAAAAATATAAAGAATATCTTTGTTATATCTTTTAATTAATTATTGAATTATATTTCTGCTAAGTTTTAAATTACTATAATTGAGTAAAAATATTTTAGTATGCTCTCTTCGAACATGAAAATTCTAGATATTTGGACACCAGTTACTTATCATCGTTATTGTAATGCTTATAAGGGATACAATCAGAGCTTTATGATTACTAAGCATAGTGCAAAGAATTCATATCTATCGGCAAACATCAAGGGAATTGATAATGTTGTTCTTGCAGGTCAATGGCTTAATCCACCTGGTGGACTACCAGGAGCAGCTATTCAGGGTAAATATTCTATTCAGAGAATCCTTAAGAAAGAGAAGCGAAGCATTAAGATATAAAAACAGATTACTAACATTTAACTACTTAACACATGAATATAGAATTATGTTACTGATATGCAGATGTAATGTTTAGATGAGCCCCCTATTAAAAGAAACACTTTACTCTAAGTTGATTAGAGTAAAGTGTTTTTATTGAATTTCAATAATAATATTTTAAATATTTACTAATCTTGATACCCTGATAATTGTTGCTGTGCAGCGTTTAGGGAATTTATTGCTTGTTGAATCTTGTTTTTGTTATCTGGTTTTTCTGCAGAATTAAGTGCTTGTTGTAATGTGTTAACAGTAGTTTGTACTGATGATATACTTTGGTCAACGTATTGTTTAGCTTTTCCTGGCATATGTTACACCTTCTTTAATAAATATTCATAAATAGTATTTGATGTAGATTTATCTAATATACATAATCATTTTTATACTAAAGTCAGTATAAAATAGAATACTAAAATATACATCCTTAATTATATTTAAAAATTACAGAAAGGTTGTTTATATTTGAAGATAGTTTGAGACAATTTGCAATCCATTTTTAAGTTCATCTAAATCCTTGGTTGAGGAAAGAGAAATCCTTAATCCAGGATTTTTTTTATCAGAAGAGGTAATAAAGCGATTAGAAGAAAATACCCTGACTCCGATAGCATTCAATTCATCCTCATATTTTGCAGCATTTATTCCAGTCTCAAGTGGAATATAACGAAAGAAACTTAAAGGATTCCCGAAAGAAGGTAAATGAGGAAAATAGGTAGAAAATATATGGTTTGCTTGTTTTGCTAATTCTATTTTTGTTTTACAGATTTCATTCGTTTTACCAGATAAAATAAGTCTGGTAATGATTTCTGCATCTAAGGACGAAGTTTTCACATTAATGTTATAAAGGGCATTCTGAATTCGCTTAGCCAAGGGTTCTCCATATACAATATAAGCTATACGTAATCCAGAACAAATCGATTTTCCAGTTCCACAAATGTATACACTCTGATCAGGAATGAGCTGATAAAGTGATCCATTATAATCGGTATTGATACCCGCTGATAAAAATGCCATGGTGTCATCTTCCAATAAAATCAGATTATGTTGCTTAATGATATTACTGATTTCTTGTTTGCGTTTATGTGACATTTCAATTGTTGTCGGATTGCTACAACAAGGCATCAGATAAATCCCCTTTATATCTGTCTTTTTACACTGATATTCTAAATCGGATGGCAACATTCCATTTTTATCCATAATAATAGGGATTAATTGAAGATGAAATAGTTTAGCTAACTCAATAAAGTTAGAATAGGTATAATAGTCGGTAGCAATACGGTCTCCTGGCTCAAATAGCGCAGATAGAGCAATTGCAATTGCATTCTGTGAACCAGAAACAAGTGAAATGTGATTTAAGTCTGCGTGTATCCCAAATTGGTTCATCCATGTTAGTCCTGCTTGCTTATGATGAACAAAACCGTCAGGGTGGTCATAGCCTAACAACCTATCCAGATTTGCCATATGCCCTACTTTTTTAATGGTGTCATTTATCATGTAATTCGTCTGTTCAAATGAATGCACCATTCCTAACTCAATGCATTGATTTTCCTCTTTGATAGCCGAAATCGTAATGAAATTAGCTGCATTTGGAGATACAAAGGTTCCACTTCCTGCAATGGTATAAATGAGTCCTTTCAATTCGCATAATTTATATGCTCTTGTAATAGTTGTAAAATTTAAATCTAGATAATCAGCAAGTTCTCTTTGAGGAGGCAATTTGGTATTCGGTGACAGATACCCATCTTTCATATCTTGTTCCAAAAGTTGTGCAATTGATTGATAGTAAGGGCGTTTAAGACGTGAACGGTCAGGTTTCCATCCCATAGGATAATTTTCAAATGAATTTACTGGCATAATAAGCATCCTCCATTTTTGAGAAAATTGTAATACATACAATTATATAGTTGATTGTATGTATTTGCGATGATAATATATTAGCTAAATGAGTTTGTTAAAGAAATGTGTATCAAAATATAACAATACAAAGGAATGAAATAAATGGAAAAGAAAATGGTTATTAAAAAAGCAGCAATTGCTGCATTCCCTCATACGGTGCCAATATTTGCAGGCTTTACTTTTTTAGGGATTGCGTATGGTATTTATATGCGTTCACTTGGCTTTTCAGCGGTTTATCCAAGTTTAATGAGCCTTACTATATTTGCAGGCTCAATGGAATTTGTAGCAGCCAATTTTTTGATTGGCGCCTTTCATCCGTTAAATGCTTTATTTTTAACGATTATGGTAAATGCAAGACATATTTTTTATGGAATCTCCATGTTGGATAAGTATAATAACACAGGAAAAAAGAAGTGGTATCTTATCTTTGGTATGTGCGATGAATCTTTTTCCATCAATTGTACAACGGATATCCCCGAAGGAATAGATAAGGGATGGTTTATGTTTTTTGTAACGCTATTTAATCATATGTATTGGTTTTTGGGGGCTACTATTGGAGGTGTCTTTGGCAATCTGATGCAATTCAGTACAGAGGGACTTGATTTTGTAATGACGGCTCTATTCATAGTTATTTTTATCAATCAGTGGCAGAAAGAAAAGATACACGATAGTACTGTATGTGGAATTGGACTTTCGGTAGCATGTCTGATGATATTTGGAGAAAGCAACTTTATTCTTGCATCCATGTTAGCAATTTTAATTATTCTTACGGTTTTAAGAAAATCTTTAGAGAAGAAGGTGGATGAAGCATGACATTGATACAACAAATTTTTATAATAGGAATGGTAGTGCTTGGAACGGTATTTACAAGAGTTATTGCATTTGCTGTTTTCCCGGCAGATAAGTCAACACCTGACTACATAAAATATTTAGGTAAAGTACTTCCTTCAGCAGTGCTTGGCATGCTAGTAATTTATTGTTATAAAGGCATAGATATTTCAGTTGGTAGCCATGGACTGCCTGAGCTTTCAGCAGGAATTGTTGTTGCTGTTTTGCAATTATGGAAAAAAAATATGTTTCTTTCAATTGCAGCAGGAACTATCTTTTATATGGTATTAGTACAGTTAATATTCTAAGATTTGAAAAGTATGTAGGAGCAGATGCATAAAGGTTCAAATGGTTCCGGCCTTTCCCGAAAAGCAATTATCAGTGAAATTGACAAAAGCCTGAAGCGCCTTGAAACAGATTATATAGATCTTTATCTGATTCATCGATGGGATTACAATACCCCGATCGAAGAAACCATGGAAGCATTGCATGATGTGGTAAAGGAAGGAAAGGCAAGATATATTGGTGCTTCTGCAATGTACGCATGGCAGTTCCAGAAGGCGTTATATGTAGCTGAAAAACATGGATGGACACGCTTTGTGCCAATGCAGGATCATTTAAACCTCTTATACCGTGAAGAGGAGAGAGATGCTGCCGCTTTGTAAGGCAGAAAAAATCGCTGTAACTCCATACAGCCCGCTTGCATCAGGAAGATTGACACGTGATTAGTCGGAAACAACGAAGCGTTATGAAACGGACCAAATTGCGAAAAGCAAATACGACGCGACTGTAGATGCTGATAAACTGGTTGTGGATCGTCTTGCCAAAATCGCGGAGAAACACTACTACCGATGTGGACATACTTCCAAATGGATGTACTGCTCCTATATGTTTGAGTAAACTTTCTTGATTATTTATACAAAATGTATGCGAAATGCAGGTCTTCCCATTGAAGTATTGATTGCTACTAATCTTTATATTTTAGTTATATAGATGTACCACTTCATAATGGAACTTATATTTGCAAATTTGCCTCTCAGAACTCATAGGCGTTTTGAAAATAGTTTTTGGATTGAAGTGGTACCTCTTTAATTCTTCTAATGGCTTATAATATTAATGTAGTTTAAATATTATCTTCAGGTGAATTATTAGCAGGTTTTCTAGCATCTTTATTCCAAATTATTTCTACTGGATCTGGATTGAAATCTTTACTTTTTAAATGATTTTTGTCAGTTGTCTTATCTACTTTATTTGATTTTTTCATGACTTAAAATACCTCCATTATTATTTTATATGGTTAAAACTTCTCCTTTTTTATTCTTTGATTATATCAATAAAGTATTCCTGTAAAATTTTTTAACCATCAGGGGTGTTATCAGGAACGGAGGACTGATTGCTACGCTAAAAAGATAAAAGAAGTATTTATCACGCCCCCCTTGAATTTAGGGGGGCGAACCTTCTAAGGTTGGCTTTTTTGTCATGTAAATAAAGCGATACCTCCAATTTTGCTAGATATCTCTATTGTTTATTTTCTTCAATTGGCACAAAAACTTGATTACACGTACTTCAAGCCCATTAGCAATAGCAAATAAAACATCTAATGAGTGTAAGCGTAAAATAAAACCAACCTTAAGGAATTAGTAGGTCTACTTTTACGCAAATCTTTACACAGCAAAATTGTAAGACGTAGTTATTTTTTTACTGTGGCTATAATAATTTTTGTTTAATTTAATATTATGGTAGTGAAAGAAGGAAAAAATAATATAGTTTAATTCATATATCTGAATTTGCTATATAAATGGAGGTGTTTCAAATGAATAATTACCTAATTATAGCCACAGCCTGTATAGTTGTTCTATTAATAATAGCAATATTAATTAAAAAGGAAACAAAAACAACTACAGCTGAAACTAACATTAAAATTAAACTTAAAACTCAAGTGAAGCCAGTGTTTAGTAGTTCATTTATACAATATTGGTTCGCTAAGAGTTGGGAGTATGATAGATGGATTAATGAGTTAACTATGCTTCAGAATATTGGAATTAGCGAAATAATACTTCAGGAAATAGCAGATACAAAAGATAAGTATGCAGTTTATCCTACAAAGATAGCAGAATATACGTATAATGATATAGATATGGTTGGAACAGTTCTAAAGGCGGCGGATTCTCTTGGAATGAAGGTTAGAATAGGATTAGGCTTTAATAAGCGTTGGTGGATAATGAATGCTTTTAGTCAGCGTTGGCTTAATTTTGAAGCACAAATTAATAAAACTATTGTAAGAGAGATAGTAGAAATGTATGGATCTCATAGCTCCTTTGAGGGATGGTATATTCCTCATGAATTTTACCAATTAACTGCGCCCACTAAAACTCAACAATCCTATTTGAATAGTTTTCTTAAGCAAATCACTTTTGAAATCAAGCAGAATAGTACCAAAGATATAATGATTGCTCCCTTTTATAAGGGAAAGTTTTCATTATTATGTTCATTATCAACCTGGTCCAAAATGGTTGAAAATATTTTAAATGGAACTGGAATAGATATTGTTGCATTACAAGATAGTATAGGTGCAGGCTTTAACAAAATGAAACTGTTAGATAGTTTATATTCATATACTAAAAAAGCGACAGATGCTTTAGGAATAAAGCTTTATGCGGATACAGAAACTTTTGTTGTTAAATCATCTAAATATATACCTGCATCACAAGATCAAATTTCGGAGCAGCTTTCTATAGAAAGTAAGTATGTGCAAGGGTTCGTAGCATTTAGTATTAATCATTATCAAAATAGAAATATTGTGGGGCAGGAAGATAATTATAATGATTATTATAATTATTATTTAGCTAATAAGTAAAACTAAGATAGGTTCTTGTAAAGTGGTTAAGCAAACCCCCTTTATTTTAGGGGAGACATCTTTACGGAAAATCAATGTTAATGCGTATCAGTATCGTTCTTCTATCAAAACATACATGAAGTGTGTCGTTAAGATAGATGTTGAATTAACTAACTTCTCATTATTCATATAATGGGAAGTTGTCAAAAGCAATAAGAGTAATTATGTTAGTGAATATAGTACTCATTAGGTGAAGTCACACCAACAATGAATCACCAATATGTTTCCACAGATATCTCATGTAGAGTGTGTTGTAAGAATTTATAAGTTGTAGGATTTCTACAACTTTTTTTAATCTTCTAAAAATTTAATTCATTTACAATTTTAAAATGCATATATAGACAAGGTTCAAACTTTATGTTAGAATTACCCTGTAATGAGTTAATTAATACTACAATTAACGCTATTTTATATCATGTACTACTATTTTATATCATGAGGAGGAACTATGGAACAATTAGTCGAACAAATTGTAAATGTACAAATGCTTAACCAGCTTTGGCTGACGCTATTATTGTTAATTCCTATCGTGTTAATTGCTCGTACTGTTGTTGCTGGAACGAGATATTCACCAATACTAATCATAGTAATTTTCGGATTAAGTATGGGATTAGCTCTTGTTAAAGGTAACGTTGCTACACCAGGTTTACGTGAGTTTCCAATTGTAGACCTAATGAGTAAAGTAACAATAACGGCATTAATTGCATCTTTCTTTGTTGGAGGACAAGAACTTAAGAAAATATTAACTAATCAAAAGTTAGAAAGTGAAGACATGATTGTACCTTCAGATGAGGAAATTATTCTTGGTACTAAGCGTACACAACTTGTATTTATTATAAGATCTTTCTTTATACTAATTGGTATCGAAGGTATTAAGAGAATAATTTTAGGTGTACCATCAGGTGATCAACTTGCTAAGTTTTATCCAATTATCGCTTATATCGGTATAGCTGGATCAATAATCCTAATTGATTATAAAGCTACAATAAATAATAAATCGAAATATATTAGAAAAGGCATATATGAAATATTTGCTATTATTCTTATATTGATTGTTTCAGCTAATATAGCATTATGGGTTAAGCCAATTATAGCATTACCACAAATTTTCTTTGCTATGATTATATCTGCTGGTTTAGGTGCTATACTATCTGATTGGAAATTTGGACCAACCCTTAGATCATTACTTTTTGCTGGAATTCCAGTTGTGTTAGCTGCAAACTTTATGGTTGGTGGTTCACAAATTCTTGAAGCATTTAAATTAACAGAAATGAAGCCAGTTTTAGCCTTTGGCCTTTTTGGTCAGGTATTCTGGATGTTCGGTGGTTTAACAGTACTTATTCTACTTGGTAAAGCTAATCATGTACGTAATCTTGCACCAGGCGTAGCAGGATCGCTTTCACACTCTGGATTAACTGGAGCATGTACTGCAGGTGATTTAGGACCAGATGCAGCGTCAAGAGCACCAATTATGATAAATATTCCTTTCTTTGGACATATATTTGTATTCTCTATACTAGCAGCTAGTGCAGCACGTGGATCCTTATTAGTTGGATGGATTTTACCGCTTGTAGCTTTTGGTATTGTACTAACAGCAATATCATTAAAAACACTTAGAAATGCAAAGGGTGAAGAGTCTGCTGAAGTTAAAGGATTAATGCAATATTCATTTGGTATGCAAGTTATTGCTGTTTTTGGAAGCTTCCTAATGTTACACTTTAGTGGTATGCCTATAAATGATGCAGCTATGGCCACTTCATCAGGAATTTCTCACTTTGGATTGTTTGCAGCAGTTCAAGGAGGTATGTTTGGAGCTCAAGCTGCGGCTATGATACCTTTTATATTTGCTATGCCGTTTTTAGTACATCCATTTGTTTTTGGTATATTTGGTAAGGCTGTTGAAAATGATGGAGTAATGCCAGCCAAAGTTGTATATACTTTAGGAGCTGTTGGTGTAATAGGTGTGTTATCTGCACTAATATTATTTTAATAGTATAGAAAAATGTAGTTATTAAATAGAAAACATTTTCCGATTTTTGGAGGTTGCTTTTGGTTTTAGGCTATGTTTAAAAATACTGTTGATATAATACCCTTTTTAAAGGAACCTCTTTTGAGGTTCTTTTTATTTTTGCCCAAGAGGAAAGTAAGAACGTAAGCGATAATCTAAAGTGAAGGGCAAGAAAGAAGTTTGAGCAAGTTATACACCTAATATAGATAAATGATAATTATAGTGGAAAGCTTATACTTTCTTCAAAATTTCAAAATAGTCCTTTGGTGAATGGATTTTGCATTCCCAGCAATAAGAATTTAAAGGATAAATACAGGTTATCTTTTTAATGATTTTTAGGGTGATTTTTTTAAAATAATATATTGACATAAAGTTAACTTTACCCTTTATGATAGGGTTATCGGTACAATTAATTATAATTAATGATCACCCAGTGAAGAAAGGGATACTTTATGAATTATAAGAGTTAGACAGGTTGCAGAGAAAATGGGAGTTACGGGTTCGACTCTGCGTTACTACGATAAAGAACAGCTTCTACCATTTGCGGATAAGAAGCCAGAAATTTTTTCTGCCATTTTGAGTATGGTATTAAATCTTTTGTTAGGGAGGTAAACAAGATGAAAAAAATATTATCGGCGGTTCTTGTATTTATAATGCTTTTCTCACTTGCAGCTTGTGGACGTAACAGTAATTCTAATGAAAGTAGTACTTCAACGGAAGCTGAAAAAGATTCGGATAGCGGAAATAAAATACCCGAAAACACAGTTTCAAAAGAAACACCTTCGACAGGTAAAGGTGATTCTGTGCAGGATGCTAAAATCAAGCTAAAGTTTGGCAATGAAGAAGTTATCGCCAAGATGTATGATAACCCTACCAGCAGGGATTTATTTGCACAACTACCGCTTACTATAACTTTTGAAGATTATGCAGGCTTAGAGAAAATCGGCTACCCTCCTAAAGCATTGACAAGAGAAGGTGCACCTTCCGGTGCTGATCCTAAGCTAGGTGATCTAGCACTATATTCGCCATGGGGAAATCTTGTCATTTATTATGGAGACAACAAGTATGCCGATGGAGTGGTTATTCTTGGACATATTGAATCTGGTTCAGAAAAGTTTGCTAAAATGGATCAAAAATTTACTCTTACGATTGAAAGAATGGATTGATTACAGAAAGAGAGGTACATTTTTATGACTAAACAAAATAATTTACTCATAGCTATATTGACTTTAGGAGTTTTTGCAATCATAAATACTGAAATGGGTGTTATTGGGATATTGCCTTTAATTGCTGATAATTTTCACATCAGTATATCTAAAGCAGGACTTCTAGTGAGTTTATTTGCACTTGCTGTTGCTATATCTGGGCCCATTATGCCACTATTATTTTCAGGTATAAATCGTAAGAAGGTAATGTTATTTGTTCTTGGTATTTTCCTTTTGGGTAACATTGTTTCAGTATTTACATCAAGCTTTACAGTTTTATTAATCGCTCGTGTGATCCCAGGATTTTTTCATCCAATTTATTGTTCATTGGCTTTTACAGCAGCCTCTGCTTCAGTAAGCGAGGAAGAAGCTCCAAAGGCTGTTGCTAAGGTAATTATGGGAGTATCTGCAGGTATGGTACTTGGTGTACCGATTACTAGTTTTATAGCCAGTGTAACTTCATTAGGAATGGCAATGTCATTTTTTGCTGTCGTAAATGCTATAGCATTCATTGTTACATTTTTATTTGTACCATCTATGCCTGTTAATGAAAGACTTTCTTACGGAGTACAATTAAGCGTATTAAAAAAATCAATTCTCTGGCTTTCTATTATCGCTGTCATTTTAATGAATGGAGCAGTATTCGGGGTTTATACTTACCTTGCGGAGTATCTTAAAATCGTAACAAATGTTCCAGAGAAAATAATTAGTGTAATGTTACTAATATACGGTGTGGCAAATATTATTGGAAACATTGTGGCAGGAAAGTTACTAAGTAAAAATGCCATAAAATTTGTAGTATCTTTTCTTTTCGCATTAGGAGTAGTTTATATCATATTATTCTTAATTGGCCAGTTCACAGTACCGATGGCTTTAATTACCTTGGTTTGGGGAATATTAGGTGGTGCAGGAGCTAATATTAATCAATATTGGATTACGTCCGCAGCTCCGGAGGCTCCTGATTTCGCTAATGGATTATTTTTAACCTCTGCTAATTTAGGAACAACAATTGGTACAAGTGTATGTGGATTATTTATATCAGGGATAGGTACACAATATATAGTATTAGGTGGATTGCTATTTTTGATATTAAGCATAGTATCGGTTTTACTAAGAGTCTACACGTTTAGTCCTACAAAATCACTTTTTAATTAAAGTATTTATAGGTATTATAGATGAAATATAGAGATAATGTACGAAAAAGAAAAGTGGAATCTAGTAGCTTTATTTTTTGAAAAATAAGGTATTGACATAAAGTTAACTTTACCCTTTATGATAGGGTTATCGGTACAATTAATTATGATTAATAATCACTCAGTGAAGAAAGGAGAGCTTTATGACTTATACGATTAGACAGGTTGCAGAGAAGATGGGGGTTACGGTTCCGACTCTGCGTTACTACGATAAAGAAGGGCTTTTGCCATTTGTGGATAAGAAGCCTGATGGAACTAGGGTTTTCAAGGATGAAGATTTTCAGGGACTGGCTATCATAACATGTATGAAAAATTCTGGAACGCCAATAAAGGACATAAAGAGGTATATGGATTTGTGTACAGAGGGTGATAGTACGCTTAAGGAACGGTTGGAAATTTTTCTTGAAAGAAAGGAAGCTGTTCAAAAGCAGATGGAGGAATTAAATAAGGTTATGGAAACCATCAACCATAAGATATGGTATTATGAGACAGCAATTGAGGCTGGGACAGAAGCAGTCCATAAGCAAAACAAAGAGCATGAGTAAGGCGATGAAGTTAGAAAGAATGTTTGCAGTAAAATAAATGAATTTTAGGAGGATGAAATATGTATTTAGAAAAAATAAATTCACCAGAAGACGTAAAAAAATTATCAGTAGATGAAATGAAAGATTTGAGTGCAGAAATCCGTCAGGTACTGCTTAAGAAATTAAGTGAGCATGGCGGACATATTGGTCCTAATCTTGGAATTGTGGAACTGACTGTTGCATTGCATTATGTATTTAACTCACCAAAGGATAAGATTGTTTATGATGTTTCTCATCAGAGCTATGTTCATAAAATTCTTACTGGAAGAAAAGAGGCATTTATCAATTCTGAAAAATATGATGAGGTTTCTGGTTATTCCAATCCAGAAGAAAGCAAGCATGACTTTTTTAACATCGGACATACTTCAACATCCATAAGTCTTGCCTGCGGTCTTGCTAAAGCAAGAGACTTAAAAGATGAGAAGGATAATGTAATTGCTATCATTGGAGATGGTTCACTAAGTGGTGGAGAAGCATATGAAGGACTGAATAATGCTGCGGAAGCAGGAACAAACATGATTGTTATTGTAAATGATAATGATATGTCTATTGCAGAAAATCATGGTGGTTTATATAAAAACCTTAAGGAACTTCGAGATACAGAAGGCAGATGCCAATGTAACTTCTTTAAGGCAATAGGATTTGATTACCATTATGTAAAAGATGGTCATGATTTTGAGCAGTTAATCAGCATATTTAACAAAGTTAAGGATACAGAACATCCAGTAGTTGTTCATATTCATACAATTAAAGGAAAAGGTTTCGAATTTGCTGAAGAGAATAAGGAACAATGGCACTGGGGGATGCCTTTTGTATTAGAGACAGGAGAATCAAAGTTCTCTATGGGTGATGCAGAGGATTATGGAGATTTGACTGGAAAATATCTGTTAGATATGATGAAACAAGATCCGAAAGTGGTTGCTATTACATCAGGAACTCCAGCAGTGCTTGGTTTTGGCCCAGAAAGAAGAAAAGAAGCTGGCAAACAGTTTGTGGATGTTGGTATTGCAGAAGAACATGCAGTTGCTTTAGCTTCAGGAATTGCAGCAAATGGTGGAAATCCAGTTTACGGAGTATACAGTACATTTCTTCAGAGAACATACGACCAGCTTTCACAAGATCTTTGCATAAATAATAATCCAGCAGTAATACTGGTATATTTAGCATCTGTTTATGGAATGAATGATGTAACACATCTTGGATTATATGATATTGGCATGATGAGTAACATTCCAAATATGGTATATCTTGCTCCAACATGTAAGGAAGAATATTTTGAGATGCTTAAGTGGGGAATGAATCAACAAGATCATCCAGTAGCTATCCGTGTTCCAGCAATGGGGGTAATCAAAAGTGGAGTTGAAGATAAGACAGATTACTCTAAATTGAATAAATATCAGGTGACAAAAGCAGGAAAAGATGTTGCAGTGATTGCACTTGGAGATTTCTATCAGCTTGGTCAGGCAGTTGTCACAAAGCTTTCAAATGAAAACGGCATTGAGGCTACTCTAATTAATCCAAAGTATATTACAGGTGTAGATGAAGAAGTACTGGAAAGCTTGAAAAAAGAACATAAGCTTGTAATTACTCTTGAAGATGGCATTTTAGATGGTGGTTTTGGTGAAAAGATTGCAAGATATTATGGTCCTTCTGACATGAAGGTGTTAAACTATGGTATCAAAAAGGAATTACTAGATCGTTATGTTCCAGAGGAACTTATGAAAAAAAATAGACTTACAGATGTTCAGATGGTAGAAGATATCATGAGTATCATCAAGTGAAACAATGGGAGGGCTGTTTACAGCGAATCCTTGTGAAATGAGTCATGAGGAATGTGTAGAGATTTTTAGAAAATCATATAAATAAGTTAGTGGAAATGGAAGGTACTAACATGAGTAAAGTGTATTTTATTAAAAATTCAGAATCTGATTATGACCAGCTTGGAAAAGATGTCTTGGAGCTATTGAAAAAAGTAGTATCAGAAACTGGACACCAGTTTGAAAAAGAAGTACCTATAAAGGTTCACTTTGGTGAAAAGGGAAACAAAACCTTTATTCCAGCAAAATGTTACGAAGAAACTATAAATTATCTGAAAGAAAAGGGAGTATCTCCATCTTATATCGAAACCAATGTACTGTATAGGGGATCAAGGACTACCACAGAGCTTCATATTCAAACAGCAAAATCTCATGGCTTCACACAGATTCCAATAATAATAGCAGACGGAGACATTGGAACAGAGTACGATGAAATAGAAATAAATAAAGAGTATATCAAGAAATGCAAAAATATAAAAAGTGAGGATGAAGTTAACTGTTGATTTTAGTTATTAATCTATACTACAATGTCTAGTACTATCTCGTTTTTCACATAATCTTCACACAAGTTTGTCATATAGTTGACATATAGATGGATTAATATATATACATAGTAAGTTTTTTTCATACATTTTTCCTATAAAAATAGCTAATAATTAATTTTGCTAGCTGTTTTTATTATGTATATGGTTAAACATCATATTGAAGGTTATAGGCTTAAGGCCGGTACCCTTAAATTGGAGATTAATTTAAATTATAAGAAAATAATTAATAGGAGGCCATTTAATGAATAAGAGAATAGGGTATTTAGACATTGCAAAAGGTATTTTAATAATAACTGTTATATTATCCCATAGTCCTTGGCCTTTTGCACAGTATATGTATTGGTTTCATATGCCTGCATTTTTCATAGTAAGTGGATTACTATATAGAGATGGAGTTGATTTTAAAAAACAATTCTTAAAATTTTATATACCATATTTCAGTTTCTCAGCAATAGATATATTATTTAACTTTATAATGTCTCCAGATACAGCTTCTGTAGGAAACTTTTTATCATCCTTTAACAATTATATTTATGGTGGAAAAGCTGTATGGGGTGTATTTTGGTTTATTCCAGTACTATTAATAAGTAAATTTTTATTTAGTAAATTAAAGAGTAACTTTAAAACACCATATGTTTTATTAATAATCGCTCTTGGATATATTGCCGTTCATGTATATTCAATAAAGGTTATACCTAATCTTATAACTGATATAAATGAGCAATATTGGTTGCCATTAGATATAGACGTAGTTCCTTTGGCATTAACGTATTATGCTATAGGCTTTTATTCAAAAAATATTTTAAGTTATTTAGTAACAAAGTCTTCGCTGATTATTAGTGGAATTACTTGTCTGTTGTTAATTTATATGAACACCTCTTATGGAATATATTTCTATATGAATATGAAGGACTCCTATTACAAGGCAATAGGCTGGGATTTAGTTTTCCCACTATGTTTCACTATATTTATACTTGCTTTAAGCAACAATTTAGTTAAAGGCTCACTTATAAGTTTTTTAAATTATTGTGGTGCAAACTCATTAATTATTATGTATCTTCATAGGCCAATAGGAAATTTACTATTAAGTATAGTTCCTTCAGTGGGATGGATAGGTTTTACATTAAGCGGACTATTAGTATCCCTAGCATTCAATTTTATAATAAGTAAATCATTCTTTACTAGAACTTTGTTTAAAGGAATACTACCAAAATACAGACTGCAGTTATCAACGAAAACTAGAGGATTTGGAGCAATTAGCATAGAGCATTTAGAGCAGAAAGGTAATAATGGATTTAAAACAAATCTTGATGCATTAGCTACTCCTGGAACTATAACTTCAGCGCAGAAAACTGCTGTAATAAATGTATTAACTACTTCTACAAATAATAATTAAAAGAATTATAGATAATTGATAATAAGCCTTTCTAAGGGCTTATTTTTTTACTCTTTAGATTGAAGCACTAAAATTATAAGAGAATGACTTTATTTAATTGTAAAAGAGAAAGAAGATACAAAGTTGATAGAGGGCAATAATGGCGTCAGCATATTATAAATACAAAAAAGAAAGTTTAAGTTTAAACCTTAATATAACCCAATAAGATTTTAGTGTATAATTAGTGTAAAAAATAATATTTCTTGAAAGGTGATTAAGATGAGTAAAAATATAGATGCAAGAGGAAAAAATTGCCCTATGCCGGTAATAATGGCAAAGAAAGAAATTGAACAAGGAGGAAAGTTCTTTACAGTTCAAGTTGATAATAAAATTGCAGTAGAAAACTTAAGGAAATTTGCTAACAGTCAAGGTTATGAGGTTAGCATAGAGCAAGCTAATGGTGATTTTAACGTAAAGTTTTCTAATGGTTGTGAAGAATGTGAAGAGATATTAGCTAAGGTAGAAAATAGAAAACCCCTTGAAAATTGGTGTGTTTTTGTAAATAAAAATACAATTGGAGTTGGAGATGAGGAACTTGGACAATCCTTGATGAAGATGTTCTTATATACAATATCAGAATCAAGTAGTTATCCAAAGTCAATTTTATTTATGAATGATGGAGTAAAGGTTCCAACATTAAATAAACAGGCTATTGAACATTTAAAGAAACTAGAAGAAATAGGAGTTGAATTATTAGTTTGTGGAGCTTGCCTTAATTTCTATGGATTACAAGAAAAGCTTTCTGTAGGGAAGGTAAGTAATATGTATGAAATTGTTGAGGTTATGAAGTCAGCTGCTAAGGTAATTACACTTTAAATTTAAGATTTAGAATTGAAAATTAAGAAAGGAGGCAGCTACATAAGAGTTACCTCCCTTACTTTATTTTATAATAATAGAAGAGTCCTTTTTATCAGTTACCTCACCTATAATTCTTGTCCATGGAGTATAGCATTCCATTCTAGATAAGTATTCATTAGCATCCTTCTCTGGCATAGATAGTAGTAGGCCGCCAGATGTTTGAGGATCAAGTAGTACATCATGCATTTCTTGAGGAACATTAGTTGAATATCTAAAAATATCCTTTAAATAATCTTGATTATTGTACATTCCTTCCGGAATAATTCCCATCTTTGCATATTCTAAAGCCTTTGGAAGTATTGGCACGTTATCACTAAAAATTTCTATAGATTTATCACTTCCACTAGCCATTTCATATCCATGGCCAATTAAGCTAAAACCTGTAATATCAGTACATGCATTTATTTTTAAGTTTGCAAAGGATTCTTTAGCATATCTGTTTAATTCAGTCATTATTTTAGTAACTTCTTTTATCTCAGCAGAGGTTAATAGCTCAGCTTTAGCCGCAGTATTTAAAATACCAATACCAAGTGGCTTAGTTAAAACAAGTACATCACCTGTTTTAGCATTACTATTAGTAAGAATTTCATTAGGATGCGCAAAGCCAGTAACACAAAGTCCATATTTAGGAGTAGGGTCTGCAATAGTATGTCCTCCAGCAATAATTGCACCAGCTTCTTGAACCTTACTATATCCTCCAGATAAGATATCATGCATTATTGATGGATCTAAGCAAGATGGAAAGCATAATAAATTCATTGCAATAGCTGGGTTTCCTCCCATAGCATATATATCACTTAAAGCATTTGTAGCAGCTATTTGTCCAAAAGTATAAGGATCATCTACCATAGGTGGGAAAAAATCAACGGTTTGTATTACTACTTTATCATCAGATACCTTGTAAACAAGAGCATCATCCTTTTTATCAAAGCCTACTAATAGGTTAGAATCCTCAAATTTAGGTAAGTTTTTAAGAACAGAATCCAAAACACTAGGTCCTATCTTAGCAGCACAACCTGAAGTTTTAGTAAGTGCAGTTAGTTTTATATTAGTATTCATTATATTATCCTCCAGTTCTGGTTAAGTATATGTAATTTAAATCTTTTATTTTAATTAATTATAAATTCAAATAATTGTCAATAATGAAGATAGTAAATTAGAACATATGTATTAATTATTATAAAGGTAAAAGGATAATTACAGTAGTATAAATACATAAAAGCTTACAAAACTTTCTGTAGTACCACGTAATAATCATTTATTTTTTTACAAAGAAAATATATAATTTGTAGTGATTAAAATAATATAAAAAAGATGAAATAGAAGGGTAATAAATGAAGAACTTAAGAATAACAAATGATTTTAAAAGTATAGTATTAAATGATACAAAGTTAATAGATGTTAGAGCTCCGATTGAATACGAAAAAGGAGCAATGTTAAACTCAATAAATTTACCTATATTATCTAATGAAGAGAGACATATTATAGGTATATGCTATAAAGAAAAAGGTAATGAGGAAGCTACAAAGCTTGGATATAAGCTTGTATCTGGAAGTGTAAAAGAAGAAAGAGTAAATTCATGGGTAAAACATTTTAGGGAAAATCCTAATACTATGATTTGTTGCTTTAGAGGGGGTTCCCGTTCAACTATAGCACAGGCTTGGATATATGAAGCAACAGGTCAAGATATAGTAAAGATAGATGGTGGATATAAGGCATTTCGTAATTATCTTATAAACTCATTAGAGCCTGAAAATATTAAATCAAGGCCTTTAGTTCTAACTGGATATACAGGTTCAGGTAAAACAAGAGTATTAAATAAACTAAAGAATTCTATAGATCTAGAGGGAATTGCACATCATAGAGGCTCTACCTTTGGTCATTTTATTACACCACAACCATCACAAACAAACTTTGAAAATAACTTAGCCTATAGCTTAATCAAGCATGAGGATAAAAATTATAAATATATGATTTTAGAAGATGAAAGTAAAAACATTGGGAAGAGCTTCATACCAAACGGTTTTTATAATCATTTTCACAGTGGGGATGCAATATTCTTAGATGCTACTGTAGAAGAAAGAGTGGAAAATATATTAGAAGAATATGTGATAAATGATCAAAGAGATCATATTGAAGCACTAAAATATAGAGATTTAGCATTAGAATCTTGGTTAAATGATATGGTAGCTAGTATAGAAAGAGTTAAAGGTAGGCTTGGTGGAGACAGGATGAAAGTAATAATAGAAGAGCTTAAACTAGCTTATAAAACTCAAACAGAAACTAATAGCATTGATAGGCACAGAAATTGGATAGAACTATTTTTAACTAATTATTATGATCCTATGTATAAGCATTCTATAGATAAATCTAATAAAAATGTAATATTTAAAGGTAATAGTAGAGAAGTATTAGAGTATATAGAAGAATTAGAAAGATAAATAAAAAAACTCACCTTTTATTACAATAGAAGTGTTCAAGCTACTATCATAATAGAAAGTTGAAATTTAAATTATTATAGATATAGTGTATATGGGAAAATCTAAACTTTTTTACTTGCGATGCGGGGAACCTTATAACAAATAACGGTGATTATCCTGAAAACTGTTGATACGTATGGTTTTAAAATAGATATTAGTATTCTAAAGCGAATTATAATCTGAGTAAATTTTAAGATGCATATTAAATTAAAATATAGTAATGTATTGAATGAAAGGTTACATTTATTCTACATGACAAAATATAAGACTTTTTATATAATAGTAAAGTACTAAAAATTTTAGAGAGAGGGTTAAAGAATACCGTGAAAAGAATAAATGAAATTTTTAGTGATTATGAAGCAAGTGGCAACATAAAAAGTGCCATTGTAGAATCAATAATCTTAATGAAAAAAAGCAAGCGTCTAGAGATAAAAATTAGCTCAGACCAATATATTGAAATAAGAGAATTTGCAGGTCTTAATAGGTTTATTAAAAAAAGATTTGCTTTAGAAGATTCTATAATTACTGTAAAGTATGCTGATGGAACAGATAAAAAGCCTATAGAAGAGGAAATTACAAATATTGTACTATTTATGGCAGATAAATCCCCTGTTTTAAAAGCAGCGATAAATAATTGTGATTATGAAGTAAATGGAAATACCATAAATTTTAATTTTAAAGCAGCGATATCAGGTTTTTTAAAAACTCTGAATTATGATAAGCAAATTCATGATGCAATAAAAACTCTCTATGGGGCTAGATATAATATCAATTTTGTTGATAACATAAGCCAAGAAGAATTAATCATTCAAGAAGAAGAACGTCAACAAGAAATTATTGATATTACAAAGGAAATTAAGGCTGTTAAAGTTTATAATGCTCCTACAGAACCATCAGTTTCTACAGATAATAAATTTGACACAAAATTAGAAGGTGATGGTAAAAAGGTTGATCCATCCTTGATATTAGGCAGAAACGCTAAGATTAAGGAACCAGTAATAAAAATTAATGATATTACACCGGATGAAGGCAGGGTAGCTTTAGAGGGTGAAATATCTAATATGGAAACAAGGGAATTAAAGAGTGGAAAAACATTAGTTTCCTTTGATTTATATGATGGTTCAAACTCCATGACCTGTAAGTCTTTCTTAAAGCCTGGTGATAGTGATGAGGTGTTACCTAGGCTGAAAAAGGTTAAAGGTGTTAAGGTTGTAGGAAATGTAGGTTTCAGCCAATTTTCCGGAGAAGTTGAGATGATTGCAAATACTATAATAGAAACTGAAGGGGTAAAGAAGGTAAAGAGACAGGATAATGCACCGGTTAAGAGAGTAGAGCTTCACATGCATACCCAAATGAGTCAGATGGATGCTATGACCAGTGCAACTGATTTAATTAAAAGAGCCATGAGCTGGGGGATGAAAGCTATCGCCATAACGGATCATGGTGTGGTTCAGTCTTTTCCTGAGGCTCATAAGCTCCTTGGAAGAGATAACCCTGATATGAAGGTTTTGTATGGAGTAGAGGCATATTTGGCACCAGACAAAAAGCCTTCTGTTACAAATCCTAAGGGTCAAAGTATCGATACCACTTACTGTGTGCTGGATTTAGAAACTACAGGTTTTTCACCAGTAACGGAGAAAATTACTGAAATAGGAATCATGAAAGTTCAGGATGGAAAGGTAATAGATAAATTCAGCTGCTTTGTGAATCCTGAAAAACCAATTCCAGCAAGGGTTATAGAGGTTACTAATATTACCGATGATATGGTAGCTGATGCAGAAACCATTGATAAGGTATTTCCTAAATTGCTAGATTTTATTGAAGGCAGTGTATTGGTTGCTCATAATGCGGGATTTGATGTGGGCTTCTTAAAACATAATGCTAAGGTTTTAGGTTATGACTTCGATTTTACTTATTTGGATACCTTATCCTTAGCACAAGAGATTTTCCCTGATTTTAAAACATATAAGCTAGGAAGAATTGCAAAACACCTTGGTATAAAGGTGGAAGTTGCACATAGAGCCTTAGATGACGTGGATACCACTGTTAAGGTTTTTAATATAATGCTGGAAAAGCTTAAGGAAAGAGGGGCAAAAACCCTTGAAGACATAGAAATATATGGTTCTGATGAGGCATCTAAAAAGGAAGAATATAAAAAGCTTAAAACTTATCATGCAATAATATTTGCAAAGAATTATGAAGGTTTAAAGAATTTATATAGGCTTGTATCTTATTCAAGTTTAGATTATTTTTATAAAAAACCTCGTATTTTAAAGAGCATGTTTAAAAAGTATTCTGAAGGTTTAATTCTCGGCAGTGCCTGCAGTGAAGGAGAGTTGTACCAGTCAATACTCTTAGGAAAATCTGATGAGGAAATTGAAGCAATTGCAGAAGAATATGATTATTTAGAAATCCAGCCTCTAGGAAATAATGATTATTTAGTAAGAAAAGAGCAGGTACCAAATAAAGAATACCTAAAAGAAATTAATAGAAAAATTGTACGCCTTGGAGAGAAACTAGGAAAGCCTGTAGTTGCCACTGGGGATGTTCATTTCATGGATCCTGAGGATGAGATATACAGACGTATACTAGAGGCAGGACAGGGATTTAAGGATGCAGATGATCAGGCTCCATTATATTTAAGAACCACTGAGGAGATGCTTAGTGAGTTTGCCTATTTAGGAAAAGAAAAAGCCTATGAGGTAGTAGTAACAAATACTAATTTAATAGCAGATATGTGTGAGCAAATCAGTCCTATTTCACCAGTTAAGGCAACACCACATATAGATGGCTGTGAGCAGACTATTAAGGATATCACATTTGGTAAAGCTCATGAGCTATATGGAGATCCACTTCCTGAACTTATTCAGGCAAGACTAGACAGAGAGCTGGATTCTATTATAAAAAATGGTTTCTCAGTAATGTATATTATTGCTCAAAAGCTGGTGTGGAAATCAAATGAGGATGGTTATTTGGTTGGTTCCAGAGGATCTGTTGGTTCCTCTGTTGTTGCCTATATGACTGGTATTACAGAAGTAAATGCTCTGCCTCCTCATTATAGGTGTCCTAAGTGCAAACACTCTGATTTTACAGAATATGGTTGCAAGCTGGGCTTTGACTTACCAGATAAAAATTGCCCTGTTTGTGGAGAACCTTTAGCTAAGGATGGAATAGATATACCTTTTGAAACCTTCCTAGGTTTTAATGGAGATAAGGAGCCAGATATAGACTTAAACTTCTCTGGAGAATATCAGGCAAAGGCTCACAGATATACAGAGGTTATCTTTGGAAAGGGCACCACTTTTAAAGCAGGAACCATTGGTACCATAGCAGAAAAAACAGCCTTTGGTTACGTGAAAAAGTATTTTGAAGAAAAAGGGATCTCAGTAAATAAGGCAGAGACCCTAAGAATTTCAAAGGGTTGTACAGGTATAAAAAGAACTTCAGGTCAGCATCCAGGTGGAATCATAGTTGTGCCTAAGGGTAGAGAAATATTTGAATTCTGTCCAGTACAGCATCCTGCTGATGACCCTGATTCAGATATTATAACAACACATTTTGACTATCACTCTATTGACCAGAACTTATTGAAGCTTGATATACTGGGTCATGACGACCCTACAGTTATAAGAATGCTTCAGGATTTAACTGGAGTGGATCCTCAAACTATACCTATGGATGATAAGGATACTATGTCTATATTTTCATCTACACAAGCATTGGGAGTAACACCACAGCAGATAAATTCTAAAGTAGGAACCTTTGGTATTCCAGAGTTTGGTACCAAGTTCGTAAGAGGAATGCTTTTAGATACAATGCCAAAAACCTTTATGGATTTAATATGTATATCTGGACTTTCTCATGGTACTGACGTATGGCTTGGAAATGCAAAGGACTTAATTGACACAGGAATTATTACCAGTATCAGTGAAGCAGTTTGTACCAGAGATGATATCATGGTTTATCTTATTAAAATGGGTCTGCCTCCAAATACAGCCTTTAAGATAATGGAAACAGTCCGTAAAGGAAAAGCATTGAAAGATGCAAAATTTCCAGAGTATGAGGAGTTAATGAGAGAACATCAGGTACCAGAGTGGTACATTGAATCCTGTAAAAAGATTAAATACATGTTCCCTAAGGCCCACGCTGCAGCTTATGTAATGATGGCCTTCAGAATAGCCTGGTTTAAGGTTCACATACCAAAAGCATATTACACAGCATACTTTTCTATCAGAGCAAAAGCCTTTGACGCAGAATTTATGATCTTCGGAAAAGAAAAAGTTAAAGCAAAGATGAAGGAAATTGAAAGCATGGGTATGCAAGCACCACCTAAAGATAAGGATTTGTACGATGACCTAGAACTAGTTTTGGAAATGTACGAAAGAGGAATCAAGTTCCTTTCTATTGATTTATATAAGTCTCATGCAACAAAATTCATTATGGAAGAGGATGGCATAAGACCACCTATAAATAGTATAGCTGGTATGGGAAATGTGGCTGCAGAAGGAATATACAATGCAATACAAGATATAGTGCAAGAAGGAAACTCTTTAGGATCTATAGAAGAGCTAAAGAAACGTGCTAAAGTAGGGAATGCCGCTATAGATTCACTTAGAAAGTTTGGATGTTTAAATGGTCTTCCTGAAAAGGATCAATTTAGCTTTTTTGATGTAATTTAATCGTTAAATGTATTATGTGAGGCGAAAGTGCCAGGTAAATATTAAATTATAGAAATTTAAATATAAATTATATAATTGAAAACTCTTACCCTAGTAATATGGGTAAGAGTTTTTTTACTCTATATGATTGAAGTCAAGAAAAACTACTGATTAGTTACTATTACCTTTTATAAACTTCTTCTTTCTTGTAATATCCACTGTCTATAATAACCTTATCTACATTAGTCTTATCTATAGCTATTGGTGTAAGAAGAATTGAAGATACATTTGTTACCCTACCATTTATATCTATCCCTGCTCCCGAAGCTAATTTTATTGCAGAATCTATAGCAGTCCTACTTAATTCTCTAGAATCTTTCAATACTGTCATCGATTGAGTTCCTTGAACTATCCTTTGAATAGCACTTAAATCTCCATCCATCCCTGTTACTACAACCTTACCTGCTAAACCTTGTGCTGCCAATGCTTGAATTGCAGCACCTGCTGTAGCGTCATTTGGTGCTAATATAGCATCAATTTTGTTTTTATTGGCAATTAAAGCATCCTTCACTATATTAAAAGCATTCTTTGGCTCCCAGTTATCCACTGCTTTATCTGCAACTATCTTTATATCCCCGGTAGCAACTAATGGTTGTATATATTCCATTGCACCTTCTTTCATAAATCTAGAATTGTCATCCTTGGGGTCTCCTGACATAATGATATAATTTCCTTTAGGAACACTACGCACAAGAAACCGTCCTTGAAGTTCTCCAATTCGTATGTTATTAAAAGCAATATATAAATCTAAATCAATAGCGTATATAGATCTATCATAAGCTATTACCTTGATTCCTGCCTTATGAGCCTTTTCAACCAGTGGTGCTGTAGCTACTGAATCTGTGGGAGCTAAAATTAATATATCTATACCTTGTGATATTAGATTTTCTACTTGTGAAGCTTGCTTGGCTACATCAGTATCGGCATTTTCTATCTTTAGGGTCACTCCTTTTTCTTTAGCGTAATTTTCCATAGTCGCCCTATCCCTAACCCATTTATATTCCCTTTGGGTGGGAAAAGATACGCCTATTACTAAGTCCTTTTCAGCATAATATACTGGTACAAAAAAAACATCTGGTACTGATATATACATACTTACCTCCTATTAACTATTCATATAATAATTAATATATTCAGGTTATTTACACTTATTTCCATTTGATTTATATTATAATATTTCTTGTTGTGTGAATAAAAATCTAGCTTTAAATAATTCATAATTTTTATGAATTGTGACACTGTACACTGACAATATTGAAATTATATATCTAGCTATGAACTTCTTATTATCCATATTATAAGAAGCATAGCTAAAAAAGAGCTTATTTAATCATAGGCTCTTTTTTTAACGTAATGTATGAGGAATTTATAGAATTTTTAAAGATTGAATGGCTGACTAAATCTAGATTTAGGAGTGTTATTGTATAGAGATGAAAAAAATCGAGAAAAATCACCCAGAAGCAAGCATATCACAGCTTTAAATTAAATTTACATCGTATTGTTTAAGTAAAGTTATTACAGCATTATTGGGTGCAGTTTCTGTAATAATACTATGAAAATCTGTTATATTTGAAAAGGTGAAGATTCCATCTAGACTGAATCTCTCATTTGGTGCCATTAGATATAATTCTTTAGATATACTCATGATTGCTTTTTTAGTACCTGCGTCCTCAGATATACCAGAACTAATACTTCCATCTCTAAGATCTATTCCACTACATCCTATAAATGACTTATTACAACGATAAAGTTTAATTTGTTCAATAGAATGAGAACCTATATTTCCACCTACAAAAGGATTGTAATCTCCGCCTATAAAAATAACATGAGTTTTTAAATCCAGGTGAAGCAGTGATGATATTTCAACCATGTTTGTTATTAAAGTGATATTTTTATTATTTTGTATAAGCAGCTTTGTAAGGAGATAGGAAATACTTGATGCATCTAAAAAGATTGTATCACCATCTTTAATTAGCTCATATGCTTTTTTTGCAATGATTTCTTTTAAATCTGTATTCTTTTCAATTCTCTTGAAGAAACGCTCAGCATTTACTATAGTACGTTTTATGTTAATAGCACCACCGTAAGTGCGTTGCAATAAGTAATTTTTCTCTAAAACCCGAAGATCTTTTCGAATCATACTTTCACTTACTTTAAATTGTGCACTTAAATCCTTTACTAATACTTTTCCGTCTCTTTCTAATAGATCTAAGATATGTTTATGTCTTTCTTCGATAAACATAGTTTCCTCCAATTTATTCTCATTTAATTCTATTTTAGTAATTATAATACTAAAATTCAATTAAATCAATTGACGATTAGGAATAAATGGAATAAAATGATATTAAATAGTAATAAATTACATTAAATGAGAATAAATTGTTAGGAGGGGGAGAGAGGAATTTATGAAAAAGGCAGTATTTTTTGATATAGATGGAACTTTAATAGACTGTTTAAATGGAATAACAGATATTACTCCTAGAGTAAAAAAGGCTATACGTGCATTGCAAGCAAAGGGGAATTATGTTTTTATTGCAACCGGCAGACCGTATGCTTTTCTAAATGAAGCTATACGTAATTTTGGGTTTGATGGTTTTGTACTTACCAACGGAGCATATGTAAAAGTCAAAGACGAATGTATATATAAAGAGTCTATTAAGAAAGATTCTATAAAAGAGTTGGTATATAATTTTGAACAGCGTAAAATTCAATATATATTACAGGGTGAAACATACTCCTATATTAAAGATGAATATAAAGAATTACATTTATTCTATGATTCTTATAGTATACCTAAAAAATATTTAGAAGGTAATTATAATCTTGAAGAAGTAGACATATATAAAATCGAAATGCTATGTAATGATAAAAAAGGAATAGATTATTGTTTATCCTTAGGAAATGGTGATTATGATTATCTTCATAATATAGAAAAAGGTTCTTTTGAATTATATTCAAAAACAAATACAAAAGCTTCAGGAATATTAAAAGTACTGGATTGTTTAAATATTCCCTTAGAAAATAGTTATGCTTTTGGTGATGGGAAAAATGATATAGAGATGTTATCTTCAGTAGGATGTGGAATAGCTATGGGAAATGCTGATGATTATGTCAAAAGTTATGCTAAAAAAGTTACAGATACAGTACAAAATGATGGAGTAGCTTTAGAAATAGAAAAGTTTATTTTGTAAATTTAACAAATATCATGTGACAGTTTTAAATATTACTATGTTTAGAATTTAATAGAATATAAATAATGAGCCAATATGCAAATAAATAGTAAATTTGATATGCTCCCCTTAAGGTAGACAGATAAAGAATAAAAGTTTGTTTATCGGAAGGAGGAGCGTTTTTATGTCTAAAAGAACCAGATATACGTCAGAAGAAAAGTTTGAAATAGTAGAGGCGGATGAATTACAGAATAGTATAAAACAATTTACTGGAGGAAAGAAAAATGTTAAAACAGAATTTACACTTCTGAGTTTTGGTTATAACATATTATTTTCTATTTTTCTGTGGAAAAAATAGAAATAGGGCTATGCCTCAAAAATAATTTTGAGACAGGCCCATTTATAGAGTAAATAGTTGGTGGCTTTAATTAACGTTTAACAATGTTTTGGAATGAACCTGTACCATTCCATACATTTACACCAAATCTAGTGCCTTTGTATGTTCCATTATTAACATCAATTACTGGTGTACTACCATTGTTAAAGTATACTTTTATATTATCTCCAGAAGTTACCACTTTTAAGTGATATACTGTATTTGGAGTAATTGATACAGTAGCTGTTCTATCTGGAAGTCCTGGTCCCCATAATTTTACAACGCCAGTAGCATCAATATTTGCACAATAGAACTTAGTAGCATTAGCATCTGATCTGAATACAAGTCCTGCTGCTGCAGTTGATGAACTTACCTTTAAGTCACCTTCATATGTGAAGTCACTTCCTTGAGTAGTTGACATTAAGAAACCGTTAGTATTTGCAGCTACAGTTCCTTGTTTTCCACCAGCAACATCAGACCAAGTACCAGATGGTCTATAGAAACCTTTTAAGTTTGTGTTAAATGTACTAACTTTTATATCATTGAATATAGATGCACCGTTAAATACATTGCAACCAAATTGTCCACTTGCATAGCTAGAATCATTAACATTAATTACTGGATCTGCACTATTGTTTAAGTAAACTTTTATGTTGCTTCCACTAGCTACAACTTTTAATTTGTAAGTTGTATTATCACTAATTGGTGTATTAAATGTTCCTAAAACTGTTCCGCCAGCTTTCCATAACTTTATCATTCCACCTCTATCTACGTTTGCAACGTAGAATTGTGTAGCTGTTGAATTTGCTCTAAATACAAGCCCTGCTGCAGCTCCACCTACAGGTTTAACATCACCTTCTAATACGAAGTCTGTAGCTGTTTGACCATTAAGGTAGAATGAATCTCCGCCTGCGTTAGTTCCCATCTTACCGCCTGTTACATTGCTCCAAGTACCACTTAATGAAGTCCAAGTTCCTGTAAGGTTACTTTCAAATCTACCAACATTAATATCATCTACGTTTATATGACCCCATGATCCGGTAGAATTATCTACAACCTTTATATAACATTCAGTACCAAGGAACGCAGAAGCATCCCAGCTTACTGTTCTTAATGTATCACTATCTGTACCTGTTGCTTTATATAATATAGCATTATCAGAAGCTCTGCAAAGCGCTACATATTCATTAAGTATATCGTTTCCACCACTTACTTTAAGATCTATTTTTCCATTTCCAGTAAGTACAAAGTTTTGAGATCTTATTGCTCCAGTAAGTGTATCCTGCCCTTCTTTGAAACCGCTTAAGAAGTAATTATTATTTTGATTGTGAGTTCCACCCCACCAATCTGTTTTTAGTGTTACATTACTAGATTTAAATGCATTTCCGCTAATTGTTTTCCAGCCAGTTAAATCTCCAGTTTCAAAATCATGGTTAGCTATACCTGAAACAGCTTTTATTGGAACATTAATATCATCTACGTTGATATGTCCAAAACCGCCTGTAGCATTATCAGTAACCTTTATATAAACTTCTGTACCAACATATGGAGCTAAACTAGCACTGCTCCAGGTTGTTCTTGTATAAGTTTCACTGTTTGCCGCTGTCGCTTTAGCTATTTCATAACCATCTGATGCTCTAATTAGTGACACCTTAAGATTATTTAAATCGTTTCCACCTGAAACCAAAAAGTCAATATTACCACTATCAAGTATAAAGTTTTCTGATTTTATTGATCCTGTTTCAGCATCTCCACCATTCTTAAAGCTCCATAAGTGATAGGTTCCATTTTTATTAAATGTTTCTCCACTTCCACCTTGTGCTGTAGCTAAGTTTGTAACATCTGCATCAGTAAATGCGTTACCACTTAATACAGTCCAACCGCTTAAATCACCTGTTTCGAAATCATGATTCTTTAATTCCTTAGCACCTTGAACATATGTCGGAGCTTGCTTTGGAGTAGCTGAATTTAAAGGTGTATAGCTAAGTGAGTTTACTGTAACATTACCACCTACAGTATATAGTGAAGCTCCTCTGCTGGCATCATCTGGGAAGATAACATCAGTCATAGAAACTTGTCCGTCATTTCCAAATAATTCAACAGAACTTGCATCAATTAATACTTTCATCTTTATGGTGTTATTAATTGGTGTAGCTGATGCATTATGAATAATATCAAAATCAGCACCATTATTTGAAGGTCGTGCACCTGAATTTGATCTATCAATTTTTAACTGAGAATTAGTCTTATCGTAATATACCTTAGTATATTGTGAACCGCCCGTACGAACTTTGAAACCAAATTCAGTAGCAGTTGTGTTATCAGTTCTAAATTCTACATTAAGCTCGTATTGCTTACTATTTACTCCTGAAAGCAAGTTAGCTCCTCCTGGAACTATTGTTTGATTTGTCCAATTTTGAGCTGTTCCTTTAATACTATCTAATTGTGTTACAGGATTATCAATTAATCTTACTTTTCCATTAATTGTTTTAAGCTGTAATTCTCTTGGAACTGTCATAGCACTTCTCCAAGTTCCAGCTGGGTCTGTTGGAGTAGAAGTCCCATATCTCCAGTTACTCATCCAGCCTATAAACGTTTTCTTGTTTTGTGAATTAGGTACGTTTGACCAAGTAACACCTGCATAGTTATCTGAACCTGAGTCAAGGTATTGAAAATCCTTTCCATCCTCGAAAATTTGTTTATTTGTGAAGTGTTGTCCATCGAAGTTACCAATTAAATATACTGTACCTGATCCATATTTAGCGCCTGGGTTAATACTTACAATCATTACCCATTTTGTTGTAGCACCACCATCTACCTGAAGTGGGAATAATTCTGGACATTCCCAATCGCCATTAGGGTCAGTTATATCTAAATTAGTTGCACTTTTTACTGAATCAGTTTGTGTCCATTGTTTAAGGTTAGGTGAAGTAAATATTCTAGCTTCGTCATGTTGAACAAGAGTCATAACCCAATGTCCTGCTCCGCCTCCTTCATCATACCAGAATACCTTTGGATCACGGAAATCTGCTGCTTCTCCTGGTGCTGTTGGATATGGTATTACAGGATTACCTTCATACTTCTTCCAAGTTCTACCTTTATCATTACTATATGCAATACTTTGTTCCTGATAATCAACGCCATTTATATTTCTAGCGCTAGTATACATAGCTATAATAGGTGGCTGTCCATTAATTCCTAGCCCGCTTGTATTATTGTAATCTACTACTGCACTACCTGAAAAAGCCCAATTCAACTCATCTGGATACAATGCTATAGGTAATTCAGTCCAATGAATTAAATCTGTACTTACAGCGTGGCCCCAGTGCATTGGCCCCCATTCAATACCACTTGGATAATATTGATAGAATAAATGATATTCTCCATCTAAGTAGAACATACCATTTGGATCATTCATCCATTTTTCACCTGGTGTATAGTGAAATTGCGGTCTATATAACTCAGTATATGTTGGCGCTGCTAACACCGGTACAGCAGGTATTAATGTTGATCCGAGAATGTAACATGCTGACAAAACACCCGATAAAGTTGATTTTAATTTCATAATGTCTCCCCCCTTTTTTTCTTTATAAACGTTTACAGTGTTTATAGTAATCTTTTGGTTATTCAATATGATAAAGCAATTAACATGCCAATTTTTGTGTATCAACACCAAATAATATCAAGTTTTACTGAATTTTTTGTATTTTAGATTTAAATAATCACTAATTACCAATATTTGGATAGGTTTTATTTAAATGTTGGTAATAAAGATTTCTTTTTTGCTATTATATTCTCTTTAAATTACACATAAACATTTACTTGGGTTGTTAATACAGTTCTTTGTAAAAGTAATACAGTTCTTTGTAAAAATAATACAGTTTACCGTAGAAATAATACTATTTTCTCCTCTTTAATCACATTTCTATTGCTATTAAAAATTCAAATTAAATTAAGATTACCTATACAATGAGATTCTTATTAAATAACAAAACCGTATTGAGAAACTCAATACAGTCAGATTGTTCTATTATGCCTCCTTATAGATGTATTTTAAAAGTGCATTCATAAGAAGATATAATCTAGAGAGGTAGATTAATAGAGATGTAGTGTATAATTAAAGTAGGTAAATCGTCTATTGCAGTATAAAATAAATAAGTTTATTGATATTCCAATATATGAGGGGAGAAAACTTGAACTATAAGGTTAGTACATATTCTTCTTATCAAGACGGAATTTTAATAATAAAATTTGGAGGTTACAATGAGTACAACAATTTATTTTTTTAGTGGAACAGGCAATTCGTTAAAGGTTGCAAAAGATTTAAATGAGCAATTAGAAGACTCAAAACTTGTGCAAATTTCTAAGAAAAATCTATCCATTACTAATGACACTTCATCAGATAAGATAGGTTTTGTATACCCTGTATACTTTGGCGGAATACCTGATATGGTAAAAAAGTTTATAGAAAATCTGCAAGTAAATGAAGACACGTATATTTTTGCAGTTGCAACTTTTGGCGGTGGTGCAGGAATATCTTTTGATCAAATTGATGACATATTAAATAAAAAAGGAGCTTCTCTTTCTGCAAGCTTTAAAGTAGCCATGCCAGGAAATTATCAAGTTATGTATTCACCATTTCCGGAGGAAAAACAGGCCGAGTGTTTTAAAGACGCAAATGAACAAATATTAAAAATAGCATCTAGTGTAGAAAGAAATGAGACTAATAAATCAAATAAAGCTGGCGGAATAAAAAAAGCTATCATTGGTTTACTATACAGTACTTTCTTTAAGCCAAATGATAAAGATAAGAATTTTTGGACAACAGAAAAATGTAATGGCTGTGGAACATGTTCGAAGGTTTGTCCTGCAAACAATATTGATATGATTGATGGAAAGCCACAGTGGAAGCATCAATGTGAAACTTGCGTTGCTTGTATGCAGTGGTGTCCACAAAAATCTATACAATATAAGAAAAATACCTTGAAAAGAGGACGATATCACCATCCTGAAATAAAAGCTAATGAATTATTTCAATAAATTTAAAAGAAATGGAAAAACTAAACTACTTGATATTATGTTTACAGCAGAATTGGCACGTAAACTTTCCAATATAGGAGTTACTGTTAATGCACTTAATCCGGGTTTTAATGTTACGGGTCTTGGGCGTGAACTTTGGTTTGCTGCTGCACTTGAGCGTATATTAAAGTTTTTCAATATTGGAGATCCACGCAAAGGTGCAGATATTATTGTTCGTTTAGCTGTAGAAGAGCAATATAAGGGTGTGACTGGTGGATATTTTAATGTTGGAAGTGGTAAGCCTATTATTCCTGTGTATCCTGGAGGAGACAGCAATATGCAAAATAAACTGTGGAATGATACTAAAGAATTGTTACAAGAAAAGGGTTTTTTTGAATAAAGTGATGAAATGATACGCAATATTTTAATCATCAAAATTTTAGATTTTTTATATCTTATGTTAATCAATATTATTGATGTATAGTTAATAGAGTAGGGCTTACCATATTAAGGTAAGTCCTTATTATGATTTTATATTTTAGATTGATAAAAAAGAAACTTCTAGTGGATTTCTATCAACTAACCTTGGATAATTGTATTTTGGATATCCTACCATAACTGCTCCTGTTATTTTTTTACCTTTAGGAATATTGAATAATTCAAGCATTGGGGAATTATCTTCGAGTGCAATTTTTTCAAAGACTCCAGCCCAACAAGAACCTAATCCGAGGGAGGGAGCATATAATTCCAGATATGCTAATGAAAAAATAGAATTTTCTCTTCCTCGTGTAAAATTTGTATCAGCAGTTGCTAAAATAAGACAAGGTGCTCCGCGAAAAACAGTGTCAATTCTTTTGTTATTATAAGACTCAATATAGTGATGGAATCTTTCGTTTAATAATTCATCTCTGCTTAGTCTTTCAATAGTAAGTTTAATAGCTTTGTTAAGTATGCTTTTATCATCTACAATTATATAAGATATTCCTTGTAGATTACTTCCAGTAGGAGCGAAGTGAGCAATATTAACAAGCTCAATTAATTTTTCTTTCGGAACAGATGTTTCTTTATAAGATCTGATTGAACGTCTTGAACGAAGAAAGTTTTTAGTTTCTTCAGAACTTAATTTTGGAAAGTCTTTTGTGCTAATTTGATTACTTAGTGGAGTTTTTTTATTATCAATAGCTTCTCTTGGACAAATAGCTACACAATGACCACAGGCAATACAGTTTTCAGGAAAAATTTCTTTAGGACCATTTTTTCCTAAAAGCAATACATTTTCTGGACATTCATTTACACAAAGACCGCATTTTATACATTTGTCTGGGTATATAGTTATTAAATTCATAATTTATTCTCCTTCATTATAAAATTTAAATTGATAAAAACATATTTTTATGATTTTTTTCCAAACTTGTGTAGAATAATTGCTATGATTTGAGTTGCCATTCCAAAAGTGCAAACTCCATACCATCCAAAGTGAGAATAGCTATAGGAACCTAAAAATGAACCTAATGCTCCTCCAAGAAAAAAACTGACCATATAAATAGTATTAAGTCTATTACGTGTTTTTTCGTTTAAAGAATGTACTCTTGCCTGGTTAGAAACATTGCAAGATTGTACTCCTAAATCTAGAAGAATGATTCCTAAAATAAGTCCCCAAATTTTAAAACCAAATAGAAAGAAGAATAAATAAGCAATTATAACTACGATTATACATATACCTATAGCAAATCTTGAACCTCTTTTATCTGCTACCTTTCCAACTATCGGAGCAGCAAGAGCACCGCTAATACCAACTAATCCAAATAAACCTGCCGCTTCAGCTCCCATATTGTAATGAGAACTTTCAAGTAAAAATATAAGGGATGTCCAAAAAGCACTAAAAGCTGAGAACATTAATGCACCATTAATAGAGGTTTCTCTTAAACTTGGTTCAGTTTTTATTAGGTGTATCATTGATTTTAACAGTTGAGTATATTTAATGTCAGAAATAGGTTGGCATAAGGGTATCAATTTTCTTAGAATAAGCATGAGAGCAAGCATCATAATTGCTGCAATAAGATAAACTGTTCTCCAGCCGAAGTAGCCGCCTAAGATGCCGCTGACTGTACGAGAAAGTAATATTCCAATTAACAAACCGCTCATTATTGTACCAATAGTTTGCCCTCTTTGCTGTGGATTTGATAGTTGTGCTGCTAAAGGAATAATAAGTTGAGGAATAATAGAAGTAAATCCAACAGCAAAGGAAGAAATTATGAGAATATATATATTTGAAGAGAAGAACATACTCATAAGTGAGATTATTGAGCATAAAAGCATTATTTCTATTAAGTTTCTCTTTTCTTTTATATCTCCCAAAGGCAATATAAATATCATTCCAATTGCATAACCTATTTGCGTAAGCATAGCTGCAAAACCTATGATTAATTGGTTAACATGAAAGGTTTTTGCTATATCAGCTAAGAGAGGCTGGATATAATATAAGTTTGCTACAGTAAGTCCACAAGCTATGGACATGACTAAAATTAATAAATTAGTCAATATGGGTTTAGTTTCAAGATTATTTATTAATGAATTTGTTGTTATTACAGTATTATTTGATTGATACATTTATAAATCACTTCCTTAGATTTTAATAATACATTTGATTGAATAAATGTTTGAAATTATAAGTGATAAAAATCTATTCTAAAGTAGTAAAAATTATCGAATGAATAGGGCAAATAATAATTTATCGAATAAAATTAGTAAAAATCTTTTCTTCTCTTTCTGGTTTCTTTATAATTCCTTGCCCATTTTCAATAAGTTTCATAAGCCAAGCCATATTTTTACCTAATATCCTCATTATTTGTATTCCTTCTTCGTCCTGCATTGCTTCACCTGGTAGTCGTCCATTAATAATATTCCAATAGTTAGAAGTAGGGATGAGCATTTCAGAATGATTAATGTAATTATTTAACTGATCAAAGGTTGGAATTCCACCTGTACGTCTTACTGCTACTACGGCAGCTCCAACTTTATGCCTTAACATACTATCATTGGCTTCTGCCACACGAAAAGCTCTATCTAAAAATGACTTCATTGTTCCAGCAATTGCTGAATAGTGCACTGGTGATCCTAAGATTATTCCGTCGGCATCCTTCATCTTTTCAATCCAATCGTTAACTGGATCTGTAGCAATAGCACATTTTCCATTTTTATTTTTTGTACAATATCCACAAGCAATACAGCCTCTAATAGATTTATTGCCTACGTGAATAATTTCTGTCTTTATTCCTTCTTTTTCGATTTCATCAACAACTATTTTTATTCCATGATAAGTATTACCTTCTTTATTAGGACTTCCGTTAAAAACTACAACTTTCATTGATTTTTCCTCCTAATATAATTAATAACATTTGAACACTTTATCAATTAGTAGGTATTTAATTTGATTGAGTCTAGTTATTGTACCTGTTAGGTGTCTTACAATTTAACTTTTTCGTTAAAATGATAAAGTTAATCAATATAAAACTGAACGTTTAGTTTATAAATATATAATATACTAAACGTTCAGTATTGTAAATAGTTTTTTTATCTTTAAAACAAAAAAATATATAGTATAATATACGTATAGTTTATTAAGTATATTATTATAAATTAAATACAATGGAGGTAATTATAATGGAGAATAAATTAGGACGTCCTCGTTGCGAAAAAACTAAGACTGCTATTCTTTCCGCTGCATATGACTTATTGCTTGAAAATGGTTTTGGAGCTGTTACAATTGAAAAGATTGCTGAAAGAGCTGGGGTTAGCAAAGCTACTATTTACAAGTGGTGGCCAAACAAAGCTGCTGTTGTTGTGGATGGTTTCTTAAATGCTACTAATACGAAGCTTCCAATACCTGATACAGGGTCAACTATTAAGGATATGTTAATCCAAGTCAATAATTTTGTAAAATTTCTAATGAGTAGGGAAGGAAATGTAATTACTGAAATAATAGCAGAAGGACAGTCTGATCCAAAGTTAGCTGAGACATATCGTACAATATATTTTAAGCCTCGCCGAAATATTTCAAAACAAATTTTAGAACGTGGAATTTCAAGAGGAGAATTGAGAAAAGATCTGAATATAGAGGTAAGTATTGATTTAATTTGGGGACCTGTATTCTATAGATTATTGATAACTGGAGAAGTAATTGATAGTACCTTTGTAGAAAACTTGGTAAATTATGTACTTGAAGGAATTAAGTCTAGTTTATAGAAATGTTTGTTTCTAAATAGGTATTGATGATGAATTCTGTAAATATAAAAATTTGTGTGTAATAAAGGAAATTAATTAAGAACATCAGCGTTTATATATTAATTGAAGAAGAAAACAATAAAAAGTGTTAGCACTTACAACTGATACGCTGAACCGTACCTCAAATAAAACCATTATAAAAGATATAACTTCCCATATTGGTAGAAATTTTAATTACTCAGATACTAAGAAGTGTCATCAATTTTATAAATTATGACGTAAATCATGTATGAGTAATAGGGCTAAGAAAGTCTATTAAGTACTTTCCATTATTCATACTCATTAGGCTAATAATGAGAAGTTAAAAGTTTATAAATAGTTCAATTTAAGAAGTGTCGCCAATGTAATAGATTGTGACATAACTTTATACGGAATTAGATACTCTGAGCCATACCATAAATAAAGGGGGAAAATAGAGTTAAGAATTTGTTAAAGAGAATTTTGAAAAAACACCTTCCATTTTATATTGATATGGAAGGTGTTTTTATTCAAACATTGACTCTTTTCAATAAACTTTGCTCTCTACATTATTATAGAGTTTTTCTGCCATTTCCTTTATTAAATCAGCTAATTCTAACTTATCAATCCATTGTTTGGGAATAGATTCTAAGCCTAATTTTACTCCCAATATATTTCCGCAAATAGCACCAGTACTATCACTATCTCCACTATGGTTTACTGAAAGCTTCAATGCTTTTTCAAAATCTTCTGGATAAGAAAGAACACTGTATATAGCTATTGATAGTGCTTCTTCAGCAATCCAACCATCTCCCAGATGTGAAAGCTTTTCTGGACTTGGATTACCATCCTTAGCTAAGGAAACTGCCTTTTTTAATGCATTTATTGTTTCTTCGTTACTTTCCATATCTTCTAGTATTTTGATGGCATTTTTTACTGCATCTTCAATTGATAAGAAAGCACATAAATCTGAAATTATGCTTGCAAAAGCGCCCGCAGATAGATACCCTGTAGGGTGACCATGAGTAATTGCAGCCAATTCGCATCCAAGATTGAATGCATCCTTATTTCTATTCATAAAATATAAGCCAGCTGGAGCCGCCCTCATTACTCCACCACAGCCTTTACTTTTATTGATATGTTTTTTAATAGTACCGAATTTATTGTTTTTAGCACGTACTAAAGCTGTAATACAACTATTTCCGGGGGCTTTTTGTGAAAATAATTCTTCATATTTAAAAAGTGGGGAACTCACATCTTCAAGAAGATACTCATATTCCTTTGAGATAGGATATCCTTGAGTATGCAGCCATCTTTCATAAGAATAAAATATACATTTAGAAATGCTGATGTTTTCTCCATTTTTTCTTTTATTTTCAAAATTTAATATGCCTTCAACAGTAAATAATGTCATTTGTGTATCATCAGAAATAAGAGCATTACCAGAAAACATATTTACCTTCAAATCTTCTATGCCATTTGTACCGTACTTATCATATATTTCATTAAGTTTCAAAAATTCTATTGGATATCCAAGAGCATCTCCAATAGAACCACCTAGTAAACATCCAATGAATTTTTCTCTTGTTTTTTTCATAAAAATCACCTTTTTAAATATATTATACCACTATTTATGAAATTAGTAACATTAAAACAAATAATAAGTCAAAGTATTTTTGTAAAATATAGTAAAATAACATATTGTAAATTTTCGCTATATTTATTTTATTTTTTTAGTAAATTTGTCAGATTGACAGTTAAATGGGCATATTATATAATTATGTAAACGAATACATTATTTATTTCCATAATACATTTGTTCATTAATAAATCTACAAAAGATTCTGTGATTCTAATTATACAAAAACTATTTGAATGTAAAAATTAAATTTAAAAGTATATATATATCTTAGATTTAGATAAGGAGTTGATTATGTATGTGTACTTCTAAGGAAAAACTAATTTATGATACCTATGTAGAAGGTGATTTGATAACTAATGATTTAATTGAATTAGTTCAAAAACAATCAAAAATATTAAATTGTGAAATCTATAGAGGTATTTTTGCTCCTAATATTGTATTAAAGATAGGAAAGGATATTAACAAATATTGCCATAATAAAGTTATATCTTTTTCAAAAAATTATAATATAGCAAAAGAATTTTCAAACAAGTTATTTATAGATGAGAATGTTTTAAATTCCTTAAAGAAGGATGGATATAATGTAGATTATATATATAAATCAGGTGATAATTCTTTTTTTTCTAAAGTAATTATTAGAATGAAAAATCAAAAATCCTTTGATTTATATGATAATTATAAAAATAAAACATATGAACGTGAAAAAGAGGTATTAGTCCTTACAGAACCTCTTTATATAAAGTCAATTACTACAGAAGATGATACAATTATAGTTGATTGTATTGATGAGGATGAAATTTCTGAAAGGTACATGGTTTATATGTAAAAATCAATTTTGCTATTAAAAGCCGCACGTTAAGTTTCAAAGTAAGTTTCATAATTAAAAATTTTCTCTTTGGGTAATACAATAGAATCAGTAACCCAAGAAGATATTTCATGGGTGAGGACGTTCAAATATAAGAGATAATATAGTAAGTATTAATTTTAAGGACAAGCTCTCAAATTTTAGAGGGTATTTATCAATAATTGTATGGATATGTAACATTGAATAGATTAACAGTTTTATAGTTTTAGACTATACTGGGTATCTTGCGGTACCCTCTTTCATTTGTGATGTAATTTGGGTTAGGGAAACAATTATCTTTTAGATACTTTAAATAATATTGATGGTGTTATCGGAACAGCTTTATTTACAAAAGAGGTTACCAAGATAATTATTGCAGGTGAAAACGGAGTTAGAGTGGTTTCGAAAGTATAATCATATATTAAAAATGCAGAAGGTAAAAAATATGAAATTATGTATTGTAGGATCAGGAATGATTGTATGGGATTTCTTGACAATAACTCCGTACTTAAATAAAATAGAACTAATAGCTATTTATTACACAAAAAGAAGTGAAGCGGTAAGCAAAGATCTTGCGAGTAAATATAATATTAAAAATATGTTCAGCAACTATTCTCAGTATTCCAGCAGATATTGAAATGATATAAATATATTTTAGGGAGGCTGCTATGCTTACAATTGGTTATATCGGAAACGGTAAAAGTACTAACAGATATCATCTACCATTCGTACTACAAAGAGAAAATATAAAGGTAAAAACAATCTTTCAAAGAAACCCTGAGCATGAAAGCTGGAAAAGAATTTCAGGAGTCAATTATACTTCGGATTTGAATGAATTATTAAATGACGAGGACATCCAACTCATCGTGGTTTGTACAAGACATGATAGTCATTATGAATATGCAAAACTAGTATTGGAACATAATAAGAACTGTTTGGTTGAAAAACCTTTTATGGAAACCTCGGAACAGGCAAAAGAAATATTTGCGTTGGCAAAAGAAAAAGGATTGATTGTTCAGGCATATCAAAACAGACGTTTTGACAGTGACTTTTTAACAGTCCAAAAGGTCATTGAGGATGGAAAACTAGGAGACTTACTGGAAGTGGAAATGCATTTTGATTATTACCGTCCAGAAGTACCGGAATCTGTTCATAATTTTAATCCTATGTGGTCATATTTATATGGACATGGCTGTCACACATTGGACCAGGTCATTAGCTATTTTGGCAAGCCGGATCATATACACTATGATGTTAGGCAATTATTGGGCCAAGGAAGAATGAATGATTATTTTGACTTGGATTTGTATTACGGCAATTTAAAAGTATCTGTAAAATCCAGTTATTTTAGAATTAAAGAAAGACCAAGCTTCGTCGTATACGGCAAAAAGGGATGCTTTGTGAAAGAAACCAAGGATCGTCAGGAAGAGCATTTAAAGCTGTTTTATATGCCTGATAATAAAGATTTTGGAGTAGATACAATACAGCATTATGGCGTACTAACCTATATTGATAAGGAAGGTACAATCCACGAAGAAAAAGTTAAATCCGTAAATGGTGATTATGGAAGAGTATATGATGATTTATATGAAGCCATCATAAATGACAAAGATAAAACCATTACGGATGAGCAGACACTGCTGCAAATGGAAATATTAGAAACCGGAGTTAAAAGCCTAAAATAAAATTAAAGACTGATTAAACATAAAGAAAAAGGGTTCAGTTCACATTTTAATGAAACTGATCCCTTTTTTATAACTAAAACACTATAGATCTCTACTGAACATCAAACTTAGTAGTTTGTCTTTGTGTTAATTGAGCACTATACTTAGAGATTAAAGTTCCACCCTTAGTTAAGAATATATCTTTGGCTATGATGATATTCATTAAAGAGGATACTTCAGCTTGAGGTATATCATTCTTAACGCCAGTAGTACACACCCCTTTTCCATGTATCTGCTTCTACGTAAGAAAGGGTATTCCCCCCTAAAGATTGTACGTACAGTTATATCAGCAATGATAGATGCTCTTCTTTTTTATTTTTCAGTTCTAAAAGTGTCGAAGGTTTGGAAAAAGTTAAATATTATGTTGTAATTTGTAAAAGCGTGTAATATAATTTAAGTATAATCATAAAGTAGCATAAGGAAAAGAGCTGAGAGAAGAAAGCCTAAGAGCAGAATAAAGAGGGGAAGGGGGGTAACTAGCAATGAAGATAAACATAGTGAACCTAGATGCAGAAAAGTTAGTTGAAGAGCTAGATAGTAAGCGTAAAAAAATTGATAAGTTTAATGATATAATTAATAAGTGCTTGGAGGAAATAAAGTTCCAAGAAGAAGTGCTAAGTTTATTAAGAAAGAAGAAAGAAAAACTGCTATCCGACGTTTATCTATTAACGCTATTAAAGAAAGAGGGACAGATGATAGATAGAGTGTTACGCTATGCAGATATAAGGAATGAATAATATTTTAATATGGATAGTCTATAAACATTGACATAAATACCTCCATTAATTTTGGAATATGAATAGGCATATAGCTTACTTAATGTTCTGAATGTTCTAGATGGTTTAAATAACACTTAGTAACGGATTAGTAATACCTTCAATATTTCTTCGCTAATTGAAAGGTGTCATTTAAAGTGGAGGTTTAATTTTAGTGTAACTAGGAAGGTAAATTTCTCAGATGTAATAAATAGTATAACTCAATGAGCCTTTACGATGGGGCTTATTTTTTTATATATTGTATAGCTATTAATACAAATGGTTAAGGCGTGTAAATAGATGACACAATCGATTACTGCATATAGTAAATGTCATCAACACAATATACTAAGAAGTTCTGGATTACCTAGGGCTTTTTATTTTTATAAAACTTTTCCCTTCATATTTTTATGTCAATTAATATATTTCCATTTAAAGGAATTTGATGATGATTGTAGAATACATAAATAATCACAATTTAGGAGGTCACTTATGAAAGTAGATTTCAATTATGAAGAAGTTCTAATATTACTAAGAACTCTAAGAAGTGAGTATGGACATTTAAAAGCTTTCTATGCAGAAAATCCTGGTATAGAAGCCATGATCACCCCAGAGGAAGTTAGAAGGGTACACAATAAGATTCTAAGTGAAGCTCATAAAGCAGGGGATTACACATTCATAAATCCTATAGTAACTAATTGAGCTCTGAAATAATTCGGAGTTTTTTATTATGGAGTATGCTTCAACCATTAAGTATAATCATTTTAAATTATGTCATTATTATCTACACTTTTCAGATGTTCCTTTAATATATCGCCAAACAGTAAAAAATTATATGAAAATACGTATAAGCAAATTTAAGTTTTACATACATATAAAATCATTGTATGATTAAATCCAAAAAATATAGTGGATCTGCTTGAAACTGATTTAAAATTCACCTTCAAGCAGACCTCTTATTTAATTATAAATTCATTACAAATTTGTCTAGAAGGTTGCAGAATGATAATTTTTAGGAGCGCTTAGTATTCATCATTCCATGTTTTATAGATATATTTTTTAAATTATTACCCTTGTACCATCAAATTTTGTGAAGGAAAAACCATGAAATTCTTCATTGTAGGTATTTCTATAGTCCTGGAGTAATCCTATTGCCACAGCTTCTCCAAGTTTCATGCCCTCTAAACTGTCTGAACGCCAGTGAACACCTGCAAAATCTCGTCCAAGGGCAATATTGGCAGCAAGCTTATTTAATTCTCCCCCTACTTTTAGATCACCCTCAAGATATGGTTGTAACTCAAGCCCGTCGGCACTGGCTACTACTGGATTGGGAATAATATAATCCTCATTGAAAAATGCTTTTAGAATAGTTACCCCTGCTCCAATGTGAGCTGCATGACCTGCAGGGTATGCTGGATGAGTCGGGCATCCTTCAGGATAGGCCATAGGTAGAAGGTAGGTTCCGTATTTTTTGAATACTATCTCTAACACTTTTGAATCTAATAATTCTGGATTAATCGGATACCTTGCGGCACCTGTCATAAGATTTTGTACGCGTCCCCCAAACTCTTCGGGTCTTAATCTTCGATGCACCAAAAACTTTTGGAACCAGGCTGCTTCAAGGGCCATCCTGGCTGCACGAGTCACAAAATCCAAAACATGTGCAGTACCAAAGGTAGCAAACCCCTCCTGGGTTTTTGAGAATAAATAGGGATTATTCAAAGACAGAGCTTCCTGCCCAAAGCCCATTAGTATTAAGCAAGCCGTTAGTGCCGCCTGAATGCTGGTGTCTTTATGGACGTATTCGCCGAGGGCTCTGCCATTATTAATATATCGATGTACTGGGTCAAGTTTTAATGCTGAAGATGGGGCCTGTCCATTCTGTATATTAAGCCATTCATTATATGAAGTCATATAATCGATTTTTTCCACAGGTACAATATAATTTTGTTTTATAGTTTTTGCCCCAAAGGGAATATCCTTCAAGAGGAACTGTGAAACATATGGTCCTTCCAAAGCGCCAGGTACATTACTACGGAATAGTGTTTCCGTGGTGACTTTACATTTGCACTTAGGACCATCAAAAACCGAAAACTTTGATAAATCCTCAGCTGCAGCCTCAGTTTCAGGGTTGGTGTCATAATCTACAAAAGGGACATCACGAATTAAAGCCATCCAATAATCCTCAGCCATTTCACTTGCTTCCATGGCGCTAGAAAAGCTCGGAGCTGGTAATATAGTAAGATGATGACAATCAGGTCCCACCATCTCATACGCATACGAGGCCTGAGGGTCAACGAATTTTCTAGTCCCTCCTAGTGGTATCAACTCAATTTTTTCCGGATTTCCAGTGGTTAATGCACTTATCCAAATATTGTAGGCCTCTAAATTTACTTCTCCTAACAAATTATGAGGTAAAGCCTTTGTATAATTTCCAATCTTATTTACATATAAAATTTCATCATCATTGCATCTTTGACCTTGAAGAATCAAATTCTTCTGAAATAAAGCGGACTGGTTTCGTTTTAAAAAGGCATCAATGCGCCTCTGTTCAGACGTCAAAGGTCCAATCTCGCACTGATCTATTATTGTATTATATTTAGGACATACGGACTTAATATCATAAACTTTATCTTGCTTTTCTTCCACCTTAATCACTCCTACTATTTAGTTAGAACTTTACTATATTGGAAGTTAAATATACTATTTATATCAATTCTTCAGTACATTATATGATATGCGCCGAGTGATTAAATCTCTATTCTCAATCTCAAATGTTATATAATTTAATTACGCTAATTTTTTTTAAATGGTTCGACTTTTGATTTACAACAATAGTTCCAGAAACTATATTGTATCTATATCTTTCAAGTTTATAAATATATATTTTATTTGCAAATAATATTTTGAATACTGTAGTTCTAAAAAGAAATTTTGATAATACATTAGCTGAAAAATATTTATCGTATCTCCTGTTTTTTTATTATTGCGGTAATAATGTTTTATATAATGCTAAGCCCCTATAAGACTATAGGAAAATCCCCTAAAATATTCTCTATTATTTTGAAAATTAAGTTAAAGTTTCAAATGCTCTAGCAAAATAAATACTAACTACATTTTCCTGTATGCTAGATTTTATGCATATTGTAATTTAATTTAATACGAGCATAAATTACTATAAGTAACTATCATATGATTATATAAGTGATAATATACTATATATGGTTAGAAATATTTTAGGATAAAGTTCAAATGCTCTATGGAGGTGAAGTGTTTGAGTAACACAAAACTAATAGTATTAGGTGCATTTTTAATATGCTTATCAGTTTTATTTCAATTGTTGCCAGTGGTCTTTTCAGAGGCTTTTGTATTAGCTACAATTTTTAGTGGAGTTCCAATTTACATTATTGCAAAGTTAAAGGTTAAGTTAGGAGTAACAGCATATTTAGTTTCAGCAATAATAATTATGCTGGTTAGCTTACATGAAGGAATATTTTTCCTATTAACAAATGGAGCAATAGGACTTTCTCTAGGAATTTGTCATAATCGCACTAATAAAAAGCTTATTATCTATTCTATCTCAGCTATAGTGTTAGCTTCTGCTTTATGTATAATAAATTTTATAATAGGTATACCTGTCTTTGGCTTTAAACTTCCGTTATCCAATTTTATTGAAATTGGCTTTTTTTTAATGTTCTCATTTTTGTATAGCATATTTTATTTTTTTATAATAAGTTTATCAGTAAAACTCCTAAATAAACGATGTAAGTTTAAGGCATAGACTTCTGTCCTTAAAGGTATTGACGCAGATATATTAGATAAGCACTTACAGCAATAGGAAAACCAATATTAGCTATTAAATTTACAAAATCATTTATTCCCACCATAATCACCTCCATTCATACATTATGTATGCAGAAAAGTATAGATGGAAAATAAGTTGATTCATGCTATTCTTATATTCAGTACCGTTAAAATTCACTCAATAAAATAGGGCTTACTGTTAAAAAGTAAGCCCTTGATATATCTGTTATTATTAGGTTAAATAAACATAGAATTTTAACTATGCATATACATTGCCACAAAATAACAAAATATATTAATCTTAAAGTGAAATAATAAAGAATTCTACCTCTTTTTCTTAATTAATATTACTTAAATCAAATCATCCAAGCCATTAACTGTAGCCTGCTCGTCCTCATCAATAGGAATAATTATGCATTTTTGACCATCAATTATTTGAGCTTTGATTTTAGGTATTTTTTCAGGCTTTACTTGAAGTATAACATCATAGTGAGGAGTAAGGTTATTATCCTCTGAATTAGTAGTCGGAGCTTCTTCTAAATCAGTTTCTGAAGCTTCTTCTAAAACCATATTATCATCATTAACTTCTGTAGACAGGTGAGTTTCATTATCTACAACAGCCTCTTGTTTAACTTGCTCAAGTCTAGCTTGAAGTATTTCTACTTGCTTTGCAAGCTGTTCTTCCTTTTTCCTTTGAGCATTTGCCTTAAGTACTTTTGGGTCAATTAAATTCTCTGCTAAAGGCAGGTCTTCACCAAAGTTTTCTACATAAGATTTTTCAATTTTAGTAGTAGCTTCTTCAGGAACTCCGCTTTCTATTAAAAGATTTTGTATATCCTTTTGTGTTAAGGTTATAGGTTCACCATCTGTATCATCATATATTGCGTTGTATTCATCTATCATAGTATTTAGGTTTTCTTGTACTTCCATAAAAATTTTCTCAGCTTTTTTTTCATCAGTGCTAATAGAATCTTTAATAATTGCTTGGAAGGTTTCTTTTTGTATAGTGGCAGTTTGTCTTGAAGAACAACCTAAAGCCTTTTCCATTAATTCAGGATGCGGGTCCTTTGCATTTTTAGTGTAGTACATAATAGAGTTAACATCTGAACCACGATTAATAAAAGCCGGGAACACAAAGCCAAGAGTTGGAGCATCCACCACCCAATCTCTAATACGTGCCTTTATTTTCTTTTCTTCTTCAAAGTATCTAAGTCCAGGATCTGAAAGTGAAACAGGACATATTGCACATAGAATATACTCATATACTTCTTCAGATTCGTCTATTTTAGCATTATCAGTAGTTTTAGTAATGACATCATAAGCATCATGAAAGACTAGTAATAAAAAATTACCAGTATAATCATAGCTATCTATAATGGATTTATAAAAATCTTGAAGCAGTGCATCATCCTTTAGTTGGCTTTTTTTTAGCTGCATAAGAGAAATTTGTTTTTCATTTTCAAGATTTTCATTAGGTGGAAAGTTAAGTTCTAAAATATTATTACCAATAGTTCCAGATAGGACTTTTTTAGCAATTTCTAAGTACTTAAAGTACTCATCCTCCTCTAAATTTAAAAAGGTTTCTCTAAAATTTAAAATAATATTTTTTTCACCATTAACATAGCAACCACACATTTTAGTGAAGGTACAATGATCTTTCTTTAAACGTTTTTTTAACTCAAGTATATCTTTTTTTCTCATATATAAACCCCTCAATCAAATTAAAAATAATAAAATTAAAGCAAAAGTAATTTAGAGTTAGATAAGCTAATTACTATAAATTATGCTTACTATTATATTAGTAATTTCTGAAGTATTGTTAGAAAGCATAAATTCATGAGTATAGCTTGAATTTACACAGTTAATTAAAATTAAATCATTTTTAACAGTTTCAAAAACTTTATCATTAATAGTAGAATTAAATCCACCATTAACAGTGTAAAAACAAATTGCTGCTAAATCTTTATTTGATGGAGTTTTATATTCGAACTTAAGCTGTTTGCTAGGACTAATATTAAGATGAAGTAATTCACCATTATAATTTTCCCTTGTCATTAAATTAAAAACAGAAGCTTTACCATAAGTTTTAGTTTTCCAATCGCCCATAAAGTCGTCTTGCTCAAAGGAGTTAAGTAGTTTCTTGTACTTATTTTCATGGTCGAGAGTTATTTTTCCTTCTATAACCATGAATTTACGTGAAACTTTTGGTAGACTACTAAAAGTAGATTCTGGTATATCAATTTTAGCAACTCCCAACCTCCATAAAAAGTTTTTACTGGCATAATCAGAATTTAGCGGATATGTTGTCAGTTCTGTAGCCATGCCTCCAGACCAAAATGTTGGCTTATAATTTTCTTGCCTTAGTAATTCTACATTATATTTCATATATTAATTGCACCTCTTCTTATTATATCTTTTATGTTCATTATATTGAAAGATATATATATAATCAATTAAGTTAACGTGAGTTCAAAATATTAATTGATTTATGGTTAAAGTTACTAGATATGCTACTAACAGCAGTAAAGTTATTTTAAAAGAAGCATATATAGATGTAAAGATAAGCCACATTATTTGTATCTTATATCGCAAACGTAGTATAAAATGATTTAAATTAAACATAAAGAAAGGGTTCAGCCACATTTAAATAAAGCTGAACCCTTTTTTTTATAAATTAAAACACTATAGATCTCTACTGAACATTAAACTTAGTAGTTTGTCTTTGAGTTAATTGAGCACCATACTTAGAGATTAAAGTTCCACCCTTAGTTAAGAATATATCTTTGGCTATGATGGTATCCATTAAAGAGGATACTTCAGCTTGAGATATATCATTCTTAACGCCAGTGATAGTTAACGAAGCCTTGTCCCCACTAGTGGTAACAAAGGTCATTGCTAATGAATACTCCATTCTTTTCACCTACTTTCCATAATGTAATAAGGACATTAAAAAAATAATTAAGAATTAACCAACTTTGAAGTTTCATTTAAGTAATAATCTCTAGTGCTATTACTTAAAACTCCTTTAATAGCTTCAGCAACATCAAAGACATTTTGAGGTGCAGCATCAATTTTTACACCAGAAAAATTCTTTTTTCTGTAAACTGTAGCGCCAGTCTTGTCAGTTCCATTTTCAACTTCTATGCTAAGATAAGCAGAATTTAAAACCTTGCTAACAGCCATAGTTAAGACCTCCTTTTTAAATGTATTTTAATACTAGATATGCGGTTTTGGGGGAGTTTACAGAATTTTTTGGTTATGAGTATAAGGGGATATTATGAGACACCATTATCATTACTATTACCTATAACAACCCCTGGTTTAGTGGAAATTATTGTATTGAGCTTGTTAATAGATGAAGTTAGTTCAATGAGCTGCTTTTCGAGCCTAACTAGAAGATAGGCACTTACAGCAATAGGAAACCCCACATTGGCTATTAAATTTACAAAATCATTTATTCCCACCATAATCACCTCCATTCATACATTATGTATGCTGAAAAGGTGACTTTTTTATTTTTGGAATCTATTTTCTAGAAAAATATATTTGTAGTAGTGATTGATTGCGTCATCTAGGATTGTGTTTAAATATACATTTATATCAGGATGAGCTGCTTTAAGCTCATTTAGTTTTCTAACGGTGGATTCTCTTAACTGATAGGTACGCCTTATATCAAAAGCTTCTCCGTCAATTGGAGGGGTAATGCCATTAGGCACAGTTTTAGCTTTACGATGGTCAATTAGTTCGTTTGGAGTTTTAACTTCAAGCTGAACCGATTGACCTTGTTTTATTATAGGTTCGTGAGAAGGGATGCTACTTTCATTAAAATTAAAATTTGCTAAGGGAGTACCATTAACCATTTCATCAAAGCCATTTTCGTCAAACTCATCTTCATAAGAAAGGTCATTTATATCAATATCTTTAGTAGGAGATATAGCCTTTTTTCTACCCATCTTAGTTCTCCTTTGAATTTATTATTTCTATATAAATATATGGATTAAGAAAAGATTTTTTATTAAAGTTTAGCATTATAAAAGTATAAACCTATCTGCCCCCGCATTTTTCCTATATGTTTTTATGTTTTTTTATTTTTATATGGTTATATTCTTTTGCTTTTAAGAACAAAAAAATATAACCATATTTGTTTTTATCTTTAAAAAAACATGAGATGTGCATATATGATTATTAGCAGACCACTGTATTGAGTTTGTGGATGAGAATAAGGAATGGGGTGTTATAAATGATTAACGACAGAATTACAGTATCATCTGATACAAGTCAAACCTTTGATAAAATGCAAATAGCTTTAGCTATTAGGAATTCTACCTATGAAGATAGTTTAAGCTGTTCTTTGCTGGAGAATGGTGTGCTTAAAAATTGTGAAGGCTGTACATTAAACTATTTTTGCAAAAGAATAGATGAAGCTGCTGAGGATTATCTGGACCAGACCACCACTGTTTTAAATACATTTAGTTTTTAGTAAAGAGAGTATAGATTCTGTGAGATAGGCACTACTATAGCAAGCAATAACTTCCAGGTATTGCTACAACTTCGGAGTTGTAACAAGAACTGGAAGTTTATATTTTATAAGAAGGTTACTCAAAGATATGGATGATATAAATAATAATCTAAATTTGAAGGAGGTGGGTTAATTATGCTAGATAGACCAGGACTAGAAGATGATAGAGAGGAAGCCTTACCAATAGGAGAGTGTGAATGCTGCAACTCTGGTATTATGCCCTGGGAAGATTACTATGATATTGAAGGAATCTTAATACATGATGATTGCGGCGTTGATTACCTACAGCAATTTAAGAAATATGCTTAATTTAGGCATTCAAAATGAATAAATAGAATATTAAAATCCTCAAGCGTACATCAGAAAATGTAATGCTATGGGGATTATGTCTTTATGAAGAGGATTGAAAAATTACAATGAAAGGTAGTGTGAGGTGGTAATATGGTAGAAATAAAATGGATTAAGATAACTACAAATATGTTTGATGATGAAAAGGTCAAACTTATAGATGCTATGCCAGAGCGCGACACAATTCATTATATCTGGATAAGACTATTAGTACAGGCAGGTAAAACTAATGCAAACGGATATATCTTTTTAAATGAGCATGTACCTTATACAGAGGAAATGCTGTCCACTATTTTCAATAGACCGTTAAATTCCATAAGGCTTGCTTTAAACACTTTGTCTAGCTTTGGGATGATAAAAATAGGTAAGGAAAATCTTCTTAAAATATCAAACTGGGAAAAGCATCAAAATGTAGAAGGGATGGAGAAGGTGAGGGAACAGAATAGATTAAGAAAACAAAAGCAAAGAGAAAGGGAAAAACTTTGTCTTCCTATAGCTTCTACAGACTCAAATGTGTCACGTGACAGTACCATGACTATCACGGAACAGAATAAGAGTGAGAGTAAGAATATAGATAAAGATATAGATAAAGAAGTAGAGAATAAATGTATATGTAAAAATGATAATGTCAATAACATGAAAAATATGAAGAACTCAAATGAAACACATACATTTTCTGTTGAACTATTAAGCTATTTTGAAAATGCAACAGGTAAGACAGGTGAATTAAATTTAGGAGCTATAAAGATTGCAATACTTCAACATGGTAAGGAGAATGTTAGAAACGCCATTGATAAAGCCATTGAGTACAATAAACCTTATATGCAGTATATCAATACCATTTTAAAAAATTGGGCGAAAGAAGGTTATACATGGAATAATGATAACAAAACTAATAATGCATCTAATGTATCAAGGAAAGGAAAAAAATTAACTTTCACAGATTATCCACAAAGAGAGTATGATTATGACTCCTTAGAGAAAAAGCTTTTGGGGTGGGATTAATAACTATAGGGGAAGATGGGAAATGTCTATCTAACTTTAATTAATACTAAGGTGAATATTTAAAAATTAAGCTTATGAAAAAAGATGAGGAAATTAAAAAGTTAGTAAATGAGAATATTGGGTTAGTTATTGATAATATAAGACTTTACCATGAAGACCAGAGGTTAAATGAGAGGTTAGAAGTAACGGAACATTTAGAGAGAGGACTTTTAAATAGACGCATTATATTGGATGAAGATGGAGTGGTAGTTCTACGAATGAAACTTAATAAAGCTTTGCAGAAGCATTAGCGGATATGGCTTTTAATATAAGAAATTGTAATAGTGAAAGAGCTTCTTACACTATTAATTTATGAAATATAGAATAATTGGGGGTAAGTCATTTAAGGTTAAATTTATCTTCTGTTTATATAAATAGGCTTTTGGATTTGTTTTGTAAAGCTGGAAAATAATTTGATAAAATACTATAATTAATCTATAGGTGGAAAATAAGTTAGTTCATGCCATTCTTATATAACGTAACTAATATCTATTAGTGTAGTTGGTAATGTCTACCCTGAAAACCTTAGGGGACAGCAGTATGTAGGCAAAAAAACAAAAAAGTAACCCTATGCCCAATAGTTACTTTAATTGGACAAGCAAGATAATATTATTGGTAGGGTTATGCTCCAGGTAAAGTTTCTTCAACAGTAACTGAGTATCCTAAACTTTCGAGACGTTTAACAGATTTTTGAACAATTTCATTTTTTCGTTGCTGTTCAAAGAAATCTGACCCTAATTCATAGTAAGGTAAGTTGTTTTTTAAAATTTGATAAATTATAGTTAGCATAGTATGTGCAACTGCAGTTGTGGCACGATTTTTACCACGTCTAGTAGCAATCCTTTTATATTGAGCAGAAAAGTACGTTTTATTTTGATGGGATGCTGATTTGCTACATTCAATTAAAGTTGTTTTGAGCATATCATTACCTTTTCGTGTTCTTCCACTTCTGCGTTTGCCGGCACTTTCATTATTACCAGGACACAAACCTGCCCATGAGGCAAGATGCGCTGCAGTTGGAAACTGATCCATATTGATGCCTATTTGAGAAACAATGACTTGTGCACTGCGTTTTGCTATACCTGGAATGCCATCGATTAAGTCAACCTTATCTTGAATAGGTAAAACACGTTGCTCAATCTCTTTATCAAGAGTCGATATTTGTGAGTCAAGATAATCAATATGGCTGAGCATAGCTTTTAACATTAACTTTTGGTGATTATCTATGAATCCACGTAAGGCTTCTTCAAGTTGAGATGTTTTTTGTTTCAATCGCATTTGTGCCTTGGAAGCCATTACTTTTACATCGGTTTCTCCAGATGCAAGCATCTCAAGCATTTGACGTGATGATTTGCCGTCGATTTCACTAACGACAGAGGACAGTTTTATATTTGCGCCTTCTAATATCTTTTGAATTCTATTAAGTTCTCTAGCTCGTTCTTGAATAAGGCTTCTACGATATTTTACAAGTTCTTTTAACTCACGTTGATCACGGTTTGGAATGTAGCTCCCGTTTAGCAAACCATGTCTAAGTAAATCAGCAATCCATTCAGAATCTTTGACATCAGTTTTGCGACCTGGAACTGCTTTAATATGTTGGGCGTTCACAACTAATGTTGGCATCTCCTCCATTTCCAGAACATTATAAATTGGTTTCCAATAGGCTCCAGTAGCTTCCATAGCAACATATTGACATTCATTAATTTTAAGCCAATCAACTAACTGGAGAAGTGATGATGTGGTAGTAGAGAAAGTTTTGGTAGTTTTTTTGCGACCTGAAATAAAGCAGGCAACAATTGTGTCCTTATGGACATCCATTCCACAACAGCGCTCGTAAATTATTTCCATACTATGGGCCTCCAATGAATAAATTTACAGCGGACCTCCAGTAACTTATTAATCTACCCTGCGTGCTCAAGGCAACAATTTGTGGTACAAGTAGGAGGTCATAGTCAGTCTATAAATTCGGGCTCAAAGCACCAAGACATTCCGACCTTATGCCGTATAATATTAGTATATCCAAATATATAAATTAACCAAGCGTTTTCATGGCTTTGCTGGTGCGGGTGGTCGCATGAGCGTCTATAATGGGAAGTTAATGTTACTAGAGAAAAATACCTAAATGCTGAATAATTTTTAGGATAATGAATGGCGAAACGTACCATAAGTAACAGAGGTTTTGGTTGTAATGAAGACATGTCAATATATTTAACTATCATAAATATGAAAGTCGAAAGATAGAGAATCAGATAAAAGTAAAAATGGAAAAATTGTGATTTTTAAAATTGAGCAAAACATATAAAAGTCAGCGACAATTAAAAAGCACACTTTATAGGGCATTTTTTCAAAATGGATAGATTGAACTAAACTAGATATAAAAGTTAAAACGTGATAATCTAATACTATAAATAAACGAATATGAAACATTACTGTGTCAAGTTTTGGTATTGAACATTAAAATCTATAAAACCAATTAATTGAATTTGTGTAAATTTAGATGTTGCATTTGTTTTTTCACTTATATATATGCTGCAAAAAACAAATAAGATTAGTACAAATATGTTAAAATATAGGTCGTTATGTTCACTAGTAAACATTTTAATAAGATGGAGGAATTATAATGGAATTGTACTTAAAAATTTTAAATAATAATATTCTTGATGCTTATACTGAGAATTACAAAAATCAATGTATTCAATTTAAGATTAAAGATATGGACGATTTCTTTCAACAAACTAGTAAATACAATGAAGTAGACGAAGAAATTGAAGAAAAAGTAAGAGAGCTTATTGAAACATCGGATACGGAATCATTAGATGCTTTTAATATAAAGCATTGGGTTAGTAACCGATCATTTGGCGAATTAATTGACATGTATGAAAATGAGGAAATAATTAAACCTGATATGCAACGAGAGTTTGTTTGGGATGCACTTAAGTGTTCAAGACTTATTGAATCGATAGTTTTAGGTTTACCGATTCCTCCATTGTTCTTATTAGAAGTCGATAAGAATAGATATGAACTTATAGATGGTTATCAAAGATTAACAACTGTTGTGAATTATGTAAAAGGTAATCCTTGGCATGGAAAATCCACTTCAAAGCGGACTGTAAAATCAAAATTATCTAGTAAAGTATCTAAAGAACTTCAAGGCAAATCCTTTGAGCAATTGGAAGACGCCTATAAACGGATCATTAAGAGAAGTACAATTCCGTTAATTGAGTTTAAGCAATTGGAACCAAATAATTTAAGCTCGAAATATCTAATATTTGAAAGAATAAATACAGGATCTGAAAAACTAAATTCAATGCAGATTAGAAAGTCGTTAGCTCATGGAGATTTTATAAAAGAATTATATAGATATGCTAATTCTAATTCACTTTTTACTGAATTATTTTCAAGTAGCAGTATAAAGAAAGATCAACATGTTGAAGCTTTTTTAAGAATTATGGCAATGTCAGATATTTACTATAAAAGATATACTCCTGAGACATCAGGAATTAATAATATTTTGAATGAATATTGTGAAAGAAAAAGAAATGATATTATAAGTAAAGATTATATTGCTGAGTTTGAAAAAGCAATGAAATTTCTACATAAGGTTTTTAGTAGTAATGATATGTTTAAACGAGTTGAAGTAATTAATGATCAGTATGTTTTTTCAGGCAATTTGAATGTAAGTATTATGGAGTCTTTTATGGGTACTATACTGAACACGGCAAGTGAAAGTATTGTTGAAGTGGATAGCATTAGAGGAAGGTATTGTGAGATTATGTATAAAACTCTAGAAAAATCACAAAAGAAGGAAGAAGATAATCCGTTTACAACAAGCACTGGTTCTCTTGAATCAATAGAAAATCGTTTTAAAATATGCAAAAAAATATTGGTGAAATAGCATGAGAATTTTCGAATTTGATGCGAAAGAGAGACTATCTGACATTAAACAAAACTTTGAACGGGTATTAGAGATTAGAAATAGTTTGGCGGATAATAGAGAAAAGTATAGAAAACTATCGGATGACATGAATATTTCTCAGGATTCATTATTTCAATGTTGTGATACATTTGAAAGGTCATTACTAATCAACTGCTACACATTTTCTGAGCAGTTGATGAAAAATTTTGTTTATGAGTTGATTGAGAAGGACAGGCATAAAAATAATTTTTTGAATAAATTTATTGATAATAAGATACCAAAAAACCGGTTCTCACCAAACGTTATGTTAGAGAAGATGGAAGGTGACATAAAAAAAGAGCTATCTAAGGAGTTTAAATTTATATTACCTAGGACAGCAGATGAAGTTAAAATATATAATGAAATGGTCAATTCGAGACATACATATGCTCATAGAGGTATATATAATTTTGATTTCAATAATTTTGAGGCGGTAATACAAGTGTTAGAGTATATTTATTTTGAATTCTCAACAATAATAAAATATGGGGAAAGTTTCAGATTGCAGTTTCAAAAAGATTTAAAAGAGATCAAAGAACTTTCTGAAAAGATTAGTAAGATAACAGATATTAAGTATCAAAGAGATAAATTAAGAGAAATTAAGTTACTATGCAAAAAAAACTTAAGGAATTACTCTTATATAATAGATAATGTTAATCTGCTTAAGAATTTATACAATAAGATAAAAAACGTCAGTGAAATGGACTTAAGAAATCAAGAAAAATCACAAGATGAGGTTAAAGATCTATTTTTAATAATGTAGTAGTGAAATATTAAATATTACATCAATCAAATAGTGATCTTACTATCAGTATAAATTAATGACTACTTTATGATTAAATTACATTAAGCTTTTTAAGGAGTTTTTTCTAATAAGCAAATGGCGGATTTGTCTTTATTTTAACTGCACTTAGAAACTATATGGTAAATAATGCCATAAATTATAACCAATATTTTAGTTAGTGTGAAATCTTCTTAAATTGTGGCATTAGCTATGCATGGGAAATTGGATTAATCAATTCTGTTTATTAACTTCTATCCATATTATACGAAGTATATATTGATATAAAAATATGGCAAATATCTCTTATGTCACTCAAAAATAATGAAGAAGTAACTTAATTTATTAATATAATAATTAAAAATTTATATTAAATATTATATTGAATTATTATGTCATCTTCATAATAGACGACAAAGGTTAAATATCATTAATAACAAAAGAAGCTCTGGATCACTCCAGGGCTTTTTGAATAATTTAAATTAACAGTTAAAGGGATTTTATAATCAACAAAGAATAATTATATTAATATTAGTTTAAAAAGGAGCATTAAATGATTCCAGAAAATATTTCAAAAGAACATATTTTAAAAGCTATAGAAGAAATTGATGAAAATGGAGTTCCACAAGAGAGATTGTCAACTAAGTTTAGTGTACTCTATAGAGAAAAGCTATATCCTCCAAAATATTTAATTTCCATTGCAAATAAATATGTAAATGGTGAAGAATTAAGTCCATCATTGTTTAGCGGCGGAGATGAGACAAATAATTTTTTATTTAAAAGAGGTTTTAAAATTGTTGATTTACATAGTGAGAAAGATATATTTCCTATTAAGTTATTTTCATGGACAATTTTATCCCAAAATGTTTTTATTAAGGCAATGGATAGGTCAAGTTTTATTCATCATGGCACAGGTATCCCGAGAGAAATCCGACAATACTTTAATGTTTCTGACCTAAAACAAGGAGAAAATAAAAATATTGTTTTAATTCATAATAATGTGAAATATTATGCAAGAATTGAGATTGATAATATGGATTCACCAAGGTCTAGACTTTTTTGGAAAGTCGATTTTGCTAATCTTATAAATAGTAAACTGCCGGAGTGGTATGATCTTTATAAAAAGAATGATGAACCTCTTGAAGATTTACCCCAGCTAAGGTTTGAGAAATTAGGAGAAAAAGATGATCATTATTTTGTAGATTTTATTAATCCTATTGATATTGTTTTAGATATTGAGGCAGAGAAACAGGAAGAGCAGGGGCTTATTGCGGAAGGAGCAGTTAAGTATTATTATGGTAAAAAGTATGAAAGAAGACCTGAAAATAGAAGAAGGGCAATAGAAATTCATGGAGCAGTATGCTCTTTATGTGGTTTTGATTTCGAAAAGGTTTATGGCAAAAGAGGAAGTGGATTTATAGAGATTCACCATGCAAAGCAATTAAGTACATTAGAGGAAGAGCAATTCATTGATCCTGTTACTGATTTAATTCCTGTTTGTAGCAATTGTCATAGGATGATACATCGTAGAAATGATAATGTTTTGACTATTGAGGAAATGAAAAGTATTATAAATAAAAATAAAATAATTTAAGTGATGTAATACTTTTATGGATGTTATTGTCGTATATCTATGTTTGTTAATATTTGTAAATAATGAATAAAGTTCAATTATTAAACTTACCCATGGTAACAAGTAATAAATATATGATTAAAGTTTTTAAAGAAGAAACAAGCTACTTGTTTTCTAATTTTACCTTTTAGATATTATAGATAATGGTATAAAACAATACATTTAGATTTTAAATAGTAATGGGAAGCGAAAGGAAGTATTATGATTACTGATGCAATTAAGTATATAAATAATAGAGTCTTGCAAGCAGCCTTAGGATGTAAATTTCTATCTAAAGATTACAAAAATAAGATTGTTCATGTTAGATCTTTAATTGGAAAGTTTAAAAAGATTGGTAATTTATATAAATACTTAGGGAGATTTAATAATAGTTATGGAAACACCATTTGCTGCGACTAAATTTGATTAAACTTTTGAGTAATAATACACTCGCTAGCTAGCAGAGCTTATTACGGAAAGCTTACTAGTAGTATTAGGGTATCTTTCTTTTACCTGTAGTGCTGGCGAATGTCTAGAATTCTAAATAATATGATAGAGGTATTTATTAGTGATCAATTATGACTCCACTTAATTATGTATAAGTATATAGAGTAAAGTAATTATATTAATTAAATGTTAGTATACTGGACGAAGTATTAAGTAGTATTTTGGGCAAGAATAAAAAATTTAGAAAATACTATAAGTGTAATTGTATTGTAAATTTAGAGGTGAAAGTTATGGATAAAGAGCTTAAAATAATAGATTTAAAAGATAAGGTTCAGCAGTTTTGTGAGGATAGAGACTGGGATCAATTTCATAATCCTAAGGAACTTGCTATTGGGGCTGTCACTGAAGCTGCAGAATTGTTAGATATATTTAGATTCAAGTCAGAAGAAGATATGGAAGAGATAATGAATAATATAGAAAAAAGGAAAGATGTAGAGGATGAATTAGCAGATACCTTTTTCTTTTTACTTAGATTTTGTCAGCTCTATGATATAGATTTATCAACAGCTTTAATAAATAAAATTGAAAAGAATAGTGCTAAATATCCAATAGATAAGTTTAGAGGAAGTAATAAGAAGTCTAGTGAAGTTTAAAATTAGGATCAATCGGGAGAGGGTTTTATGATAGTTTATGAGGCTACTAAAAAACAATTCATGGATCATGTAACTAATGATGAGATAGCAATTAAGATTGAAGAAGCTTATTTAAGAAATGTTGGACGTATTAAAAAAAGTGAATTTAATGCTTGGGATAAATCTATGCAATATATGTATAAGGTGCTTAATACTTCAGCAATACCTGACGACTCAGGTGTTGCAATAGAGTACAAGGTTCCTGCTACATCTAGGAGAGTAGATTTTATTATTTCTGGCTTAGATAATAACGACAAGGAAAATGCTATTATTATTGAATTGAAGCAGTGGCAGGAAGTAGAGGTTATAGAGGATGAGGATGGGATTGTTAAAACAGCGATGAATAATTCACTAATAAGAACATCTCATCCTTCTTATCAAGCTTGGACTTACGCAACCTTAATAAAGGACTACAATGAGGCTGTTCAGAAAGATAACATATCTTTATTTCCATGTGCATATCTGCATAATTATTACCTAAGAGATGATGATCCATTAGTTAACAAAGTTTATGATAAATATTTAGAAAGGGCACCTGTGTATGTTAAAGGAGAGGTACTGAAATTAAGAGAATTTATTTGCAAATATATTAAAAAAGCTGATCATAAAAGAGTGCTCTATAAAATAGAGAATGGAAAGATAAAACCATCAAAATCTTTGCAAGATGCATTAGTATCTATGTTGGATGGTAATGATGAATTTTATATGATTGATGATCAGAAAGTTGTATTTGAAACTGCCCTTAAGATGTCAAGAATATCATTAAAGAAGAACAAAAAGCAAGTGTTAATTATTGAAGGGGGACCAGGTACAGGTAAATCAGTTTTAGCAATAAATTTAATGGTTAAACTTACAGCTCAAGATTATTTGTGTCAATATGTTACTAAAAATAGTGCTCCAAGAGAGGTATATTGTAAAAAACTTAAAGGAAGTCATACTAAGAAATACATAGATAATTTATTTAAAAACTCTGGGGCATATTACGATTCTCAGAAGGATGAATTCGATATTTTAATTGTAGATGAGGCTCATAGATTAAATGAAAAATCAGGATTATTTAAAAATCTAGGAGAAAATCAAATAAAAGAAATTATAAATGCTTCAAGATGTTCTATATTTTTTCTAGATGAAAATCAAAGAGTAACTTTAAGTGATATTGGCAATAAAAAGGCTATTATTGATTTTGCAAATAAGTTAGGTGCTGAAGTAAGAGAGCTGAAACTTGAGTCACAATTTAGATGTAATGGATCTGATGGTTATTTATCTTGGATTGATGATGTGCTTGAAATAAGACAAACAGCAAACTATGATGGGTTTGAATTTGATTACGATATTAAAATTGTTGATAATCCAAATGAATTAAAAAAGTTGATAATAGAAAAAAATCAGATTAATAATAAAGCACGTATTGTATCAGGTTACTGCTGGGAATGGATTTCAGAAGGAAAAACAAACAAAGATGTTTATGATATTGTAATGCCTGAATATAATTTTTCAATGAGTTGGAATTTAAGTAATTCAAAAACATGGGCTATAGATCCATTTTCTGTTGAACAAGCTGGTTGTATTCATACATGCCAAGGTCTAGAGTTTGATTATGTTGGAGTAATAATAGGTGAAGATTTACGATACGAAAATAGCATAGTTACTGATTTTACAAAGCGTGCAAAATCAGATAAGTCTTTAAGTGGAATTAAAAAACTATATAAACAGAATAAGATAAAAGCACTTGAAGCAGCTGATGAGATAATTAAAAATACTTATAGAACATTAATGACTAGAGGTATGAAAGGGTGCTATATCTATTGTGTAGATAAGAAGCTTTCTAATTACTTAAAAGATAGGCTTTCAAAATTCTATAAGAATATAACTTATAAAGAGATTGAAGAGAGAAATTCTAGGAAAATAGATGAGAATTCTTTTATAGAAAATTAATTTAGGTAGTTGGAAAGAGTAGTTAGGAGGAGGGGGATGATCACGTGGCTACGTATTTATTAACATATAACCCTAGTAAATGGCACTGGAGTGATTTTCATAGCGCTAAAGCAATATTAAAGGAAGAAGGAAGATATAGATAGCTGGAGTTGCTCCAATTCCAAAAAAATAAATAAAGGCGATAGAGTTTTTCTTATTAAATTAGGAGCAGAACCAAGAGGGATAACTGCATCAGGACTAGCTTATCAAGGATGGTATCAGGATAACCATTGGGATGAAGAGAAAAAGAGAGAGGGGAAACTTACTAATTATATAGATATTGATTTTGATGTTTTATTAGATCCTGACGAAGAAAAAATTTTATCTATGAATGAGTTAATTGCTATAGATTCTCATTATTAAATTATTTATCGTAACTTTTTCTCATAAAGCAGACAACCTTTTCATATTTTTTTATTATCTTGGTGTCTACTTTATTGTATCACTTTCAGTAACTTCCGATTATTGCTACAACCTCGGAGTTGTAACAAGAACTGGAAGTTTATTTTTATGGAAAGTTACTTAGAGATATAGATGATGTAAATAATAATCTGAATTTAAAGGAGGAGAATTAATATAACACATCTAATGTATCAAGGAAAGGAAAAAAATTAACTTTCACAGATTATGAGAATATTGAGTTAGTTATTGATAATATAAGATTTCAACATGAAAATCAGGTATTTTATACAATAACTACAAAATATTTGAAATTATTGTTATAATTAACCTGTAAGTAGAAAGTAAGTTACTTCATATTATGATTTAATGTGAAGTAAAGATTATTTATATCATAGTAAGTTTATGGAATATATTCAAGATATTTTGGTTATGAAAAATCATTGTCTATTATTGAAGAATGGATCGATAGTGAAAATGTTAATACGAGAAGAACTGTAATAGAAGGATTAAGAATATGGACAAGTAGACCGTATTTTAAAGATAATCCACAAAGGGATATATCTTTAATTTGGAGATTAAAAGCATAGGAGGAGGTGAGAATTCTCACATTAAGTCTCCATGTTATCGTAATGTAAGGAGTTATAAATGAAAGAAATATTATTGGTAGCACCCTATGAAAGACTTGCTAAGTTGGGAAAAAGTTTAAAGAAGACCATTGGAATTCCTTTTTCCATAGTTAAGGGAAATTTAGATGAAAGTTTAGATAAAGTAAACGAAGGAATTAAAAAAGGTGCGAAGATTATTTTAACAAGAGGCGGAACAGCTGGATATTTGAGAGAAAGGTTACAGGTTCCTATAGTTGAGATTCCTGTAACATCTTTTGATATATTAAAGGCAATAGATAGTGTAACCAGCAAAGGTTATAAGAAAATAGCAATTATAACAACTTCTAATATAATTTTTAAAACAGATTATCTTAATAAAATTATGGATATAATCCTATTATTTGAATCCTGTAAAAAGGTAAGTGAAATCCAAGGAAAAGTAAAATACCTTATAGAGCACCATGGAATTGAGGCGATAATTGGGGATGTTATAGCTACAAATGAAGCGATAAAAAATGGAATTTATGGAGAGTTATTAGAGTCGGGACAGGAATCTATAATTGCAGGTTTGAATGAAGCGAAAATGGTATTAGAAATTAGCACCAAGGAAAGAGCAAGGGTAAAAGAAATTGAAGCTATACTGAATATGATAAGCGAAGGGGTATTAACAATAGATAAAGAAAACAAAGTTACAGTTTACAATGCATCAGCAGAGAGAATTTTTGGAAGTGGTAAAGAGATGGTATTGGGAAACAATATAAATGAATGTTTACCTTCAAGTACTTTGGGTGAAATGCTAAAGAAAAATAAAGAAGAAAAGGATGTACTGCTTGAGATAAATGATAAGAAGATCGTTACAAATAGAATACCAATAATAATTGACGATAAGGTTCAGGGTGCAGTTGCAATATTTGAAGAAATAAGTAACATACAAAACATGGAATTAAGTATAAGAAAAAAGCTGAGTGAAAAGGGATTTGTGGCAAGGCATACTTTTTCCGATATAATTGGGAAAAGTAATGAAATGACTACTTTGAAGAATCAAGCTATCAAGTATGCAAAGTCAGAAGGTACTATATTAATCTATGGTGAAACTGGAACGGGAAAAGAGTTATTTGCACAAAGTATACACAATGAGAGCAGAAGAGGAAAATTGCCTTTTGTATCGGTAAACTGTGCTGCACTAAGTGAAAACTTACTTGAAAGCGAGCTTTTTGGATATGAGGAAGGGGCTTTCACAGGTGCTATAAAGGGCGGTAAAAAAGGACTATTTGAGTTAGCTCATGGGGGAACATTATTTCTTGATGAAGTTGGTGAAATATCGCTTAGGTTCCAATCAAAACTGCTTAGGGTACTTCAGGAAAAAGAAGTAAGAAGAATTGGTGGAGATAAGGTTATTCCTATTAATGTAAGAATACTATGTGCTACCAATAGAAATCTTCAAGTCGAAGTTGAAAAAGGAAATTTTAGAGAGGATTTGTATTATAGACTTAGCACATTAGAATTAAGCTTAACTCCTTTAAGATTTAGAAAAGAAGATATAATACCAATGGCAATTTCATTTCTGAAAGAAATTTGTGATAGTGAAGGCAAGTGCTTAAAGTGGGATAGTGCTGACATATTTAGTTCTTTATTAAATTATGATTGGAAAGGAAATGCTAGAGAACTCCGTAATTTTATTGAAAGATTAGTTGTAACTAGTGATAACTATAAATTAGATGAAAACTTTATTATTGAAACACTACATTGTAAACGAAAAGCACAGACTTTCAAAAATGAAATAAAGATAAACATGACTAATAACCTGAAAGAGATGGAAAGTGAAATTTTAAAAACTTTAATAAATCAGTATAACGGAAACAAGGATAGGCTATGTAAAGATTATAATATAAGTAAAACCACGTTATGGAGAAAATTGAATTTCAAAAATGAAAAATAATATTCCAAAAATGAAATAAAAAGAGAATGGTTCTAGATATCTAGAATCATTTTTTTTGAAATTGTTTTCAAAAACCTTTAAAATCAGGGGCTTGTATAAAAAAATAACAAAAAAATAGGTTTGGCACGACACTTGCTATGTATGAGAGTGAAGAAAAAATAAAATTTTAGGGGGTTAAGTTAATGTTTCAAGGGGTTATTACACCAGTTATAACTGCTTTTAATGAAGATGGGAAACTGGATTTTAAAGGAAATGAAGCAATAATCAATAGTCTAGTGATTAGCGGAGTGAATGGTCTTCTATTTTTAGGAAGCATAGGTGAGTTTTTTGCTTTGACAATGGAAGAAAAAAAGGAATTTATAAGATTTGTTATTAAAACAGTAAATAAAAAGGTTCCTGTGTTTATAGGAACTGGCGGCACTGTAGTTGATGAAGTTATAGAGCTAACAAATTTTGCAGCAAAAGAAGGTGCAGATGCTGCTGTTATTATTTCGCCATACTATTTTAAATTAAATAATAATAGCATGTACAACTATTTTGCTGAAGTAGCTAGAAATACAGAGTTACCAATTATACTATATAACTTCCCGGATAGAACAGCAGTAAATATTGATCCTCAACTTGTTTTAAAATTAGCAAAGGAATTTAAAAATATTATAGGTATCAAAGATACGGTAGATAATATCAGTCATACAAGACAGTTAATAGACATAGTAAAATCAGAACTAAAGGATTTTGCAATATTCTCAGGCTTTGATGAATATTTTGTTCCTAATTTATTAGCAGGTGGAAATGGGCTTATTGGTGGTCTTTCTAATATTGCTCCAGAACGTTTTGTAAAATTATTTAAAGCTTATAAAGATAGAGATTTTGAAAGTTTTGAAGCATTACAAAGAGATGTAAATACATTAATGAACATCTATACAGTATCAGACTTCTTTATTCCAGCTATTAAGACTGCAAAAATGCTAGTGGGCTGTAATATAAAACCAGTTTGTAAGAGTCCTGCTAATGGATTAAGTGATAACCAAGTAGAACAAATAAAAGAAATTCTTAAAAAAGTAGACTTAATTTAGTAAATTAGAAAGCTGCATAATTTAAAACTGTAGATTTAAATATAGAATATGCTAATGTATTTTATTCAAAGCTAACTATGCAATTTTCTTAGAATAAAATTAATTTAAGGAGGAAAACGCATAATGAAAATTATGAAAACGATTCAAAAAGTTCCTGGCGGAATGATGGTTGTTCCACTAATATTAGGAGCATTAATTAATACTTTTGCTCCAGGTGCCTTAAAGATAGGTTCTTTTACTACAGCTACTTTTTCAAATGCAGCAGCAGCAACTATAGTAGGAATGCAATTATTCTTTATAGGAACAGGTTTAAAGCTTAACGAAGCTCCTGAGGCTATTAAAAGAGGCACCGTTCTACTTATATCAAAATACGCTGCTGGTGCAGCCTTGGGGATTTTGGTAGGTAAGGTCTTTGGACCTGCTGGAATATTAGGTGTATCAGCATTAGCTATAGTCAGTTCTGTTACAGGGGCAAATGGAAGTCTTTATCTTGCTTTAATGGGCGAGTATGGAGATTCTAAAGATCTAGCAGCGCAAAGTATTATGAATATTCATGATGGCCCATTCTTAACGCTCTTAACCTTTGGTGTTTCAGGTATGGCAAATATACCATTCATGGCGTTGTTTGCGGCTATAGTACCATTAGTAATTGGATGTATACTAGGAAACTTAGATTCTGATATAAGAAAATTCTTTGCTCCAGGGGTAGGTCTAGTAATACCATTTATAGGTTTCGCACTAGGAGCGGGCATAAACTTCTTTACCATTGTTAAAGCTGGATTTAGCGGAGTTTTTTTAGCATTAATGGTATTTGTAATTGGCGGAGGCTGTGCTATTTTAGGTGATAAACTTATTAGTAGAAGACCTGGTTACGCAGGAGCTGCTATAGCAAGCGCAGCAGGAAACACAATTGCCACTCCAGCTGCAATTGCATTAGTTGATCCAAGCCTAAAACCATTTGTTGCATCAGCAACAGCACAAATAGCTGCAGCTGTTGTTATAACAGCTATTATAGTACCACCTTTTGTAGATTGGATAGCAAAGAAACATGGAGCACCTAAATTTGAAAAAAGTGTAGCTGAAACTGCATTATAAATAAAAACAACAAATAAGGAGAGGAAGATGAAGATGGAAAATAATATTAATTCATTAATGATAAGTGAAAAGGATAGTGTTGCAGTAGCACTAGAAGAATTAAATGAGGGAGATGCTGCTAAATACAAAGTTAGTGATGAAATAAGGGAAATTAAAATAGTTCAAAATGTTCCTATATACCACAAGTTTGTTATTGTTGACGTAAAAGAGGGTGACTTCGTTTATAAATATGGACAAGTTATAGGTAAGGCTACTCAAGATATAAAAATAGGACAACATCTACACACTCATAATATAACAGGTATTCGTGAAATGTTAGGAGATTAAGAAGGGGAGGAATTAATTATGAATTTTTTAGGATATAGAAGACCAGATGGAAAAGTAGGAATAAGAAACCATGTATTAGTATTAGCTACTTGCGCATGTTCAAGTGAAACTGCAAGAGTAATAGCCAATCAAGTACAAGGAGCAGTACACATTATAAACCAAAATGGATGTGCACAGGTTGAAGGTGACTTGAAAATTACAATGGATATACTAGCAGGACTCGCTACTAATCCAAATGTTTATGGAACTGTTTTAGTCGGACTCGGATGCGAAAACGCTCAACCGCAGGATATGTATGAATTAATAAAATCAAAGACTAATAAGCCACTTGTAAATATAGTTATTCAAGAAGAAGGTGGTACTACTGCTACTATAAAGAAGGGAGTAGAGTATGCTAGACAATTCGTTATGGAAGCGTCAATGTTACAAAGAGAAGAATTTCCGCTATCAGAGTTAATTGTTGCAACCAATTGTGGTGGTTCAGACCCAACATCGGGGCTAGCTGCTAATCCAGTACTTGGAAATGCAAGTGATAGACTAGTTGATTTAGGATCTACTTCAATTCTATGCGAAACTACAGAATTTATAGGTGCTGAGCACGTATTAGCTGAAAAAGCAGCTACTCCAGAGATAAAGGAGCAAATTTATCATATAATTAAAAGATATGAAGAACACTTAAAGAATGCTGGAGAAAACTTAAGAAATGGTAATCCATCTCCAGGAAATAAAGCCGGTGGGATAACAACGCTTGAAGAAAAATCTCTAGGCTGTATACACAAGGGTGGAGACAGACCAATAGTTGAAGTTACAGACTATGGTGTAGGTCCAAGCAAAAAAGGACTTGTTATAATGGATACTCCAGGGTATGATATTGCTTCAGTTACTGGACTAGTAGCTGGTGGTGCACAAATGGTAGTATTTACAACAGGTAGAGGAACACCTACTGGAAATGCATTAGCTCCAGTTCTAAAAATGACTGCAAATAAAGCAACCTTTGAAAAGATGAAAGAAAACATGGATTTCGATGTAAGTCCAGTAATAGCAGGGACTAAAAGTGTAGAGAAAATGGGGGAAGAACTTTTAAAGGAAATAGTAGAAGTTGCTAATGGTAAAGTTGTAAAGGCTGAAGCTCTTGGATTTAATGACATTGCTATAAGTAGAGTATGTAACTACGTATAGTTAGTTGTAATGATACTATAGGGAGAGATTTAAACTAATCTCTCTTTTCGTATTAAAATTAATTAATTTATAGGTGTATACCTAAACAATAATTAGGCAATCTAATTTAAAAGACCAATGGGTAATTGTTTAAGATGTGAAATTCAGAAGGGTATCTCATATGAAAAAGAGATGCCCTTTACTTATCACTATAGTTAAGTATTAAATCTAAATTTTTGTACGGTTTACAAGACTTTGTATCCAAATTGCTAATATACATTATACATTTAACTGTAGTTATTTATCTTAAATAAGTTGCTCGTAAATGAGTAATTTTATTTAAAATATATAGTTATGTAGTTGTTTGTATATAATTGAAAATATTACATTATAGGACATTTGAACCTTGAGTCCACCTACTTTATCAGGTGTTTAATTGAAAACTCTGTACCCTCAAATAAGGTAAAATCTTCTTTTAAGCCTTCCGTTACATAGATTTCTTTATCTTTTGTAATAAATATAGCTTCCATATCTTTAATGCTATTAATTAGTTTTATGCCTTTCTTAAGACCTAGAATAAAAATAGCTGTAGATAACGCATCTGCTCCAATAGATTTTTCCGATACAATTGTAGTACTTATTAATCCTGAATTTGCAGGATAGCCTGTCCTAGGATCTAAAATATGATGATATTTTACATTTTCCTTCTCAAAATATCTTACATAGTCGCCAGAGGTTACAATTGTTTTATCTACGGCTTTGACAGCACCCAAACATTGTCCTCTTTGAAGCAGAGGATTTTGTATGCCAATGTTCCAGGGTGAGCCATCAGGCTTATTATCTAGAACCAATACATTACCACCAAGGTTAATAAAAGCAGACTTAATACCATGCTGTCTATATATTTCTATAGCCCTATCTGCTGCATAACCTTTTGCTATAGCACCAAGGTCTACACTTTGTCCATCCTTTTCTAGCTTTGCTGTACCCAATCCATTATTAATGGTGATATCTTTGTAACCAGTAAAGCTTAACGCCTTATTAATATCTTTCTTTGAAGGTACTTTGGCATGATCTGTAAATATACCCCAAAGCTTAGCTACTGGTCCTATAGTGATATCAAAGGTTCCACCGCATATTTTAGAATAGTACTTAGCTCTATTTAGAACATAGAGGGCTTCACAACCAAGCTCTACCTCATGCTTTCCCGCCGCCTTATTTAACTTACTTATTTCACTGGATTCAAGAAAGAAACTCATAAGGGATTCTAATCTCTTCATTTCTTCTTCTACTTTCACTGCAGCTATTTCTGCCTTTTCTCCATAAACTCTTTGGCTTATAACTGTTCCCATGCAAAAGCTTTCCATATCATAAAATTTACTCATAAAATTCTCCCTTTAATTTAAATATCTATATGATAATTTTTCATTCTTTGAGTGTTGATTAACACTTTCATTTGAAATCAATACTCAATTAGACTTTTTGTCATTATACATTATCCCAGCAATCTATTCAACACTATAGTGCCTTTTCCCTAATAAACTAGACACATTAAACTCAGTATTTCTATTTTTTTCGTAGGTTATCTTAATATATAATATCTCATTATTTGCTGACATTTCATAAAGTGAAATTGTCTCAAATTTAGTAGGCTCGATGCCTATTAAATTTTATTATCGTGTGTTACGTTTTATCAATGTATCTGTAGAAGGAAGAAATGTGAACTACCATCACTTTAGAAGTAGATGGCTTCCTGTTTCCTAGAGTTCGTAACCTACTGTCTCCACAGGCTTGAAATCGGGTAGTCCCTACCCTATTGTACGCAATGTTCCGTACTTTAGCCTTGAATATTTTACGTAGGGAAGGCATAGCTTGGTTTTCGCATTTTCGTATTCTCCCTACAACCTCATATATTCAGTTTAAAAAGAACATTTAACACTTATATTTTAACTAAAGAATTTAATATTATACAATTCAATAATTATTTTCCAAGATATATCGAATATTTTAGAAAATGTGCTATCCATCTCCACCTTAAGAAGATGGAGTGTTCCGAACAAAAAAAGATAAATATTTTATTATCGTATGTTACGTTTTATCAATGTATCTGCAGAAGGAAGAAATAACAAGATTAAGGCATTATAACGAAGACATTATTTCAATAGAAATCTTGTCAGCTATAAAAGTAACATCCTCATGGAATGCAATATAGAATATTTGCAAGTATAAATTTAGTGACCTAAAGACTTTGATGTTGAGCCTATAACTTATAGCAAAAACTGTATCATAAAGCAAATTTTTTAACAAATACATTGACATATTAACAAATTTGAAATATTATTTATAATAATTAGCAATGATATTCATTATCATTTTCGGAGGTAGGGGATAATATTTAATATTAAAAGAAATAGGTTTAATTTTTATCAAAAATCAAAATAATTTTATATTAAATTTATAAATACATTATAGAAGGAGGTTTATATTTTGAATAAAAAACTAGCCACTTTAAAGAAAAAGTTATCTCTACTAAAAATATCTAGATTTATAGTTCAGCTTATATCCTTATACTTTTTTTCAGGGCTATTTACTTTAGCTTTTACTGGCTTTAGGAGTATATATTTAGGACTAGCTAGAGAGAATTTTAGTATTGCCAATTCCTTTACTTTCTTAATAGCTTTTGCAGCTGTAGTAATTTTATCTCTTTTAATAGGCAGGTTCTTCTGCGGTTGGTTATGTGCTTTTGGGACTTTTAATGATCTTGTATATTTAGTTTCCAGAAAAGTATTTAAGAAAAAGATAAGAATATCACCAGCAGTAGATGAAAAATTAAAGTACATAAAATATATAGTTTTATTTGGCATTATAATTTTTATGTGGTCAATGAACTTATCGCCAGAGAGAAGTATAGATCCATGGGATGCTTTTGCTCAATTACCTCAGTTTAAAACCATGGTTCCTGAAATACCTATAGCTTTTATAGTTTTAGCCTTAATAACTATAGGGGCAATATTTATAGAAAGATTCTTCTGCAGATATTTGTGTCCACTGGGAGCTATACAGGCTATACTTTCAAAATTCAAGATTATCAGTATATATAAACCGAGTGAGCATTGTGGAAAGTGCCAAATGTGTACGAGAAATTGCCCTATGGGAATAAATTTATCAAAGGTTGAGGTTGTAGAGAGTGGAGAATGTATAGCATGTTTTAAATGCGTAGACACATGCCATAGAAGCAACCCTAGTGTGGTAGTGTTTAAAAAACTAAATCTAAAATGGTATTATTCTTCAGCAATAGCGATTATAATATTCAGCTTTGTGCTTTGGGGAAGTAAATTTGTAAAACCGGAATCAAAAATAGGCTCTAAGATTAGTTCAGCTCAGATATCAAAGGTTGATGAAACTATTTTCAATGATGGTGTATACACTGGGGTAGGTACTGGCTTTAGACCTAATCTAAAGGTTGAGATTAAAATATCTAAAGGAAGAATTTCAGATATACAAATAGTTTCTCATGAAGAAACTAAGGGATATTATGAACAAGCTTTTGATGTAGTACCAAAGGAAATAATAGCAGCACAATCTACTGATGTAGATACAGTATCAGGGGCAACCAAGTCCAGTAATGGAATAAAAGCAGCGGTTCAAGATGCCCTTAATAAGGCAAGAAAAGATAAGAGTAAAAATCAGGTTGTAGATAATAATCAAAGTCAAGAAAATAGTGGTGCAGCTCAAGCAGAAAGTACAAGCGTTGATGTTTCAATGGATAAGAATGCAAAGTTCAAAGACGGTACATATACTGGAGTTGGAACTGGATATCAGCCTGGACTTAAAGTATCTGTAACTATAAAAGATGGTAAGATTGCAGATATACAAATATTATCAAATAATGAAACACCAGGTTTCCGTGAAAAAGCATTTTCTATAGTACCAAAGGAAATAATAGCAGCACAATCTACTAGTGTAGATGCAGTATCAGGAGCAACCTTCTCAAGTAGAGGTATAATGGCAGCAGTTAAAAATGCACTTCAAAAAGCATTAATTAGTGGTGAGTTGCCAGTAGACCAAACGACTCCAGCAGCAAGTACAGCTGCTAATAATAGTTCAGTTGATGTTTCAAATGTAGTAGCTAATTTACCTGTATACAATGGTAAAGGATTATACAAAGACGGAGTATACACAGGAACTGGTAGAGGATTCCAACCAAATCTTAAGGTTTCTGTTACAGTAAAAGATGGAAAAATAACAGAAATAAAAATATTATCACATAATGAAACTCCAGGTTTCTATGAAAAAGCATTTTCTATAGTACCAAAGGAGATAGTAAGTAAACAAGCTACTGATGTAGATACAGTATCAGGAGCAACTAGATCAAGTAATGGAATAATAGCTGCTGTTAGTGATGCATTAAAGAATGCAAGAGTAGATGGTACAACAATTGTTAATAATAATGCAAATAATAACGCAAATAATGGTACAAGTAATAATTCAAGCAATAACTCTAATAATGGAACAAATAGTAATGGGGTAAGCAGTACAACACCTGCTGATACTAATAAGAGATTATATAAAAATGGAGTTTACACAGGAATGGGAACAGGATTCCAGCCTGGTCTTGCAGTATCTGTAACAGTTACAGATAACAAAATTTCTGACATAAAAATATTATCTCATAATGAAACATCAGGTTTCTATGAAGAGCCATTTGATAAAGTACCAAAGGAAATAATAGCAGCTCAATCTACAAGTGTGGATACAGTGTCAGGTGCTACGAGATCCAGCAATGGAATAATAGCAGCAGTTAATGATGCATTAAAGAATGCAAAAATTGATGATGTTTCAGGTGGGAATACTACTCCAACTAATACATCAAATAATAATAATCCTACGGAATCTGGGGATAACAAACCAGTTGCTACAGCAGCTCGTCTATACAAAGATGGAAGATATACAGGAATAGGAACAGGACTTAAAAATAATCTTACTGTAGATGTAACATTAAAGGACAACAAGATTACTAATATAAATCTTATAACCTATAAAGAAGGTGTAGAGTATATGAAAAAAGCCATGACTCCAATGAGCGACAAAATAATAGCTGCTCAATCTACTGAAGTGGACGTGGTGTCTGGTGCAACAGAAACAAGTAACGGAATTAAAGATGCCGTGAATAAGGCACTTGAAAAAGCAATTTATAAGGATGGTACTTATTCTGGATTTGGACGTGGGTATAACAGAAATCAGCTTATAAATGTGAATGTAACAGTAAAAGATGGAAAAATAAGTAGCGTAGATTTAACATCACAAAGCGAAACAGCATCCTACTTTGAAAAGGCATGGCCAATAGTACCAGATGCTATAGTAAAAGCACAATCTACTTCAGTTGACACAGTATCAGGAGCAACAAAATCAAGTAAGGGTATAATATCAGCAGTGAAAGCAGCTCTTTCAGCAGGTACATCTGTGGGAGAAACAAGTACTTATCCAAGTCAAGAAGATGTAGTGGCACCATTTAGAGATGGAGTATACACTGGTAAAGGAAAAGGATATAAACCAGATCTTACAGTTATGGTAACTATAAAGGATAACAAAATAATAAAGATCGATTTAGGACCTAACGATGAAACACCAGGATACTTTAAGAATGTATGGCCGCTTTTACCAAATCAGATGATTGCGAAACAATCCGCAGATGTGGATGCAGTATCAGGAGCAACAAGGTCAACTAATGGTGTAATCAATGCAGTTAAGGATGCGCTAAGACAATCGAAATTAGCACTTACAGCAGAACCAGTAGCACCATATAAGGACGGAACATATTCAGGTGCTGCAAAGGGATATAAGGATGGACTTAATGTAAATGTTACAGTAAAGGATAATAAAATAGAAAAGATTGACTTAGGTGATAATAATGAAACACCATCCTATTTTAAAAAGGCGTGGCCAATAGTTCCAGAAGCAATAATCAAAGATCAAAAATTAAATGTAGACACAGTATCAGGAGCAACAAGATCCAGCAATGGAATAATGGCAGCAGTTAAGGATGCTCTTAGAAAATCACATGATGCAACTTTAAACCTAGGTGATACCAATCTGTAGCAGCAGATGCAGTTTCAGGAGAAGAGTATAATGACATGGGTTAAGAATGCAAAGGGCTAGTAATTAGAAGTGATTATTTAGTAGAGTGATGTCGTTAACTACGTCAAAGATAGTGATTTATAGCAAATAGCTATCAGGTAAACAGGGGCTTAAAATCATAATGAGTTTTACTATCGCTGTACATAGTAAATAATACTAAAATTAGCACTATCAAATTTATTGGATTTCAATAAGTTTTGATAGTGCTTTTTTTGTTTTACACACCTTATTTTCATACAATCGTACCTATATATTACATAATATATATTATTATAACCAATACAAATGAGGTGAGCTTTTATGAGAAAATTAGCATTGTTAGCTTGTTTTAGCTTTATAGCAATTGGTTTTAAAAAAGAAAAAACCTCATAAAAAGCACGACTCCATCGGTTTATACTGATAAACTAGAGCCGGAGGTTATTGCATATCCTAGTTTTAGATTAAATCTGGAGGTATAAAACTTCTATATTGAACTTTCTGCTTAATTGTAATTTTTATCTTAAATAAGTTACTTGTAAATGAGTATTGCTTTTAAAGTTTATAATTACTACTTAGTCTAGGAACACATAATCATTCTCATCTTTTATTTTCATGTCAGTAATAATCAATATATATAATCCTTTTAAAGTCTATGTGTAATGGTATTTATGCTTTTGTATTCTTTGAAAATTATATATTCAATAAATGTAAGAAACAATAATTATAATATTATAGGCTTGAAGGGATGTGTTTTAAGGTAGGTGAAGGGTATGCTTATTCGCCGTAAGATAAGTAAAGATGAAATAATAAATTTAACTAAAAAAGATGCATGGAATTTTGGGAATCAAGTATTATATGATATGTGTTCAAACAATCCTGAACATAAAGATAAAAAAATAATCATAGGCAAAGTATGGCTTATAGGTAGGGCCTATGCTGCAGCAATAGAAAGAAGAAAGAATGTTAGTGAAACTGGCGACGGAGATGATTTTTATTTTAAGGTAGTAGCACCAAAGATAAAAGAAATCGGTGGTGAGCTTGATAGACGTATTAAGGCATTAAACAAGTGTGGTGAAATTACTGAGGATAATTTAATACAAATATTAGATACACATAAATTTTTAACGGATATCTATTATGAGATTACAAAATTAAATAAACGTTCACTAGCGTCTAAGTATTTACATTTCCATGCACCAAATAAGTTTTATATATATGATTCCAGGGCCGATGAATCAATTAGAAAATATATATCTTTGGATCGGTCAATGAAAGAAAAACTAAAACACATAGAAGCTGATGAGAACTATCTAGAGTTTGTAATTAGGATGTTTACATTTCAAAACTATATTAAAGAAAAGTATGATATATATCTTACGCCAAGACAGATTGATGTATTTCTTTTGAAGTATTAATTTAAGTTATATGACCTTTTCTAGCAATAGGAAAGGCTTTATTTATTATCCAGTCGCATAAGGCTACATAACCTTCGGCTATATTATTATATAGTTCGGTAAAGATTATATGTAAATCGAGTTCACCCTTAAAAGCCCTTGTACAGAAACCCAAAATAATAATTTGATTTATGGAGAAAATAAGCATATATTTCTGTATTTGAGAGGAGAAGAAAATATGTCATCTGTGAAAGAAATATCAGCTCCAAGTATCTTTGGACCTGTTTACAGCGGAGGAGGAATCATAGGGTATGAAAGGTGTGCAGCCGGAAATAAAGTATCTGTGTTTGCCAATGGAAATGAGCTTATAGGTGAAGGTATAGTTTGGCCGCTGGGATGGGGGCCGGTCAAACTGATTCGTCCACTTAAAGAAGGTGATGTTGTTACGGCTATTCAATCCAAAGGGGATGAATCCAGTTACCCGACGTGGCCTGAACACGCAAAAACTGCGGTAAAAATACCTAAAGAAAAGCTTATAAACAATGAGACCCTCTTTCCTCCAAAAGTTGATCCCCCTTTATACCATTGTCAAAAAGCAATTAAGGTAGTGGATACAATGGAAGGGGCTAAGATAAACTACGAAATTTCTGCAGGCATTCATGGCTCTGGAGAGGTTTGGACTCCTTATGGTAGTGGTTATATAGTCCGTGATGATGAACTTGTTGAAAACCAGGTAGTACATGCAAAGCAGCATATGGAATGGAAACGGGACAGTGAGTACTCAGCTGATGAGAAGGTCCAGTCTAAACCATCCACACTTCCCGTACCTGAAATAATAGGTAATCCCTGTATAGGAGCATCATTAGTTGCGGTTGGTAATCTAGTAAGAGGAGCATCGGTCACAATATCCTACATAGATTCGGATACAGGGGAGCAGACCGATATCGGAGGAGGGATTGCGATTGAAAATAAACAAGCTTTTAGCATTAGACCTATAGAAAGAAAAGGTAAACTTATTGCAAGCCAGGCTCTTTGCGAAATAAAAACCGTTTCCTCACCGACTGATACCAAGGATTTTATCGCCAAACCTGAGATTGAGCAGCCTATATGTCCCGATGCTGTAGAAATAACTGTTCATAATACTGAGTTAGGTGCCATAGTCCAATTAAAGGTAAATAATGAGGTACGCGGATATGCTACTGCTCCAGGTGAAACAACCACTATAAATCTTGGTGGTAACGAATCCTTGAAAGAAGGCGAAGAAGTATCTGTTTTACAATATATACTTGATGTAAGTAGTGGATGGACAGATGCTATTAAAGTTTCGGGGCCATCCAGTGATCCTATCGTTACTATAGAGAACGGAAACCCGTTTTTTAATCCCGCTGGTGATGAAAAACTCATTCCAGGGCCTGTTTTTCTGAGGGGTTCACATACTGCCGGGTCATTTGGTCCTGTATTCAAGACAACAATGTGCGGTACGAAAAAGGCCATAGTACATATTATCGATCCTAACGGCGAAAAAATAGAAACCATAGAGTTATCAAAAGTGAAGGCTGGCCATTTTATAGGGGGATGGGATTGGACCCATGCTTCCTGGAAGATCCCTTCGGATATTCCGGTTGGTGAATACAAGGCTCAATTTGAAGTTTACGATGCAAATCAGGTATATAAAAAGCAGCTTATTTTTTATGTCATATTCAACCCTTCTGAAGTAAACGCACATGAAGCCTTTTCAATAAGTGATAAAGGAAGAAAGGGCATTTACTTTGGTTCGGGTTTTGGTTGGGACAGAGCCAATGTTTTTGAGCTTCATCTATCCGACAAGAGAGTATTTTTACTTGCCTTGAAAGGGAAAAATTTTGATGGAATCCCGGATAATATAAAAAACAAGGTTGTTGATCCGGGCATTAACGGTGAGACGGATCCATATACTGCAGCCATCAAGCTTCTAAAAATGGAATCGGATTTATTCGATTATTCTGTGTCCGATACTTATCCTAAAAACGACGATGTAACTTATTTAATGGAAAATGCAGGTAAGGTTCAATGCTACCATGATTCAAATGTTTTGGTTGCTTTACTGCGTTCGGTAGGGATACCTGCACGTCCAGTAACCGGGGATGCTGCATCAGAATATCAACACACCTGGGTATTTGATACCTGGGTAGAAGCAAGACTTAGGAGTATCAGTGGAGAAGATTGGTTTGTTTTATACCCTCATTTGCGCTCAGGCTACATAGGCCCCTTAACACGTACTGAAGCCGCTGAGAAGATAGGCGTAGTGAGCAGGAATGATAATGACATTATCATATCTGCAAATGGAAACTGGATCCCGGAAGAAGTCTCTGACTGGGGCTATGATGTGGAATTTAGTTATAAAAAGTGTGGAGAGAATGTTCCTGCACAACCGAATAAAGAGATGAATAAGCAGGCAAGCTGGATTGACCACTTATGTGAGGAATACTGGAAACCCGACACACATTGGGATTGTCTATCAAGGCTTAGTTTTAGAGGTCATGGAGTATACCAAGAACCATTACCTGAACGTTCATCAATAGAATTATCCTTTTCGAATAAAAAATACGTTGTAGGAGAGGATATTTCTATTACTGCAGCGATAAATAATTTAACAGATGACAGGCTTACAGATGATATAAACTTAGAATTGGTTGTGCGACATCTGTGGAATATGGCCGGTGAAGATATACTTTACAGATTTAATGAACGGCTTTCTATAGAACCTAATAAATCAGAAATAATTAAAACATCATTTCCACTGAAGCTTAATTTAAATGACACGGATATCTATTTTATACGTGCTTCCTACAGCAAAAATCAAGCCTTAAAGAAGTTATCTATTACTCCCAGATTTGACGCAAGAGCAGTATTTCCGAGTGGAGTAAAGGAAGGTGATGAATTTAAGATAGAATTAATCCTTACAAATACTACAAATTCAGTTTTAAATGATATTTATGTTAAGATTAACGCTCCTTTTGAAATAAAAGTTGGTGATCCTTTGGATTTGTATGTCAAAGAAATCAAACCAGATGAAACCAAGAAGTTTGTATGGAATTGTAAGGCTCTTTCATATACTGTTGTAGGTATTTTCAAGATTAATGTTTCAACCACCGATGGTGGCGAAACGATTATTACCAAAGGAATGTCCATTGAGCGACTTACTGCTTATGAAAATAAATTACCTGTTGTATATATTCCTATAGGATCCAGGATCTGATGAACTGGGTGGTTATGGGGGTGAATAGAATATGACGAGTTTACGATTACTCCTTATATAGCAAGCAATAACTTCCAGTTATTGTTATAACCTTAGAGGTGATAACAGAAATTGGAAGTTTGTGTTTTCTAAATTTAGTAACTGAATTGAGGGAAGGAACCTTTAAGGGTTTCTTTTAGTTTTGGAAAGTTTTACTTTATAGGAGAACTTGATAGTAATACAGTTATAATAAAAAAGTTAAAGAATTAGATGGAGAAAGCTTTAGAGAAAATTTTAATGTCAAGTACAAAAATAAGTTGGTTGATGAAACTAAAAGAAGAATAACATATTATAAATGTGATAATTAGAAAAATAATTATGAATAATGAATCTTTGGTAAAAGCTACAAAAGATAGATGTTATGAATTAGTTAATAATTATATGAAGTAAATTTTCCTCATGCTCTTAAAAACATTTAGAAGGTAATTTTCATAAATTTAACAAATTAATTAAAAAATATTTACGGGGTAGAAAAATGAAGCGAATTCTATTAATCCCCGTTAGGGCGTGTGGTGATAGTCACGCTTTTTTGTTTTATAAACTTTATTTTCATATAATCGTGACACTTAGAAGTATTTATTACATAATATATATTATTATAAGCAATACAAATGAGGTGAGTTTTAGTGAGGAAATTAGCACTGTTTTCATATAATTATGGTGATGAAAAGATGAAACAACTTGAGGAATTAAGTTATGAGATAATAATTAAAAAAGAGAGAGGGTTACGTTATACAGAAGAATTTGAGAATGTAGAAGTTCTGGTAACATATGACCCCTTTAATACATTAGATATTTCAAAAATGAAAAACTTAAAATGGATTCAGTTATTAAGTATTGGGTTTGATCAAGTGCCTAAAGACATAGTAAAAAATAATAATATCAAGGTCACTAACAATAAAAATGGTTATATATTACTTTGTTCATAATATTTCTGTAAAAGAAGTTATAGAAATATTAAAACAAAAAGGGGAAGAAGCCTTTAATAATGCTATAAATTATTTAAATAGTGAATATGAAAAGTATTGTTATAAAGTGAAAAAATACTTTACAAAACTTCCATGGAAGTCTAAAGTAATAACTTTTGATCAGCTTTATAATGAAGTGAAGATAAAGCTTGGAGATAAATTAGATGAAGAAATAAATACTATAACTAAAGAGCTTAAAACAAAAGGAAGCGATGCTAGAGAAATATGCTTAAAAATTGTTGAAAGAGTAAAGGAGCTTAGTGAGGATAAAGATCCTGTTATTATACTTTTCTTTTCTCCTCCATACTGCCCACACAACACTTTAAAGTCTAGCGATAGCGAGGAAGATATGCTATTCAAGTCCCTTGAAGTTGTTTTGAAGGATTTTGCAGCATTAGAAAATATGAAAGACTTTAAGATACTAAGATTTTTCCAAAGTTTATCTGACAGCAGTTATCTGAAGGTAGATGACGACTATGAATCCATAGATATGCTAATTAACAACTTTCCTAACTGGGAAAAGATATATAACATCCCTATAAAAGAAATTAAGAATCTAAATATACCCGCTGTGAATTTCGGAACCTATGGGAAAGATGCTCACAAATGGACAGAACGTGTATACAAGCCATATACCTTTGAAACACTACCAAGACTTATTGTATATGCTATAAAGAGATTTCTAGGCAATTCCTTAGAGGAGTGAAGGTTATCGGTAATCTGCATGAAAGATGAAGTGAGGTTATGCCACCTGCTGCAAATAAAGTGACATAACTAAAATTGCAGATTATAAAAGCAAAAGAATCGCAATAATTATTCTTTTGCTTTTATATAGATTTCAGATGCATTGTCAAGCGCTTGAACTGCCTGTTTTGTAGGCATATTTTTTAATATAGGTGCACACTTATTACAAAGCACACTTCCTTTACCGTGAAAAACATCACTGCTTCTTATATCACTACGTGGGTTGCCGAATATTGGCACATTGCATAACTCACATCTTTGATGTTTCTCAGATTTGCCGTGGGTTGATGTACTACTTTGATCATTCATAATATTACCTCCATCACACGCAAGTTTATTATATTTTATGCAAATTCAGATTTAATAATCTGGAAAAATACAATAAATTAGGTAGAAAAATAAAAAAGATTAAGACGCAATCCAAGTATAGGTCGAAACAAAAGAACGCCTTTTAAAGTGTTCTTATTTTTTGCAATTATTTATCTTAAATAAGTTATTCGTAAATGAGTAAAAGCTTTAAAATTTATAGACAAAAATATAGAAGGCACGGAGAAGATAGGAGAGCAGAATGCAGAATAGACTAAGAAAACAAAGGCAAACATCAATTGCTTTAGCTACTTTTGTAATTCATATAATTCGACTTTAATACTAAAATATTTGTATTTACAAATAAAGTATAGACTTAACAAAATCATTCATTAAAATTTACGAGGCTTTAAAAAAGTACATTTGGAGGAATATAATTGATTTTGTTGAAGCACAATATCGATAAGGATGATGTAGTAAGTACGCTGGTTACTAAGTTAAGGGGAGGTGTTTCTACAGGGCATATTGGAGATAGTAAAATATTTATCTACAATGTGGAAGATGCTTTAAGGATCAGAACTGGTGAAACAGGAGAAGCAGCTATATAGAATAGAGATTGAGCAAAATTTGCACAATTAAGTGAAGATTAATCAAAAGCAATATTAAAATTTATTGTAGATCAGTAGATCAATGGAGGGAAAAAATGCAGGAATTAAGTATAGGAGATTCAAGTTATCTTTTTACATGTACAGTTTTAGTTATGCTTATGACGCCAGGATTGGCATTGTTTTATAGTGGAATGGTAAGGAGCAAGAATGTATTAAGCACAACCATGCACAGCTACGTTACTATGGGTATAGTATCAATTCAGTGGATTTTAATAGGTTATACCTTAGCTTTTGGTGGAGATTATGCAGGAATTATAGGTGGATTAAACTTCCTTGGTTTAAAGGGTGTAGGAATTGCTCCAAATGCAGATTATGCTGCAACAATACCTCATTCATTATTCATGATGTTCCAGCTTATGTTTGCAATCATAGCGCCAGCTCTTATATCAGGAGCTTATGCAGAAAGATTTAAATTTTCAGCGTTCTTATTGTTTACTTTACTATGGACAACTCTTGTATATGACCCAGTAGCTCACTGGGTTTGGGGTGTTGGAGGTTGGTTGAGAAATTTAGGTGCTTTGGACTTTGCTGGTGGAAATGTTGTACACATAAGTTCAGGTGTATCTGGTCTTGTAGTAGCTCTTGTAGTAGGAAAGAGAAAATCCTTAAGATCTATCAGACCACATAATTTGCCATTAACTATGCTTGGTGTTGGACTATTATGGTTTGGATGGTTTGGATTTAACGCAGGTAGTGCTTTAGCTTTAAACGATGTTGCAATGAATGCATTTATAACAACAAATACAGCAGCAGCAGCAGCAGGATTATCTTGGATGTTTGCAGAATGGATAGTAAGCAAAAAGCCAACAGCTCTTGGCTTTGGTAGCGGTGTTGTAGCAGGATTAGTTGCTATTACTCCTGCAGCAGGTTTTGTAACTCCAGTGTCAGCAATATGGATAGGTTTGGGTGGTGGAGTAATCTGTTACTTCTCAGTTAACTTCATGAAGAAGAAATTTGGATATGATGATGCATTAGATGCTTTTGGATGTCACGGTATAGGCGGAACCTGGGGGGCGATAGCTACAGGATTATTTGCTACTAAGGCAGTAAACTCTGCTGGAGCAGATGGATTATTCTATGGCAACCCTCATCAGTTATTAGTGCAGATAATCAGTATTGGAGCTACTTATATCTATGCTATAGTTGCTACATTTGTAATTCTAATGGCTATTAAACTTGTTATGAAGTTAAGAGCAACTAATGAAGAAGAAGCATTAGGCTTAGATGTATCACAGCATGGTGAAACTGGTTATGGACAGCTTACTTTAGAAGGATCAGAAGGTGGAATGGGCGTATAAATAGTAGCTATAATTATATGAGAATAATATAGATTTTTTTGTAACTTGAATAAAATATAATTTGGATCTAATTAAAAAATGACAAAGGGTAATAATCCTTTGTCATTTTTTAATTAAGGTATCTATACATTATTAATTAGCTGTTCTAGCTAAAGCAACGTCAAAGTCTATAACATATGTATCCACGTACTCGCCTAATATATCTATCAAGTGTCTTGGAGATACTCCATTATCATATATCATTTTTAATAAATTGTGTACTCTATGTCTTTGTGGACTTATTGAAGCTATGGCTTCTATTTCAGTATTTATTAAATTACCATTGCTGATATCATGTCTCTCAACTTCTATTCCGTAAGTTTGGACTTTCATTTTGTCCTCACCTATTGGAAATCTCTGTTCGTTCCTTACTAATTTATAAAAATACTTATAATTAACTTCATTTTGAATTTCGTTTCTAGTTAATAAGAGTTCTACAATTTTCATTTAAATATCCCCCTATAAAATATCATTTGGAACTAAGTGGTCCTAAATTAATTTATTTCAAATAACACATTTAATTCACTGTCTTTAACCTATAAAAATAATATCACTTTATTAAAAAGAAATATGTCACTTTTTATAACTTAATAAAAATAAATTATCCCTTTGAAATGACACAATTACTCATACTGAGCTGATTTCATAAATCAGCAATTGTAAGGGTTGGTAGTCATTTACATATATTATGAAATATATTACATTTATTACGAATTATTTGTCGAATAACAAAGGTTATTGACTGTGTTTTTTTAAATTTTATTATTTGTAGAATTTTTTTATTAGGTCCTGTTAGACTAAATTGTTGATATATACAAACTAACACAGGTAGTCCAATTGCAAATTGAATTTGAAATTGGACTACCTGATAATACATAAGTTAGGAATACTATGTACCTAATATTGAAATAAATCACTATATTTTCGCAAAGGGGCATACTTTTCTACAAATATTACATGAATATACAATTCCTCCACCATCAGTTACTGGGGCACATATTTCTCTACATTTTTTTTGATTTACTGTAATTCCATCTAACGCAGATTGAGGACATGATTTTAAACAAATATTACGGCTTTTTGGACACAAATTTTTTACTAAATCATCTTCAGTTAACTCTGCATTAGTTAATATTGCTCCAAGGTAGAGCCTATTACCATATCTTTGATTTATTAATAAAGTATTTTTACCAATCCATCCAATACCAGATGCTTGGGCCAAGTGTTTTAGTGATAATATTCCTCTACCATGCCTATTTTGTGAATCCCAATATTCATAAGGTTCATCTGATGGAATAGGAATTGCCTTATAACCTTCTGATTCAATATTTAAAGTAAGTTGAATAGAAATATTATCTAACAATTCAACAAACTTATTTTTAACAAATGTATAAGGAACAATCGAATATTTTGGAAAACGTGCTATCCATCTCCACCTTAAGAAGATGGAGTGTTTCGCATGAGAAAAAGATAAAAGAATTTTATTATACTAGCTACGAACCAGTTGTTCGGAGATTTGAATCCTCTCCGCCGCACCATAAAAAACTCGGTAATTTCTATAGTTACCGGGTTTAATTTTTTATAATTTATTACTATGATTGTTTAGATAGAGTTATGTATAAAAAGTTTATATAGACCTAAAAGAAAAATAAACATGATTCTTTAGGTATAACAATTTACAAGACCCATTCGTGAGTCTTGTATTTTTGCACATATCCTTAGCCATTTTACTGTCACAGATTGATATCTGGAACCATCCCAAGTTGTTGTGCAATTTTGTTAGTGTAACATAAACCTATAATTATATTTAATTGATAGTTAAAGTTTTCAATAAAGAAATATAGTATTGTTTGTCTAAAAGATGAATATTGTATATTGTTGCTAGTATTCATATAAGGAGCTGAAAACATGAAAGTAGAGTTTGTAGTAAATGCAGGGGGTGCACCGTCTATTCAAGAAGGGCCTATTACAAGCAGACCTTTAGCGGGTATGAAAGGTAGGCTTTTTTTAGATACTAACCAACGCATTCTTTATCGAGATAACGGAAGTCAGTGGCTACAGTTACAATTAGGGCCACAAGGACCAGTAGGACCAAAGGGAGATACTGGCGAAGTAGGATCAATGGGACCAGTAGGACCACAAGGGTTAACAGGACCACAAGGATTAACAGGACCACAAGGACCAGTAGGACCAAAGGGAGATACTGGCGAAGTAGGACCAATGGGACCAGTAGGACCACAAGGGTTAACAGGACCACAAGGACCACAAGGATTAACAGGACCACAAGGACCAGCAGGACCACAAGGACCAGTAGGTCCAAAGGGAGATACTGGCGAAGTAGGACCAATGGGACCAGTAGGACCACAAGGGCCAAAGGGAGATGCTGGCGAAGTAGGACCAGTGGGACCAGTAGGACCACAAGGACCACAAGGATTAACAGGACCACAAGGACCAGTAGGACCAAAGGGAGATACTGGTGAAGTAGGACCAATGGGACCAGTAGGACCACAAGGGTTAACAGGACCACAAGGACCACAAGGATTAACAGGGCCACAAGGACCAGTAGGACCAAAGGGAGATACTGGCGAAGTAGGACCAATGGGACCACAAGGACCACAAGGGCCAAAAGGAGATACAGGTGAAATAGGGCCACAAGGACCAGTAGGACCAAAAGGAGATACTGGCGAAGTAGGACCACAAGGGTTAACAGGACCACAAGGACCAGCAGGACCAAAGGGAGATACTGGCGAAGTAGGACCACAAGGGTTAACAGGACCACAAGGACCAGCAGGACCAAAAGGAGATACTGGCGAAGTAGGACCACAAGGGTTAACAGGACCACAAGGACCAGCAGGACCAAAGGGAGATACTGGCGAAGTAGGACCACAAGGGTTAACAGGACCACAAGGGTCAAAGGGAGATACAGGTGAAGTAGGGCCACAAGGACCAGTAGGACCAATGGGACCACCTTTTATCCCAGGTTGTAATACGAATTCTATAGGCTCATGTTCTTTGGCAGAAGGCAATTCTACAACAGCAAGTGGATACTCATCTCATGCAGAAGGTGATTCTACAACAGCAAGTGGAACGGCTTCTCACACAGAAGGTTATTTTACAACAGCAGGTGGATTGGCTTCTCATGCAGAAGGCAATTCTACAACAGCAAGTGGAGATGTTTCTCATGCAGAAGGCAATTCTACAATAGCAAGTGGATACTCTTCTCATGCAGAAGGTGATATTACAACAGCAAGTGGAGATATTTCTCATGCAGAAGGTAGGTATACAACAGCAAGTGGACGGTATTCTCATGCAGAAGGCAATTCTACAACAGCAAGTGGATACTCTTCTCATGCAGAAGGTGATTTTACAACAGCAAGTGGAGATATTTCTCATGCAGAAGGTAGGTATGCAACAGCAAGTGGAAATATTTCTCATGCAGAAGGTCAATCCACCCTAGCAGCGAATGGTACTTTATATAAAATAAATGGATTTGACAATACTGCAAAAACTATAACATTAGATAATATTACGGGATTAGTTGTTGGAGATAGTTTAATTATTAAAATAACAGATAGCTTAGCACAAACCGTAGTTATAGCTGCAATTAATGGTACTGTTGTTACTTTAGATACAACAGCTACTATATATAGTAGTTGGGTTTATGCAATAAAAAGATCTAATTCGCAATATGCGTGTCATGCAGAGGGAGTTAATACAATAGCAAGTGGACCTCACTCTCATGCTGAAGGCGATTCTACAGTAGCAAGTGGAAGTTCTTCCCATGCTGAAGCTTCTTACACAGTAGCAAATGGAGATAACTCACATGCAGAAGGCATGAGCACAATAGCAAGTGGATTTTGTTCACATGCCGAAGGTAGGTATACAACAGCAAGTGCAGACTCTTCTCATGCAGAAGGTGCTAACACAGTAGCAAGTGGAGTTGTTTCTCATGCCGAAGGTGTATATACAAGCACTAATAATTTTTCGGGTTCTCATATTATGGGTGCGTTTGGAGATGCCGATAATAATTATTCATGGTTCTTGGCAAATGGTAATTTTAGTGCAAAAGGATTAGCTGCTAAAATTTTATACGATGGAAGGGGTTTTGCAGACGTTGGTTGGTTTGGCGGTGGTGCTGATTATGCGGAAATGTTCGAAACAATTGATGAACAACCTATTGAAGTTGGACATTTTGTTACTTTAGAAGGTGATAAAATAAGAAAAGCTAATAGTAATGATGATTATATATTAGGTATCACAAGTGCTGCATCTTCTTTCGTTGGAGATAGTGGTGAATTACGGTGGAAAAATAAATTTATAATAGATGAATGGGGTAGGGTACAATACCATGAGGTTATAATTCCAGAAGTAAAAGATAAAGATGGTAATGTAGTTATTTCAGAACATACGGAAACACAACCAATTTTGAATCCTGAGTGGGACAATAAGAGGGAATATATCCCACGATTAAAACGTCCCGAATGGGTTACAGTTGGTTTGATGGGAAAACTTCTTCTTCGGGATGATGGAACTTGTTTGGAAGGTAGATATTGTAAGCCTAATGACGAAGGTATTGCAACTGCTTCGAATAAGGGTTATAGAGTTATGAAACGTACTAGAGCAAATCAAATATTAGTCTTCTTTAATGGAAATAGATTATAGGAAAATATCGCGGGGTCATCTTAATTGTGATGGCTCTGTTTGTTTTTATGTTTAAAGATTATTGGAGTTAAAACCAAAATAAATGCTGTAAAATTATAAAAGCTAACGGCACATCTAAATACCGTGATTAGCAATGTAAAATATATTATTGTACTAGAAGATGTTTGTTATTAATATAATTCTTTTTTAAAATACATTTCTTAAACAAAGGCTTAATTTAAAGTTAATCGCACTACATCTTTTTTTATTTGTCTATAATCAGCAATCAGCACATGTGGAGACAGTGGTGAAGATAGTAAAGATAGTAAAGAAATAGGCTGAGATCAAAGGATTTTAAGTAAATATTTCTAACTGTTAGAAGCTAATGATATTACGTAGTCTCTAAATTTCTTTGCTACAGGGGATATATAAGAATCCTTTAGCCAGCCCATATAAATAGTTCTATATCCAATGTTTTCTTTTATTTTTATAATAGAAACCGTACTTGTGTTAATAAGAGGAGCATTAGGAACTATAGTAATACCAGCACCAGCAGCGACTAATCCTCCAAGCATACTAACTTCATTAGGTTGTATGGAAATCTTGGGAGTATAACCCATAAGTTCAGAATAAGAAAGCATCATATCTTTATATCCTTCAGAAAATACAATAAAGGATTCATCTTTTAAGTCTTTTAAAGAAACTTCTGTTTGATTTGAAAGAGGATGACTTTTTGGAACAATCAAAACGTATTCTTCTTTTTTTACTGGTATTGATTTAATTTCAGTATGTTTATGAATATCATCAATGTTGTCATAAAACCCCAAGTCTATTTTACCATCTTTTAAATCATTTAATATTTCAGGTGTAGATTCATGATTAAATTGAAATTTAGTACAGGGGCAGCTGTTTAAAAAACCACTAATTATAAAAGGCATAAAGTATGTTCCAATGCAGTAGGTAGATGCAATAGAAATAATCCCTTTATCAGGGTTTGCCATGGCTTGTAATTCCCGAATTCCTTTTTCCACCTCTAACAGAGCTATATTAGCATGCTTTAAAAAAGCTTCGCCAAAAGAGGTAAGTTTAACATTACGGCCATTTCTTTCAAATAAAGATACATTTAATTCTGCTTCTAATTTAGAAATTGCTTTGCTTAAAGCAGGTTGAGTTACCGATACTAAAGCTGCAGCAGCGGTAAAGTTTTCGGTTTCAGCTACTTTTCTAAAATATTCTAATTGCTGTAAATTCATGTTCATACTCCTTGTAATATAAAAATAGTGCTTATCTATAACTTTTGGTTATAGAAGTGTGAATATTAGTAATTAGACATAATTAATAAGATAATGATATAATCCTAGTGTATCAGCGAATATATAAATAATTGCATAAGTTTATTATAAAAACTATTATAAATTTTATTTATATATAAGTCAAAAGTATATTAAATAAAAGCCTTTTAAGGAGTTGATTATATTATGATGAATGTAAATACTGAAAAGTGTATTGGTTGTGGACTATGTGTTAAGGATTGCTTTCTAAGAGATATTGAAATAATTGGTGGTAAAGCTAAGATTAATAATAAAAGCTGTATTAAATGCGGACATTGTATTGCTGTATGTCCTAAAGATGCAGTATCAACAGATGAGTACAACATGGAAGATGTGAAAAATTATAATAAAGAAGAGTTTTTAGTTGATGCTGATAATCTTCTAAATTTTATTAAATTCAGAAGAACTGTAAGACAATTTAAAGATAAAGAAGTAGAAGAAGAGAAGATTTCTAAAATTATAGAAGCTGGTAGATACACTCAAACTGGTAGCAACCTGCAAGATGTGTCTTATATAGTAGTAAGGGAAGGACTACAAGAATTAAAAGCTTTAACATTAGAAAGTTTAAAGAAATTAGGAGAAGATTTACTAGCCAATCTAACTCCACAGACTATGATGTTTAAAAGATACGCAGAGATGTGGATGAGAATGTATGAAGACTTTAATTTAAATCCTAATGAAAATGATAGGCTATTCTTTAATGCACCAGCAGTAATAATAGTTACGGCTAATTCAGATGTAAATGGTGCATTAGCTTCTTCAAATATGGAACTTATGACAAATGCTTTAGGGCTTGGCACACTCTTTAGCGGATTTTTGGTAAGAGCCGCACAAGACAACAAAAAAATTATGGATTTTCTAGGAGTAAAGGAAGGTAAAAAAATTGTAACATGCATGGTAATTGGATATCCTGATGTGAAATATTTTAGAACTGTACCAAGAAAAAAAGCAGATATAAGTTGGAAATAAAGTCATCGAGGAAAAGGCAGAGCATTCATTGATTTTTGAAAGTAAAGTAGGTAAGATTAACATTGAATATTCTAATTAAAAAATGACAAAGGGTAATACTCCTTTGTCATTTTTTAATTAGGGTATCTATATATTATTAATTAACTGTTCTAGCTAAAGCAACGTCAAAGTCTATAACATATGTATCCACATACTCGCCTAATATATCTATCAAGTGTCTTGGAGATACTCCATTATCATATATCATTTTTAATAAATTGTGTACTTTATGTCTTTGTGGACTTATTGAAGCTATGGCTTCTTATAGAAGGCTGTTTTTATAGACTTTTCTTTGAAAATCCAGGTTATATTTACTACTACCCATTTTAACAAGTCCTTGATCTTCTTCAATACGTGTGAATTGATCAATGTTGGGATGAATCTCTAAACCTGCGTCTTCTGGGCTTAATATCTAGCTTTTTTCTATAAAATATTAGATGTTATTTCTAAACTGCTGTCCATCCTCCATCTACATTTAGAATTTGTCCTGTTGTATAGCTTGAAGCATCAGAAGCTAAATAAACAATTGCACCGTCTAATTCACCTTCACGCCCAAATCTCCCCATAGGGCAGAAAGTTTTAACTACTGGAGAAAATTCTGCATCATCCACAAGCTCAGCAGTCATTTCGCTTTCAAAATAACCAGGGCCGATAGCATTTACAGTAATATTATATTTTGCCCACTCAGTTGCTAAAGCTTTTGTAAACATAAGCACACCACCCTTTACAGAACAATAAGCTGTAAGTGGCATATAAGTAGATGCAACACTACTGTTTATTGAGCCTATATTTATAATTTTTCCATAATTATTCTCAATCATAATCTTTCCAACTTCGCGTGAAAAATAAAATACACTGTTTAAATCTACATTAACCATTGTTTCCCAAAGTTCATCTGATTGCTTTTCAGCAGGAGCATCTAAAGCGATAGCTGCATTATTTACTAAAATATCAATTTTACCGAAATGTTCTTTTATCTTAGCAACGGTTTCTTTAATTTCATCTACTTTTGCTACATCACATTTTAGAGATACGCATTTAACTCCAAGTGCTTCTATTTCTGCTTTAACTTGATTTAATTTTTCAAGTCTTCTTGCAACAATTGCTATATCAGCACCTTGTCTAGCAAGAGCCTTTGCGAATTGAACTCCGAGTCCTGAAGAAGCTCCTGTAACTAGAGCAACTTTACCACTTAAATCAAACATATTAATCATAATTATATCCTTCCTCTATAAATAAATTTTTTTTAAAATTATTTTTTAAGTTTGTGATTATTGTAATTATATACCCAAATTCATAATAATTTCATATTATACCATTTTAGGGTAGAATAGCATACCTGACCTTTTAAAAAAACAAAAACTTAGTGCAAAAAACTAATATTTTTTAAAAAAAGTTATATCTGTAAATCGTGCCGAAAGACTTTTACTGACTTTATACGCTTACCACATCATAATAGTAAGAAGGATATTAAAAAGTGGATACTCTATGTTAGATGTATGATAAATGGCTATTCAATAAGGAAATGTGCAAAGATAGTTGATATTAGCATACCTACATCATTTAACAATGATTCACTCCATTCCTATCTGGCTTGCAGCAATAAGTGTATTTCTAATATAGGGAGTTAAGATACCTAAATGCTCCATAGGTAAGACAAACATACTATAACCTTTTTGAGTATGCACGTGTCATAAATAGTGGAGAGGATACAGCCCCTGTGATTAGAAAGATGTTTAGATATGTAGACTTTGTATATGAATATTTGAAACTAAATTAACTATATAGTATCAGTAAAAGTGGAGAGTTATAATTTTTAAAAAGTTATCTTTACAGTAGAGAAGGGAATAATATTAGATATTATCATAATTATATTAGTATTTTTTGTTCTTCTATTTTGAAATTATAGTTATTTTAATATGTTAATAGATGCATTAATTCGCGCTAAGTCTAGTTGTAATAATCAGGTTTCTCGTATAAATCTACCTAGCGTATCACTAATAGGATAGCTGACAATAAACGAGGAAAAAAGATAAATATCGAGATATTTTGATAATACGATATAAAAGCACTTTTTTGTTATTAGTTTATGTGATAAGATAGTTGATGTCGCTGCGGTGAGCAAGCGATAAAGAAGTCAACAACAAAGTGTTGACAACAGCTTTAGATGTGATAAGATATCACTTGTCGGTTCAACTCGGCAAACTAAAAGTAGTTTCTCTATAGATGTCAATTGAACTTTAAAAATTATAAAAAAGGTTGTTGACAGAGAAACGAAAAGCTGATAAGATAGTCAAGCAGTCAGTTGATGACATGCAAAAATAACTTGGTCTTTGAAAATTAAACAGAGGAAATTAAGTACAGCAATTCTTTTGAGAGCATAGAGATTAAACTTTTAAATT